>CAZCGF010000010.1:15457-44269 GCA_964498115.1 uncultured Planctomycetaceae bacterium | reverse complement strand
TTTGTCGCCGTCGAGAATGGCGATGGCGAACATGCCGGAAAGCTTCTCGACGAAGCGGCGCGGGTCTTCCTCGTAGAGATGCAGCGCGGTCTCGCCATCGCAATGCGTGCGGAACTGGTGGCCGCGGTCGAGGAGCGACTTACGCAGGGCACGGAAGTTATAGATTTCTCCGTTGTAGACGAGGTGGATGCGGTCGGACTCGTTGGAGATGGGCTGGTGACCGCCGGCGAGGTCGATGATGCTCAGGCGACGGTGGCCGAAGAAGGCGCGGCGGTCGGGGACGATCATGCTGCCCCGGTCGTCGGGCCCGCGATGGGCGATGGTGTCGATGGCGCGGTCGAGAATGGCGGGATCATTGAGTTCCGCGAAGGGTTCGATTGAGATGCCGCCGAGGATGCCGCACATGGTGGAGACTGATCCTTTGTCACCGGTTGACGACGGTGGCGAGGCATCGTAATTCGGCACGGCGGTGTTGAGTAGGCAGGCGGCCGGTGGCATCGGGGATGGAGACACTGACATTGGGCGATGAGCCTTATTCAATCATCCCTGCGGCCAAGCGGGCGAGCTTAAGGCCGATACAGCGCGGCTGGCCGCGGCGATTGGAGATTGTCGCCGAATCGGACGCTGCGCGGGCAGCACTGTGCGGGTTTGAGGAGAAGTGGCCGGGGCGCGCGGAGGGAACGCTAGAGCTTCGGCTCGGTTCAGGGGAATCTGCGGCGGAGGGGTACCGGCTACTCATCAACGAGTCGCAGGTTGTCTGCCAGGCGGTGCAGGCCGACGGCCTCCGACATGCGCTGCGCACGCTGCTGCAGCTCGCGGCGCATACCGAGATGTTGGTCGGCGAAGTCGAAGATGCGCCGGACGTTGCCGTGCGTGGGTTTCATTTGAACTTTGAAAGCTATCGACGGATGGATATGGACGCGGCGCTGCGGCTGGTCGATGCGGCGGCGCGCTTCAAGTTGAACACGCTGCTGGTCGAGTATGGCCCGCGATTTCCGTTCTCCGATCAGCCGCAGATGCGCGACGGATTGACGCTCTCGCTGGAAGAGATCGCCCGACTAACCAGTGCGGCGGCCGGGGAAGGCATTGAGATCATCCCGCTCCAGCAGTCGCTCGCACACCTCGAGTATCTGCTCAAGCACGATCGCTTTGCACACCTGCGCGAGCGCGACGGGCGGGTGAACATGCTGTGCCCGACGCATGGGGAGAGTCTGCCGCTGATAAAAACGGTGATGTCGGAAGTCATTGCGCTGCATCCAGCAACAAGGCACTTTCACCTCGGCGGGGACGAGGCGCGGAAGATCGGCGAATGTCCGCGGTGTCGGCCGCTGGTGAAGAAGGAAGGCGTCGGCCCGGTGTACGGACGGTTCATGGGCGAGCTGGCGCGGTGGGTGCTCGCGAAGGGCAAACGCCCGATCGTCTGGGACGACACGTTCTGCGCGCACCCGGACGCGCTGGACCATTTGCCGAAGGAAACAATCATTCAGTATTGGGATTACATCGTGGTGGATGACCCGACACCGGTGTTGATTCCGCGGATGTCGCACGCCCAACACGGCGGGCCGCGCGTTTGTCACGACTGGTCGTGGATCGTGCCGGGCAGGACGAACAAGCTGTCCGACGTACAGCGCGGTGTGATGCGGAACTACTCGAAGGCGGCGCGGTTGAAATCGGCGCTGGGCAAGAGTTACATGGCGGAGTTCGGGAAATACCTCGGGGACGATTTCCCCGGGCTCATTCGGGCATTGCCGTATGTCGAGTATTACCAGGATCGCGGGTTTGACGTCATCACGAGCCCGACGGGGATGGGCAATGGGGATATGAAAGACGGCACGCCGAATTTCGCCCGATTCGAGCGGAACATTTCGACGCACGGGCGCCGCGCGAAGGAAAACGGCAAGACACTCGGGGTAATTACGACCGCCTGGTACGACATGCCGCCCGAGATTCTCCATCAGCCGCTGGTTCAAACGGCGATGAGCACCTGGTGAGGGGCTTGCCTGCAGCGGCGCGGGCGGTTGCAATTCAGTCGTGACGGAAAACTACGATGTCATCGTTCTCGGCGTCGGCGCGATGGGCAGCGCCACGTGTTATCAACTGGCCCAGCGCGGCATTCGTGTGATCGGCATCGAGCAATTCCCCCTTGCCCACGACTTGGGCAGCTCCCACGGGCGGACGCGCGTTATTCGCAAGGCCTACTTTGAGGACGAGCGGTATGTCCCGCTGCTTCACGCGACCTACGACGAGTGGCGAGAGATCGAGGCTGCCGGCGGCGAGAAGCTGATGCACCTGGTCGGTTGTCTGAACGTGGGGCCGGCCGATCACGAGAGCATTCGCGGGGCGCGGCACAGCGCGGAAAAGCACAAGCTGCCGTTTGAAGTGCTCGACAAGCCGGAGATGACCGCGCGATGGCCCGGCCTCGATCCGGCCGAGCGCGACGTGGGCGTCTTCGAGCAGGACGCGGGCTATTTGCTACCGGAGAAGTCGATCCTGGCGATGGCCCGGCTGGCCGAATCAAAAGGCTGCCGGATCGTCGCAAATCAGTGCGTGCTGGAGTGGTCGGCGAACGAATCGGGTGTCACCGTCAAGACACAGAGCGGCGCCTACTCGGCCGCCAAGCTCATAATCACCGCCGGACCCTGGCTGCCGGGAATCGTCGCCGACCTGGGCATCCCGCTGCGCGTGGAGCGGCAGGTGCAGATGTGGTTCGCGCCGACCCAGCCCGAGTTCTTCACGCCCGATCGGTTTCCGGTGTTCATCCACTTCGTCGCTAATCGGGGATACTACGGAATCCCCTGCGCCGATCCGCCGTGGATCAAGGTGGCGCGGCATCATGGCGGCACCATCACGACGGCGAGCGACGTCGATCGGCGGATCCTCCCTTCGGACGAGGCGGATGCGCGCTGGTATATGCAGCGGCACCTTCGCGGTGCTGACGGCCCGCGCATGGATGGAAAGGTCTGCCTGTACACCAACACGGCGGACGACCATTTCATCATTGACCGCCATCCTCGGCACGCGAATGTGCTGATCGCGGGCGGATTTTCGGGACATGGCTTCAAATTCGCCCCGGTTGTCGGGCGGGTCTTGAGTGACATGGCGACGGATCAGAAGCCGGCGCTGCCGATCGAGATGTTCGCGCTCGCCCGGCTGCGGCCGTGAAACTATAATCCGGGTCTCGTTTGAAAAGAGGAGTGTGGAACGTCGACCCGGCCCCGCGCGCCGCGACGGATTCGTCAACCCATGACCTATTTCATCAGCGACGAGGAGACACTGGACCGCGAGGGTATTGCTGCGCTACAGCGGCGCAAGCTGACGGCGATGCTTCGCGAGGTGCTGGCTCGAAATGCCTTTTATCGCGCCAAGCTGGGAAATCGCTCCGCCGAGGAAGCGGCCGAGGGCTTTTCGGCGCTGCCGCTGACGACGCGATCTGAAATTCAGCAGGATCAAAGAGATCATCCGCCCTTCGGGACAAATCTGACCTTTCCCATCGAGTGCTATACTCGATTACATCAAACGTCCGCCACCAGCGGGGAGCCGCTGCGCGTGGCGGATCGGCCCGAAGACTGGACATGGTGGAAAAGGTGCTGGGGCGTCATTTATCGCGCGGCGAGCGTGACGAAGGCGGACCGGTTTGTTTTTCCTTTTTCGTTCGGACCGTTCATCGGTTTCTGGGGGGCGTTTGAGAGCGCGGTCGAACTTGGCAACATGAGTCTTCCCGCCGGCGGAATGACGACCACCGCGCGACTCAAGTTTCTGACCGAGAACGACGTGACGATGGTCTGCTGCACGCCGACCTACGCGCTGCGTATGGCGGAAGTGGCGAAAGACGAGGGAATCGACATCGCGGCATCGGCGGTTCGCGGACTGATCGTGGCCGGTGAGCCGGGCGGTAGCGTTCCCGCGACACGCAGGGCCATTGAGACAGCATGGGGCGCGAGGGTATACGACCACACCGGATTGACGGAGGTCGGGCCGTTTGGTTTTGAATGCGAAGAGAAGCCGGGCGGAATGCACTTGATGGAAAGTGAGTTCATCATCGAGGTAATTGATCCGAAATCGCAGCAATCGACGCCGGACGGCGAGCCGGGTGAACTCGTCGTGACTCACCTCGGACGGTGGGGAATGCCGCTGATCCGCTACCGCACAGGCGATCTGGTTCGATTAAGCCGCGGTCAGTGCGCGTGCGGGCGACACTTCGCAAGGGTTGATGAGGGCATCCTCGGGCGCATCGACGAGATGTTTTTCATTCGCGGCAATAACGTGTATCCTTCGCAGATCGACGACATCGTGCGGGGCATCGGCGGCGTCGCCGAGTATCGTTTGGAAGTGGATGCACGCGGGGCCATGACGCAATTGAACATTGAGATTGAGCCGACACTTGAAAATGATGAAGCCATCGCGCGGCGGCTGGAAACGGCGGTGCAGGACAGGTTGCACTTCAAGCCGGTCGTCAGCCTGGCCCGGCCGGGCTCATTGCCGCGGTTTGAGATGAAGGCCAGGCGCCTGACGAGACTGACCTAGCGGCCGGCGCCGGAAGCCGAGCGATTTCGCGGGAGAGAGATAATATGCGACAGATAGCGACAAGCGCGTCGATTCTTCAAGAGCAAGCCACCATCACAGTCGTCATCGCGATGGCCGCGACCCTGGGTGTCGCCGCCACGGCATCGGCGTCAGACTGGTTGGGCTGGCGGGGGCCGGAGCAGTCCGGGTTTGCCCGGGAGAAGGCCGTCGTCACCCAATGGGAAATCGACGGAGAGAATCAACTGTGGAAGTCGGACATCGGCGGCCGCAGCACCCCGATCCTGATGAATGGTCGCCTCTACGCCATCGCCCCGGCGGGCGAGGACAAGTGCGTCGGCGAGCAGGTTGTGTGCCTCGACGCCGACACCGGCAAGACCATCTGGGCCTACCGCTTCAACGTCTATCTTTCCGACATCGTCGAGAACCGCATCGCATGGTCGTCGGTCGTCGCCGATCCTGAGACGGGCAATATCTACGCCTACGGCACCGGCGGTGAGTTCATGTGCCTGAGCGGCAAGGACGGCAAACTCATCTGGAAGGAGGCGCTCGGCGAGAACTTCGGGCGCTTCAGCGGATACGGCGGCCGAGTTCACACGCCGATCATCGACGAAGACAAGGCGATCATCAGCATTGAGTACCTTCTGGCGGGCTGGGACACAGGCCCCAACAAGGCCGGTCATCGCTTCCTCGCCTTCGATAAGAAAACCGGCGAGTTGATCTGGTCCTCTCTGCCGGGCGAGAAGCCCCTCGACACTACTTATGCGACGCCGGTGGTCACGGTCATCAACGGCGTGCGAGTGATGATCACGCCATGCGCCGACGGCAACGTGTACGGCATCAAGGTCCGCACCGGCGAGCGCATCTGGCAATATCGCCTGGCAAAGCGTGGACTCAATACATCGCCCGTTGTCGATGGCAAGTTTGTCTATGTCACGCAGAGCGAAGAAAACCTGAACATCACGGACATGGGGGCGATCGTCTGCCTCGACGGCTCGTTGACCGGCGATATCACCGACAAAGGCGAGATCTGGCGCGTCAACGGCATCACGGCGGGTTACGCATCGCCTGCACTGGCCAATGGAAGGCTTTACGTCGTCGATAACTCCGCCGAGATGCACTGCTTCGACGCGAAGACCGGTAAGAAGTTCTGGGAGTACCGCGTCGGACGGGCCATGAAGGGCTCGCCGGTGGTCACAACTGACGGCGTTATCTACATCGGCGAAGTGAACGGCATCTTCAAAATCCTCAAAGACGCCGGCGACAAGTGCGTCGAGCTTGACACCAAACACTTTGAACGCGAGGACAAGGCCGTCGTCGAGATCAACGGCGCGCCGATCGTCTCAGACGGCCGCGTCTATTTCATGACGCGCTACGGCACCTACTGTCTCGGCAAGAAGGGCGACACGACAAAGGCCGAACCAGCGCCGTCCATGGCAGCCGAGGCGCCTGCTCAGAAGGACAAGCCCGCGTCGCTGCTGGTTGTTCCCGCCGAAGTGACGGTCGCACCGGGCGAGCGCGTGGCATTTCAAACCCGCGTCTTCGATGCCAACGGCGTTCAGATCGATGGCAAGCCGGTGACCTGGGCCGTCGAGCGCGTCGGCGGCAATGTGGACAAGAGCGGCGCCTTTACGGCGGCGACTGATAACGTGTTCTCATCCGGCGTCGTCACGGCGCAGCTCGGCGGCATCAAGGCGAGCGGCCGCATTCGTGTCTCGCCGCGCCTGCCGATCCACGAGAACTTCGACAAGATGAAGGCCGGGGGCCTGCCGGCCGGCTGGATCGGGCTCGATGTGAAGAGCGCGCTGGCCGAGGTGGACGGGAACATCGTCCTGCAGAAGCTGGCCAAGAGTCCGTCGGCGCCGTACATGCGGCTGGAGGCCTTCAGCGGCCCGCCAATTCCCGCCGGCTATACCGTACAGGCGGACATGCTGGCCAAGGCCAAGCGCGGCCGGCGCATCACACTGCCGGACATGGGCCTGATCAACGCGAGATATCAACTCGTCTTCCAGGGGCAGCTCCACGAACTGGAGATCGGCCGATGGAAGGACGAGCCGATCCACAGCCTGAAAAAGCAGGTCCACTACGAAATGACGCCGGGCATCTGGTACACCATGAAGATGCGCAGCGACTTGTCGGGCGGCAAGGCGACCATCCGCGGCAAGGTCTGGCCGCGAGACGAGAAGGAGCCTGATGCGTGGACGATTGAGCTGGAAGACGATTGCCCCAACACCGAAGGGGCGCCCGGCATCAATGGATTCTCCAACGGAACAACGGTGAAGAAGGAGGGTGCGGGGATCCTCTTTGATAACTATCAGGTATTCATCAATGAATAATCGCAATTATTCGGGAAGGCGACGGAAGATGAACAAGATCGTGAATCTCGGGTCCATATCCGTATTGGCAGTTGCGCTGGTTTTTTCCGTCTGCTCAGTCGGCCGGGCAGAGTCGCCCAAACCGAAGAAGGGCGACTGGCTGATGTGGGGCGGAACGCCGGATCGGAACATGGTCTCCGACGAGACGGGGATACCGGCGAAATGGGACGTGAAAAAAGGCGAAAACATCCAGTGGGTCGTCGGGCTCGGCTCGCAGACCTACGGAAACCCGGTCATCGCTGACGGGCGCATCTTCGTCGGGACCAACAACGGCGGCACGCTCCGGCCGAACATCACCGGCGACAAGGGCGTCATCGTCTGCGTGGACCAGAAGACCGGCAAGATGCTCTGGCAGGCCACGCATGACAAGCTGCCCACCGGCCGGGTCAACGACTGGCCCGAGCAGGGCATCTGCTCTTCGCCCGCCGTCGAAGGCAAGCGCATTTACTACGTCAGCAATCAGTGTCAGCTTGTTTGCGCCGACGTTGAGGGCTTTCTGGATGGCGAGAACGACGGCCCTTACAAGGAAGAGCAGTACAAGGACAAAGAGGACGCAGATTTCATCTGGGTTCTGGACATGTTCGAAGACCTGGAGGTCTTTCCTCATAACCTGGCCACGTGTTCACCGGTGATCGGCGGCGATCTGGTCTTCGCATCCACCTCCAACGGCGTCGATGAAGGCCACCTGAACATCCCGGCGCCCGATGCTCCTTCGTTCATCGCCGTCAACAAGAATACCGGCGAGCTTGTCTGGGAGCGCAAGGACCCCGGCACTCAAATCCTGCACGGCCAGTGGTCAAACCCTGCATATGCGGTCATCAAGGGTACGCCCCAGGTGATCTTCGCGGGCGGTGACGGCTGGTGCTATTCATTTGAGCCGAAGACCGGCGAACTCATCTGGAAATTCGACCTGAACCCGAAGGATTCGGTCTGGCAGCTCGGCGGCCGGGGCACGCGCAATAACATCATCGCCACTCCGGTGATTCATGATGACAGCGTCTTTCTCTGCGTCGGTCAGGATCCGGAGCACGGCGAGGGCGTCGGCCATCTCTATCGCATCGACGCGACCAAGAAGGGCGACGTCACCGAATCAGGCAGAATGTGGCACTTCGGCGACGAGGACTTCAAGCGGTCGCTGTCCACCTGCGCGGTGAAAGACGGCCTCGTCTATGCCGCCGACCTGTCAGGCTTCCTGCACTGCCTCGACGCGAAGACCGGCAAGCCGTACTGGGTGCATGACACTTTCGCGGCCATCTGGGGTTCGCCGTACGTCGTCGACGGCAAGGTCATGCTCGGCACCGAGGACGGCGAGCTGCTCGTTTTCGAGCATGGCAAGAAGAAAAAGCTCATCGCCACGAACAATCTGGAGAACTCGGTCTACACCAGCCCCGTCGCGTCACATGGCGTCCTTTACGTGACCAATCGCAAGGCGTTGTTCGCCATCAAGGAAGGCGCCAAGTCGGAGCCCCCAAAGGCGACGGCTGCGAAGTAGTCGGCGACACGCGACCACATGAATCTGTCATCGCGGCGATGTGCCATTCCCCGGCCGTCGGCACCTGCTATGCTACGCCCTCATGGCGAGGCAAGAGCAGCAGAGCACAATGACTGACGCCGCGCGGCAGGCGGCGGGCTCGCTCTTTTCCAATCGCAACTTCATCCTCCTCTGGATCGCCTACGGAATCTCAGCCTTCGGAGACCACCTCTCCGAGATGGCCCTGCTCAGCCTCCAGCATGCCCTGGACCCCGGTGTCACCGATGTGACGCGCCGGCAAGCGATCATGCTTTTCGTCTTCATGTTCCCCTTCTTCGCCTTCGGGCCGGTCTTCGGCATGGTGGCCGATCGCTTGCCGCGGAAGTGGATCATGGTCGCCGCGGATGTCATCCGAGCGGCGATCATCTTCGAGATGCTGGTCATCCTGACGCGGCTGCATCACTGGATTGAGCCGGGCGTGGCTGACAACGCGCCGTTGTCATTGTGGGTGGCGATGCTGCCGCTGCTGCTGCTCGGCATGTTCGCGGCGATGTTCTCCCCCGCGAGACTGGCACTGCTTCCCACGCTGATTCGGCCGGATCAGATCGTGCGGGCGAATGCGTCTACGGCAGGATTGGGCATGATCGCGTCAATCGCCTCGGCGTTGGTCGGTGGATGGCTCGTCGAAAACGTCAGCGCCACGGCGAATTTCCGCCTGGACGCGTTCACCTTTGTCGCCAGCGGCATGTGCATCCTGCTGATTCGACCACCGGCCATGCCGCCGACCTCCGACAGCGGTCATGGTTTGGCCTCGCTCTTGAACGGTTTTCGATATGTCGCTCGCCATCGTCGCGTCGCCGAGATTATCGCGATCTCCGCCATTCTCTGGGCCGGCGCCTCGATCATGCGCAGCGTCATCCCCGCGATGGTGAAGGACGTCTTCGGCGGCAGCTACGCTGACATCGGCAAATATCAGGGACTGCTCGGCGGCGGATTGCTTCTCGGCTCGATCATCCTGACGCTGCTCGGCGGCTCGTTGCGCAGCGACCTGGCGATCTCCTGGTCGCTCAAGCTTGCCGGCATCAGCGGACTGCTCGTCGCGGCGTCGGTGCAGTTTCGCTGGCATCAGGGATTCTGCGCCGCGGGCATTCTGCTCATCGGTGTCTTCGGGGCGGGGATTCAAGTCAGCGTCAACGCCCTGCTGCAGCGCATCACGCCGGATTTCGTGCGCGGCCGCGTTTTCGGCGTGCACGATCTATGCACCATGACCGGCCTGCTGCTGGCCACGGGCATTCTCGGCATTCCGGATTGGCCGAACATTGACCGGCACATTGCCTGGATCGCCGGACTGACGTCGCTGGGCCTCTTCGCGGCGGGGATGTGGACGACGATGGTGCGACTGCGCCGCGGTCGCTTCGGCCGGGCGATTACCTTCGTCACGAATTTCAATCAGTTCTATTGCCGATTCTGGGCGCGCGTCCAGCGCGACGGCATCTGCACCGTGCCGGCACAGGGACCGGTCATCGTCGCCGCGAATCATTGCAGCAGCCTGGACCCGTTCCTGCTGAGCGCGACGAGCCCCAACAGATTCGTGAGCTTTATGATCGCCAAGGAGTTCGCGGGCTTCCCGCTGTTTCGACGCATTGTGGAGCTGATCGAGTGCGTGCCGGTGAATCGCACGGCGGTGGATGTTTCATCGATCAAGGCGGCGCTGCGGCATCTGGAGTCGGGCCGATGCCTGGGAATTTTCCCGCAGGGAAAAATCGTCTTTCCCGGTGAAGTGGCCGATGCCCGCGACGGTGTCGGGATGCTGGCACTTCGGTCCGGCGCGACGGTCGTTCCGGCCTACATCTCCGGCGTGAATCAGCGACCGTTTCCCGGCGGAAGGTACGGCGATTTCTTCAGTCTGGTCGCCCCGCTTCTGTACCGACATCGGGCCCGGGTTCGCTATGGCAAGCCGATCGACCTGTCGCCGTGGAGGGGTCGGGAAAAGGACAAAGCCGCTTATGCGGAAGTTTCGCGGGAAATCATGGAACGAATCGGCACACTCGCTGAGGATGCCCGGGCGAAGTGACACCCCTTTGGACGTGCGACGACGCACATGCGCGGGGACTTTGCCCTTTGCCGCGGGGGCGAGGCTTGAAACTGATTCGGCAAATCGGGATAATCCATTCGGGTCATCACTCGGGGAGTGAAAAGGAGCCATACAATGCGATTTCTGAATCTGTTTGGGAAAAGTCTGCTTGCACTGGCCGTTTGCCTTTCGTCGGCGAACGTTCTGCGAGCAGCCGATCATGGAGACACGCCGACGCTGGTAAACGCCAATCGGCGCGACGCGCTCATCACCGACTATCACGTGTTCACCCGGGACGGCAGGCTGGTTTTGTCCGTGTGCATGAATCCGGCCATCCCGCCGGAGGCGACTTCGTACACCTTCGCCAGCGATCTCGTCGTGAAGATCGTCATCAACAAATCAACGCCCGTCTCGTTCGACAACGCGGGCGACCTCGCGACCTACGGCGGGACGATCCTTGATAACAGCAGGCTGCGTAAGTCGGACATCGAACTAACCTTCACCTTTGCCAACCCCGCCGCTCCGCTCTTCAAGACCAAGGGCCTTCCCTTGTCGAGAATGAATGAAGTGCGTCAGTTCTACGGGCTGCGAGATGATCCTTTCATTCGCGGGCCTCGTCAGGGGCGCAACGTGGCCGCCATTGTTGTCGATATGCCGCTGGACATGGTCACCCCTGCCGGCAGCACGATTCTGACCTGGGTCACGTCGCAGGTGCCTTCGCTGGGTGGACCGTTTCAGGATATGGCGGGCCGTGCCTTACGATCCATGTTTCCCGAGAACGATCAGATGAACAGTCTGGAGCCCTGGCAGCATGCGTCGGTCCTGGGGCTTGTGCCGGACGTCGTCATCTTCGACACCTCGCGGCCGGTCGCGTACCCGAACGGTCGGGAATTGGCGGAGGACGTGGTGGACATCGTCGCCGATCCTCGCGTGTTGATGAACGATGCGCCGTTCCCGGCGACGAATGATCTCCCGTTTCTTGCGGAGTTCCCCTATCTTTCTCCGCCGCACGCACCGCCCGCGAACAGTGCATCGCCGAAGTCGCACCCAGCGGAAGACCCCGCAATCATGATCGGGCAGGAGTCGTCGGACAGCGCCGCCCGGAATGACCATTAGTCGACAAACAACGGTCGCGGTGATTGGCATGGCCGCAACGCTGCTTGGCGTCGGCTGCGCCCGGACCTCGCCGTCGGTTCGAGAAGTCGATACTCGCATTTCCTATTATCAAGATCGTGTGCGGAGCGAGCCGCGCCTTTATCCCGCCTACGCTCTTCTGGGCGCCGCCTATCTTGACAAGGCGCGATGCGCGCACGATCCGGTCTGGCTGGCGCGATCGCGCGAGGCGCTTGCCCGATCGATGGAGATCCAGCCGAATTTCGACGCGATGAAGACAACGGCCGCGGTGTGCAACTTCTCACATCGGTTTAAAGACGCGCTGCTTTGGATAGATCGCGCCGCCGGTGCCATGCCGGAGGACACATCGCTCGTGGCCATGCGCGTTGAAGCACTGCTGGCATTGGGGAAAATGACCGAGGCGCAGCGGGCCGTAACCGCGTCGGGACTCGCGGATGATTTCTACGTCGCGGCTGCGAGGGGTCAGGTCGCGATCGCGATGGGCCGTCTCGATGACGCCCGGGTTGCATTCTTCGACTCGGCGGAGGCGGCCTCGGCACAGAAGGCGAACGAATTACAGGGCTGGGCCCTTGTCATGGCAGCGGGCACGTTGATAGATTCCGGTCGCACGGCCAATGCGAAACCGCTCCTTGAGTCGGCGCGCGCGCTCGATCCCGATAGCGTGGAATTGGCGATTCATGATGCTGAAGTCCTGGAGGCGGAGGGTCAGCCGGAATCGGCGCTCGCTACATATGCTCATCTCGCAAACGACAGCGGCGACCCCGCTCTGCACGCGAAGTCCTTCGCGCTGGCGAGGAAGCTCGGTCATCATCGCGACGCAGCAGCGCACTTCAAGGCGGCGGAGTCCGGCTTTCAGAGGGCCATCGACGCGGGCGAGGTCTATACACTTGAAGCGTTGGCCATGCTGTACCTGGAAGCGGGCGAATCCATCGAGCGAGTGCGGCCCCTGGCGACAGAGAATTTCAAGTACAAGCAAGACCGTTCCGCGGTCGAACTGATGAGCCGAGTCAACGCGGCGACGAGCCCACCGGCCTTGTCAGAAGACGCCGCCCAATAGCCCGCCGACATTCGACTGCACTCGCGCACTTGCGATGCTACTTACCGCCTGAATCGGCGACAGCTTCTCCGCGGGCCGTCAGTTGCTCCGGCGCAGGCAGGCTCATGTCCTTGATCTGCGACTCGATGAGTTCCTTCTTGCCCACCAGCACGAGCAGAGCCTGATCGAGCGGAATGGCCGACGACGCGATGCTGTTGAGGTCGTCAGAATTGATCCTGGTCATCTGGCCGAGGTCATCGCCGATGGTGTCGAAAGGCAGGCCGTTTTGCTCGAGCAGTTCCGCCGTAGCAACGAGGCCGGAGAGGCCCTGGAACGATTGGACGAGGTCCATGCGGTTCGTCTCTCGTGCCTTTCCGGCTTCTTCGCTGGAGATGTCTCCGCCGCGAAGCTTCTTGAACTCCGCGAAGAACTCTTTGAGCGCCGCGCCGGTGTGTTCGGCCTGCACATCGGCGCCCGCGGAGAAGTAACCGGTGGATGGGGCCATGTTAAAGCTCGATCGTGCTCCGTAGGTGTAGCCCTTGTCCTCGCGCAGATTCTGATTCAATCGGCTGGTGAAACTGCCGCCGAGAATGGTGTTGAGCATCTCAAGGCGAACGCGATCCGGCGTGGTGTACTTGGGGCCGGGCATGAAGAAGCGAATCACCGTCTGAACCGCGTCCGGTTTGTCAACGATGACCACGCGCATCCTGCGGTCGGTCGGCTCGGGCAGTCCGAGCGTCATCGAAGGCTTGAACGCTCCGCTCGGCATGGTGAGCTTCTTCTCATCCCATTCGCGTGCGTTGGCGCTCAACTGAGTCCCCGGCTGCCAGGCGGCAAAGTGATTCTCCAGTGACTTGACGACCTCTTCGCGCGTCATGTCACCGGCGACGAAAAACCTTGCCCGAGCGGGAACGAACAGCTCCAGACATCGCGAGCGTACGTCATTCACATTGAGCTTGCTGACAGTTTCGACGGTTCCGTCCTGCGGCCGTCCGTAGGGGTGATCGTCGCCGAAGAAGGCTCGAAGTCCGACCCGCGTCGCCACGACCGCCGCGCGGTCCTCGGCCTGCTTGAGTCCTTCGACGTGCAGGCGTTTGACGCGATCCCATTCCTTCTCGCTGATCTTCGGCCGCCAGATCGCGTCGGCGAACAGCGAAAGCGCGTCGTCGATGTTCTTCTTGAGCCCGGTGAGATTGAGGATCACGAATTCCTGACCCGCGGAGACGGTCATGCGCGCGCCGAGTTGATCCATCGCATCGGCGAATTGCAGCGCATCCAGATCGCCGGTCCCTTCGTCGAGCATGCTCGCGGTGAGATAGGTCAGTCCCGCCTGTTCCGGCTTGTCTTCCGCAGCGCCGCCTCGAAACATCACGGACACGTTTACCAGCGGCAGCTCGGGCCGGTGCCAGAAATTGACGGCGGTGCCGCCTGCCCGGAAGTGCTCGGGCGCCTGCGGTGTAAACGGCTTGTCCGCCGAGTCGGCCGGCTGCTTTTCGCGCGCCGCAATCAGATCGGTCGCCGATTTCTCCGGGAGCACCCACATGATCAGCCGACCCGTGGGCGTCAGCACCTTCTTCGCCCAATCCCGAACGGTCTCGGGCGACGGCATGCGGTATCGGGCAAGATCGATCTTGAGCCCATCCGGCGTGCCGAGGTGGAACTGATACTCATTGAGCTGATCGGCGCGAGCCAATAGCGACTCGAGCCGCGAGATGGTGGTGAATTCGTGCGAAGTCTTCTGGCGCTCGAGTTCATCCTTCGTCGGGCCCTCCTTGACGAACGTCGCGAGGACTTCATCCGTCAATTCCTCGATGCGCTCGCGCGAAGCCTCCGGCTGCGCCGTCACTTCCACCTGAAAGAGCGAGCCGAGGTGGCTCGAATACTGGCTCGCCGACACGTCGGTCGCGAGTTTCATTTCATAGACAAGCTTTTTGTACAGCCTGCTGTTCTTGCCGTCGCCGAGCACGCCCGCTGCAAGATCCATCTCGGCGTCACCCTCGGCGAAGACCGCCGGGCTGTGATAGGCGAAGGTGAGCCGGGGAAACTGCACGTTGTCGGTGTAGGTCACGCGGCGAACTTCATTGAGGCTGACCGGCTCGGCCCGCTTGTGCGGCGGCTCTCCCCCGCGCGGCAGCGTGCCGAAGAGCTTTTCCACAAGCGGCTTGATCTGGGCCGGATCGAAATCGCCCGCGACGACGAGGCAGGCATTGTTCGGCACGTAGTATTTGGCGAAGAAATCCTTGACGTCCTGAAGCGTGGCCGCCTCCAGATCTTCGTGTGAACCGATGACGGTGTGGTGATAGGGATGGTCCGGCGGATACATCAATTCGCCGATCTTCAGGTCCGCCCGGCCGTAAGGCTGCATCTCGCTGGTCTGCCGGCGTTCATTGCGGACGACCTCTCGCTGCTTGTCGAGCTTCTCCTGCGTCATCTCCTTGCCGAGGTCTTCGAGCCGATCGGCGTCGAGCCACAGCAGGGTTGGAAGCAGGTTCGATGGCCCGAATGAGAAATAATTCGTCCGGTCCTCTGAGGTCGATGCATTATTGAAACCGCCGCCACGCTCCATGATCACGTCGAACGAGTTGCCCGCCACGCGCCGCGTGCCCATGAACATGAGATGCTCGAAGAGATGAGCGAACCCGCTGCGACCCGGCTCCTCGTCCTTGGAACCGACGTAAAACCAGGTGTTGATGCAGGCGACCGGCAGGCTGTGATCCTCGTGGAGGATGACGGTCATGCCGTTGGAAAGCTGGTATCGTTCGAACGTCACATTCTGGGCCCTCGCGTTGGAGGCTGCGACCAGGATCAGGACTGCCGTTATGTAGCCGATCAGTTTCATATTAGCGCCTCGGTAGCGAAGGAGTTTTCTGTGCGTTTGGCATGGCTTCTTTCACCGCGGAAATGATAATCCAGGCGGCCCCAGCGGTCTAAGAACGCTCTCCGTCGGACTTATCCAATCCTGCACGAGTCGGTGGAAAGCTGTGGCAGGCGCAGCGACGGACCGGCCTTGCCGCGGCGGGATACGAAACTGACGGGGAAACTCCAGGCGGATCGCCGGGGAGTCTTAGCTCTTGCGCTGGCGGTAGAGATTCTTGTCCACGACGGCCGACATCGCGGCGGTGTCGAGCTTGCCGCCGAGAAAGGCGTTGATCGCGGCGACGTGCGGGACGGAATTCTTCAGCATGGCGTTGTAGTCCACTTCCAGCAGTTGGAAGCAGGGATGATTGTCCACCCACTTGAGCACATGTTCGACGTGCTTGCTGAGCAGATTGGCCATTTCCTCGTCGCTGGGACCGCCGTCCTTCACCGTCCCGCGGCGCTTCATCATCTCTTTTTGTGAAGCGAGAATTTCCGGCATCGCCCTGCGCATGAACAGGACGTTATAGCGGTAGCCCTCGGTCGGCAGGTCGAGCAGGAGCTGCGAGATCATCTTGACGACCTTGCCGCGTGCCTCGGGCAGCCAGGCCTTGTCTTCCTTGATCTTCTTGACCCGCTCGAACTCGTAATAGCCCTTGGGGTTGTCTTCGTCGGCGCTGCGGATGCCGTCCTGAACGGGCGGAATGCCGCCGGCGTCCAGCATGCTCATCATCATGGAGGTGCCGGACCTCGGTAGTCCGGAGACGATCGTGATCGCGTCGGTCGTACTCATATCGAGTCATGCTCCCAATCGGGCGGGTGTCGCGGAGCCGTTCCGCTTGCTGTCTGTCACCATGATATCAGCCAAGGCGGCATGCGGCAAAAGCGCCGTCGCCCGCGGACATGGGTAAAAAAGAAACCGACGCCCTCGGGATCATCCCAGACAAGGCGTCGGCTGATTGGCCCGTTGTCCATCGGCCGGCGTCGGCGTGTTTGGAGCGCCGCGCCTGCTCGACGGACGAATACGGTTCGTCGCGATTTACCAGGCGACGTAGCTGCTGCGGCGAGCGTTGCTCCGGCTCTTCGTTGAGCGGCGGGCGCTCGAGCGGCTCTTGCTGTTGCGGCGAGCGTAGCTGCGCTTGGCATAGCTCTTCTTGGCGTAGCTCTTCTTGCCGTACTTGCGGGTGTTCTTCCGGCGGCTGGTCATGCCGGTCTTGGTCGTGCTCTTGAAGCCGACCGTGGTGAAGTTCCGCGTGATCCAGGTGCAGGCGCCGAAGCCAAAGCTCTTCCACATCTTGCTGCAAGCCTTCAGATCGTTGACGATCTGGGTGGCTTCGCTCTTCAGGAAGCTCTTCTCGACCGGATTCTTCGAAGCGGCAAAGCGTCGCTTGAAGCGGTTGAACTGGCTCTGCTTCCGGGTGATCTGAGCTTTGAACCCGGCCTTGCTGAAGTTCTTCGTCTTAAAAGTCATACCAATGTCCCTCGAGAGGCACTTTTTTTCCCGGTCCATTACCGGGGCTTGGCCCTCTCGTCGGCAGCTTCGGCGGGGCAGTTAAGCTATGTCACCGGTCGGTCCAATTTTTTCTCAAGCATGCCGCCCGATTAAACGCCCTCCGCCAATTCCAGCGACGGATGTAACTAGTTCATTTCAATCGACTTACGAGATGGGTAATGGAAGAAACAGGCCGCCGCCGCACCGTCTCATTTCGCCCGCATTTGCCGCAGCAGTCGCGCCCAATTCATGGCCGGACCGGGGTCAATTTTGTCCTCAGTGACGTGATAGTGACCCAGTATGCCTCTGAACTTCGCAAGTTCATCGGGCGACAAGACGTCCATCCGAACGTCGCCGTTCGCCGCGCGCGGCGCATCCGACAAGAGGCGCGGTAGTGCGCGACAAAGTGCAGCGCTCAGTTTCGCCAGCGAGTCGTATTGGGCGTCGGTCAGGTCGTATTGATAAAGATCGCGATCGTGAATGCGCCCTGCGACGAGTTCGCGCCGTGATGGGCGGGCGACAAACCCACGCGTGCGAATGCCGGTCGAACCGTTCACCTCGTTCGGCTGAAAGACCGGCCAGCCTCCCGTGTCGGGCTTATACCACTTGCCGAACTCGGCCTTGTCCTCATACGCCCCCATGTTGGCGATCTCGACGCCGACACTGCGATCGTTCGCCGCGCCGCTGTGTCGGGCGCGCTCCTTCACGTCCAGCGTCTGGTAGATGGTTCCATCCACGTCGAGCAGAAAGTGCGAGCTGAGCCCGCGCATGTCGTGCAGGACCTTGAAGCAGACCCGGGACGTGCCGCACACGTCGTAGTGCAGGACAAACAGATCGATCTGCTGCTGCAACAGCGGCAACGTCCATCCCTCGCTTCGCACGCGCTGTGCCACCGAGGCGGGCAGATTCTCCCGAAAAGTGTCGTACCGCGCGGGGGACGACCGGCGACGGGCCTCAGTCGGCATCATGCGGTCAGGCGTAAACCGGCATTCGACGCGATAGGCGTCGTAGCCGCCGGGGTCGGTCCAGAGGACGACCGGTGCCCCGGTGTGGAAGTATTGGCCGCAGACAACAATCTCGTCACCGGTTCGCGCGACCGGCTCTTCGGCCGCACGTTTGGCGCAGGCCCCGATGGCAATGGAGATCGAAAGAGTCGAGAGGGTAACGACCGAGGCGCGCAATTCTCATTCCTCGTGGATGCCCTTTTGTATGGGGGCACCGGGGCAACAGTCCCGAGTCCATGCATTACATACGGTGGCGGATCGCCCAGAGGTCGTGGAACACGGGCTTGAAAAGCGACTCTTTCAAGAACGGCACGCCCGGCGAGCCGCCGGTCCCCTGCTTCGAGCCGATGGTGCGCTCGACCATCTTCACATGGCGATAGCGCCACTCCTGCAAACCCTCGTCAAAGTCGGTCATCAGCTCGAAGAGGATCGCCACGTTCGGCTGGCTCAGGTACAGCGCGAGGATGCCTTCCTGAATCGCCTCGTTGGGCTCGTTCGCAGAGGTGACGTCGCGCGTGCGCACCTGCTCCGGGATATTGACGCCGCGATGCTGAAGAAAGTCGTAAAAGTGATCGACGACGCTGCGCTCCTTGAGTCGGCGCTCGATGGCGGCGAGGCCGGGCGCACCGTCGGGCAGATACTTGAGCGTCGCGGCGCGCTTGTAGCCGAGGCAGAACTCAACCTCGCGAAACTGGGTGGATTGAAAGCCGGAGGCGGTCTCCAGCCGGTCGCGAAAGCTGTTGAAGCTCGTCGGCGTCATGGTCTCCAGAATGTCGATCTGGGCCACCAGCGTTTTCATCACCGTGCGGCAGCGCTTGAGCGTGTGAATCGCGGCGTACAATTCGTTGTTTGAGAAATCGCGCTTGATCTTGTCCAGTTCGTGAAGAATCTGCTTGAACCACAGCTCGTAGGTCTGGTGAATGACGATGAAGAGCATCTCGTCGTGCTCCGGCGGCGTCGAGCGGGGCTGCTGCAAGCCGAGCAGGCCCTCCAGTTTCAGGTATTCGCTATAAGTCAGCGGCATGATCGGCGGGTCCCCTACTTCTCTCGTGACCGTCGGCGCACAACGACACGCGCGTACATTACCATAACCACCGTATAGACGATCGTCGCCATCAGCGTCAGGGCCTGCGGCGGTCTCATCGTCCCCTGCCAGGCGAGGACGGCGGCGGGCACGACGATCATCCACAGGGCCGCAACAACGGCCACGACCATATCCTGCCGCCGCGCCTTTCGCACGGCCTGTGCATACGGCGTTCGGGTAAACGATACCATCGTATAAAGCGGCGTGAAGCTGCCGGGCAGCAGCGTGTGCAGGCTGCGCTCAAACTTCTTGCGCCATCGAAACGCGCGCGAGGCGGTCTTGTCGCGCATCTCGTAAAAGTTTTCCACCGCCAGCGTCGCGAGGGCGTCGCAGTCCGGCTTGCGGATGCGATCGTACTCCTCGAAGACGCGCTCCCAGTTGGGGGCGTGCGTCTCGATGCATTCGTCCAGAATGATGCAGTCCTCAAAAGAGGCGTTGGCCCCCTGCCCGTAGAACGGGACGACGGCATGGGCCGCATCGCCGAGTAGCGCCACCTTCCCGCCGTGGTGCCACGGTCCGCAGCGCACCGTCATCATCGAGCCCGTGGGATTGCCGTTGAAGTCGTCGAGCAACGTCGGCATCAGCGGCAGGGCGTCGGCGAACTCGAGCTCAAAAAGCCGCCGCACGTCGTCGTCCGTCTTTAACGCCGCAAAGCTCGCCGGGCCTTCGAATGGATAGAACAGCGTGCAGGTAAACGACGCATCCGGGTTCGGCAGGGCGATCATCATGAAGCTGTGCCGCGGCCAGATGTGCAGCGCGTTCTTTTCCAACGCGAATCCGCCGGTCGCCGTCGGGGGAATCGTCAGTTCCTTGTAGCCGTGGCGCAGGTAATCCTGCCAGTAGTCGAAGCGATCCAATCGCTGCATCGAACGACGCACAGCGGAAAACGCCCCATCGACGCCGATGATGATGTCGCCGGCCGCCTCGACCTGCTCGTTCGTCGTCGTCTTGATGAGCCTGGCCGCCGGTCGGTCCAGATCCACCTCGGTGCAGCGATGGTTGAAGTGCACGCGGACGCTGGCATGCTTCTGCGCTGCCGCGATGGTGGCGCTGTTTAGGGCGGCCCGGCCGATGGAGTTGATGTGTAGCGCCGGGTCCTTGTCGTACGGCTGATAGTGCAGGTCGCCATGGGGGCCGTGAATCATCCGGCCGCGCATGGGAATGGCGCTGGCCAGGACGTCGCCGGCGATGCCCACGCGCTCCAGAGCGGCGATGCCCCGCGTGGATAGCGCCAGATTGATCGACCGACCGCCGACGAAGTTGCCGGCGTTCGGGTCCTCGCGTCGCTCGTAGAGATCGACCTCGTAACCCCTGCGGCCAAGATACGCGGCAAGCAGCGCCCCGGAGAGGCCCGAGCCGATGAGTGCAAATCGCGGATGGGCGTTGTCAGCCATCCGGCCTATTTAACGCGAGGGCTTCGATGTCGCCAAGTTGTCGTGAATCGTGCGCTCGAGAAGGGCGACAGCCTCGGCAAGCGTGCGCTTTTCGGCCGCGCGCAAGGGCTTCAGCGCGTCGGCGAGCATCTGCACCCGGCGGCCGCGGCCCTCTGACATGATGCGACGGCCCTTGGCGGTGGCGGTCAGGTGAATGACGCGGCCGTCCTTGCTGTCAGCGTCCCTGCGAACGAGACCGCCGGCGACGAGGTCATCGACAATCCGCGTCATGCTCGGTGGGCGCACCTGCTCTGCCCGGGCAAGGTCGCCCAGCCGCAATGGGCCCCCAAACACGATGACCGACAGGGCAGATAGCTGCGGGGCGGAGAGTCCGGCGGCCTCATCGACCCGGCGCAGACGGCGCAGGAGGTGGATGGCGGCGGAGTGTAGGCGGTCGGCGATCTCGGCCGCGTCGGCGGGCGGTTTCGCGCCGGCGCGGCGGCTTTTGCTGGATGGCGTCCTTGCCGGTCGGGTCATCATGGGCTATATTAGTTAGCGCAACTAACGATTGTCAAGTCTGAACGGGAGGATTCGGCGATGGCGGCTTCTGCAACCGCGGTATTCGATCTGATCAAGGCGGGCGACATCGACGGCCTTAAGTCGCTGCTGGCATCCGATGCCTCGCAGGCCTCAGCGCGAAACGAGCAGGGCCTCTCGCTGCTGATGTTCGCACGATACCAATTCAAGCTCGACGCGGTCGAGGCGATCCTCGCCGCGGGGGCATCGCTCGATCTTTTCGAGGCGGCCGCGCTGGGGAAAGTCGATCGGCTGCGATCACTTCTCGATGCCGACGCGGCGGCGGCCAACTCATTTGCACCTGACGGAATGACCCCGCTGGGGCTTGCGTGTTTCTTCGCTCAGCCAGAGGCGGCGCGGCTGCTCCTGTCGCGCGGGGCCGATGTCAACACGGCGTCACGCAACCCGATGAAGGTCGCCCCGATCCACGCCGCCGTCGCGGGTAAGAACGTCGAGGTGATCGACCTGATCCTGTCCAGCGGCGCGGATGTGAACGCGAAGCAGCAGCAAGGCTGGACCGCCATCCACTCCGCCGCCATGCACGGCGACCTCGCGCTATTGGAAAAACTCATCGCCCGCGGCGCCGACCCGTCCGCCAAAAGCGACGACGGCAAGACCCCGCTCGACCTCGCCCGAGAGAAGGGGCATGAACAAGTAATCGCGAGACTTCAAGCGAAGCACAAAGAGTGAAACCGACCGCGATCGAGTAATAGGTCAAGTACGCGCGAGTGCTCGGCTCCGCACCGGCCTCAATTGCAGAGAACAAGATTGACGAACGCGGCAATATCCAGCCCGTTCGTCTCGCCGTCGTCCGTGACATCGGCGTTCATCGTGTCGCAGTTGGGGTGACTGGCGGCGTAGCCCGCCGGGTCGATCAGCAGTTGAACAAAACCGTCCAGGTCCTCCAGACTGACGTGTCCGTCGCAGTTGGCGTCGCCGGAGAGCGGCAGGAACATGAGAAACACGACCCCGTTAAGCCCCCCGCTGCCTGATGGAATGAACGTCCCCAGATTGGAGCCGTCCTGACCGCTGAATTTGACGACGGAGTTGTTGGCGATGCTGGCGACGTAGATGTTCTTATCCGCCCCGATGGCCATGCCGGTCGGCGCCGTGATCGTGGGGATGAAGCGATCGATGAAGGCGCCCGTCGTCGCGTTGTAGCGATGCACGCGACCAGCCTGCTCGGCGTTGACGAGCACCTCGTTGCAGCCGTAGCGAAACAGGATCGTGCGAGGGCGACTCAGGAGAGTCAGACCGACGCCGCTGGCAATATAGGTGTTGATGAAAGCGCCGGTCGCGCCGTTGTATCTCAGCACGCGATTGCTGAAGTACGAAGGCACATACAAATTGCCGTCAATGCCGAAGATCATCCCCGCGTCCGGCCCGTTCAGGGTGTTGGCGCCGGTGGGTACAAACACATTGAGAAACGCGCCGGTCGTGCCGTCGTAGCGAAGGACGGAATCATTATCGAAGCTCGCCACGTAGAGGTTACCGTCAGGTCCAAACACCGCCGTGGTCGGGCCGAGCAGTCCGCCGGTCTCGTCCACCATCGGCGTGCCGGGGTCGTCAAAGATAAACTCGTCGATAAAGGCGAAGGTCTGCCGGTCGTAGCGCAGGACTTTGTTCGATTCTTCGCAACTGACGTAGAGCCGTCCATCCGGTCCGACCGTCACGCCGAGCGGTCCGTTCAGATCGCCGCCCGGTCCGAGGTCGCCGATGTATGCGCCGGTCGTCGCGTCGTAGCGATGCACCTGGTCGGAGTTGAACCCGCTGGCCAGCAGCACGCCGCCGGCGATCGCCGAAGGGGCGCATAGTCCAATAGTCACGATGACGGCGATGCAGAATGCGAGGCGATTGCCAATAGATGCCATGGCCTGATCCTCCAAGATGAGAGTCGGCGCGCACCTTCCCCCAAGTAGCGCCGTCCGGCGTGTTGCGATTCGTTCCGGCGTGTCGGACGGACTCGGAATCCGTGAATTCCAGAGTCGTTCTGGGTATACTCAACGAGGATCAGTGCCTCGCCGGTCCCGCCGAATACAGAAGCGCACACCGCCGGCCCGCGCGGCCAAAATTTTTTCCGCCCGGCCGGCGATTAACTGACAAACGCTCCTGAGAACCACCATGTCGAGAATCCCGCATACCCTGCACAACGCTCAGCCGCTCTCGACGGTGGTCTATCGCTCGCTTCGCGCCATGGCGCACCGCCACCTTGCGGGCGAGCGCCGCGACCACACCCTCCAGCCGACGGCTCTGGCTCACGAGGCGTACATTCGCGTCTCCCATCGCGCCGACGGGTTTCCCGCCGATTCGGCCCAGTTCCTGTTGGCGGCCGCCGGCGCAATGCGATGCATCCTCGTGGATCACGCGCGCCGCCGAGCCGCGCAAAAGCGCGGGGGCGATGTTCATCGAGCCAGAGCGCCGGTCGAATTGCTCCAGGCCGACAGCGCGCGAGTCGACCTGCTGGCCCTCGACGAATCATTAAATCGCCTGCGCGAACTGGACGCCCAACTCGCCCAGGTCGTGGAGCTGCGATACTTCGGCGGCCTGGGCGATGCCGACATCGCGGATGTTCTCAAATGCTCGACCCGCAGCGTGCGCCGCGCGTGGAGCGTCGCCCGTGCATGGCTGGCAAGAGAATTACAGCCCTAGGGGGATTCGAAGTGAGCTCGGCGCCGTGGCCTCAAGTTCGACGAATCGTTGAAGCGGCCATCCATTGTCCCGCCCATCGTCGTGACCGGTTGCTCGACCGCGCCTGCAAGGGTAGTGCCGACCTGCGCCGGCAAGTCAGCGATCTGCTGTCTCAGGAGCTGCCCGACGAATCATGGCTGGAGTCTCCGGTCGCCGGCGCTGCGACCCATCTGCTCGAATTGTCTCATCTGGTCGGACGAACCGGCTACATCGGCCGCTATCGCATCGGCGAAGTCATCGCCGTCGGCGGAATGGGCGTCGTCCTTCGCGGCATCGATGAATCAGCCGACCATCCGCGCCCAGTGGCGATCAAAATCCTCCCGCGCGGCCTCTGCACGCGGCGCACCCTGCGCGCCTTTCGGCGTGAGCGGCGACTGCTCGAGCAACTGAACCATCCCAACATCACGCAAATCCTGGAATCGGGCCTTTGCCCCGACGGACAGCCGTACATCGTCATGGAATTCGTCGACGGCCATCCGATCGATCAATACTTTCGTCTTCATCCGACGTCGCTCGAAGATCGCCTGTCCCTGTTTCGCGCCGTCTGCCTCGCCGTGCATTACGCCCACCAGAACCTCATCGTTCATCGCGATCTGAAGCCGGGCAACATCCTCGTGGGCACAGGCGGCGTCGTGAAGCTGCTCGACTTCGGCATCGCCAAGCTGCTCGATCCCAGCGCGCGTGCCGCCGCCTCGCAGACCGAGACGATGATGGATGCCATGACGCTTCAGTACAGCAGCCCGGAGCAGATCCGCGGCGAGCCCATCACCACCGCGACGGACGTCTATTCGCTGGGCGTGATTCTCTACGAGCTTCTGGCGGGGCGTCCGCCCTACGATCTGTCCCGCAGTTCCCGTTACGAAGCCGAGAAGACGATCTGCGAACTAACGCCGATGAGTCCGCGCGATGCGTCCACGGACTCCGCCGTCCAGTGGAGCTCGGCTCTGGACCGGATCGCCATGATGGCCATGCACAAAGAGCCGGGCAGGCGTTACGCATCCGCCGAACAGCTCGCCGAAGACATTCGACGATATCTCGACGGCGTCACCGTCATGGCCTACAAGCCCGGCCGATTCGAGCGCGCCATCGGCCTTGTGAAAAAACACCGTGTAGCCTTCGGCGTGGCGGCGGCTTCATTCGCGGCCGTCTGCACGCTCGCGATCGTGTCGGCCTTCGCGGCGCACGAGGCCACGGTCTCGCGCGACCGGGAAAGAAAAGCAAGGCAAGTCTCGCAGAGTATCAACGGCTTCATGAGCGAATTGCTGGCAATGGCCCGACCGGAGCGGCTGGGGTCGTCCGACTCCGGGCTCCATGTTCTCCAGGAGGCGTCGGCCCTGGTCGAACACGAACTGGGCGATCAACCGAACATCGCGGCGGGCGTATACATGCAGATCGCCAGCGCCTATTTCAATCTGCGCCGAGACGCCGAGTCGATTCGCAATTATCGAAGCGCCCTTGCCTGCCTGCGCCGAAGCGACCCCCCGGACAAGGAGCGTCTTGCCGAATGCCTCGGTTCACTCGGCGCGGCCTTGTCCTATCGCGATGACGAGGAAGGGCTGACCCTTCAACGCGAAGCGCTGCGAATTCGCCGCGAGCAGTACGGTGAAAATGATCTGCGCGTGGCCAAGAGCATGCACGGCGTGGGGTTCGCACTGACGCGCTGTGCCCGACCGCCGCGATACAGGGAGGCCGAGGAACTCTATCGCGCGGCCTTGGACATGCGACGACGCCTGGGCGCCGAAGAATCCGCCGCCACCGCCCATAACCTTCACGCCCTCGCCGCTCTCATGCGACATCAAAACCGGCTGGAGGAATCGGCAACGCAGTATGAGCAGGCACTCGCCCTGAGCCGCCGCGTACTGCGGCCGCTGGACGGGCAGCTCATCGACCTATTGAATGACTATGCCGCATGCCTGCGCGATCTGGGAAGATGCGAACAGGCGAAGACGCTGTTGAAGGAGTCAGTTACCCTCACAACCCAGGCCCTTGGAGAAGTAGCAGGGTCCGGCACGCTCTCAAGCCTCGCATCCCTCACCTGTGAATGCGGCAACCGCGACTCAGCATGGCAATTGATCAATCAGGCGCTTGCCCAATTGAGCCGGGCCGTCAGCGCCGACCGATTGGGTCCGGCGGCCGATCGCTGGCGAAAGATCACCCGGGAACTGGGCGAACAGCCTCCGGAACCTCGTATTGAAGCGTATCGGGAGTTCATCGCAGACCTGCCGCTTCGCGAATCAACGCTCCGGGTGCCGCCGAGCACCTATTGCCACGTGCTCGCCCATCTCGCGGCCATCGCCGTGCAGACCGGCGAACATCAACTTGCGAGTGAGGTCGCCGGCGAGGCCATCCGCGCCTTGGATACGCACGACCCCGAAAGCTGGCCCGTCCGTATCGAGCTCCAGCAAACAATGGCCCAAGCGCTGATCGGCGTGCACCGAACTCGCGAGGCGCGAGCCATCCTCATCGAAGTCTACAACGCGCTTCGCGAGCGCCGGGGGCCCGAGCATCGCGAGACCCGAAGCACGGCGGATCAGATCGCCGCGATTGACGGCGTATCTCCCACGCAATCGACGACGCTCAATTGACGCGCGAGACCATGTCCAAATCGGACACGCTCCCAAATCATCGATGCAGGTTGTGAAGTAGTGCTATTCGCCGCGCTCGTGCCGGCGGGTCGCGCGCTGTCCCCAGCGCTGCTGGACCGCGTAGCCCAGGAGCGTTGACAGGCGCTGCAATGTCAGGGCGGGATAGTCGATGCCCAGGGCCTGGCGAACCTCGCGCGTGTTCGACTCGTCGAAGACCGGCTGGTGCTTCAGCCGCGGCATGAGAAGGTCGTACTTCTCGAACATCAGCGATTCGACCACGGTCTTGTCGGAGGGCAGGTCGTGGCTCTCGGCGAAGGTGCCGCCGGTGATGCCGAAGAAGTCTTCCAGGCCCTTCTTGAGCAGCTCCCATGTCGGCGGGTTCGGATCGGTCAGATGGTAAATCCGGCCGTGCAGCTTCGGGTTCAGCACGATCTCCGCGACCATGCGAGCCGCGTAGTCGACCGGCACGAGGTTTTGAATCCGATCGTCGGCGCGGCCGGGGATGCGATGCGGGATGTGCGACACGTGTCCGTTGCCGCCGCCGAACTCCGCCTTCAGCAGACTGATAAAACGTACAAACTGGTAGAAGCCGCCGAACTGCGTGGTATAGCCGGTCGTGGAGTCGCCGATGATGAAGCTCGGCCGCATGACCGTGAGCTTGTTCCCGTTGCCGTTTGACCAGTTGGCCAGCATCTCTTCGGCGACCCACTTCGTCTCTTCATACTCAGTCTGAAACGATGCCGGACGCGGATGAAAGACCTCGCGAATCGTCTCGGTATGCGAACCGCAAACATACGCCGTGCTGATGCTGTGGATCTTCTCGACGTGATGCCGGTCGGCCCACTCCAGAAGCGTGGCCGTGCCGTCGATGTTCGTACGGTGTGGTTCGCCGTTGCCCTTTGAAAAGAGTTGCAGGCTGGCGGCACAGGCGAGGATATCGTCCGTCGGACCCCACTCGCCGTCGGGCAAATCCTCCGGCAAGGCGCCTTCACGAAGGATCAACTGCCCCGACGAAACATAATCGTCGATTTCCGCGCCGAGCGGCCTCAGCATGCCTGCGAGGCGGCGACGCGAATCCTGCAACGGCGCCCGCAAAATCGCCACGACGCGGCGACCGCGGAGCAGAAGCTCTTTGAGGACATATTGCCCGAGGAACCCGGTCGCCCCGGTCATCAAAGTGGTCGGCTGGTGGTCCGTCATGCGTGGTGATACCCGTCAGTCGGGGACGCCGATGGTGTCCAATTCTCCAAATCGGCAGAGAGTACAGACAGTGGGAGACCCCGTCCGGTTAACCGCGACTTAACGCCGGACGCCTCCCGACCGACCCCCTGCGGGGACGGCCCGAATCGAATGGAACATCTTGAAGGCTCTAGGGGCGGTTAGCAAGCGGAATTGTCAGGGACCGACTTCTCCCTGCCCCTCAGGGTTTCACGTCCGAAAACCGTCCAACTACCGCAAATCGGGCCTGGCGATTCGGCATCTTTCTCGCATTCCGGGCTTCATGGTACATTTCGACAAGCCCTCATGATCCTCAGACCCTTCTCCGAACACTCGTTTCCCTGTTGCATGGCGGAAGTCACTACTGCGCCGCCGGAACCCGCCGGATCGCCCATGACGACCCGGCAATGGCTCGCATTTGCCCACTCGGAGTTGGCCTCGCTGCTGCCCCCGGGGCGACCCGCCCTGCTCACGGAGCAGTTGGTCAACCCCGATGGATCGCCAACGGATGTCTACGCCCACTTCGGGATTAATCCCGCACGCCTCTCGAAGCTGCGCGGCAACTGGGACGGCCTCGCACATACGGCCCAGGTCTCCGGCGACAACAAGAACCAGGACGCCGCCACCCCTTCCTGGGAAGGATTTGAAGACGTCAGAATTCCCGGTGCGGGCGGCGTGCAGATTTGCGGGCGCTTGGGTCGTGTCCGCAAGGGAACGGAGCCCGTCACGACCGATTGTCTGGTGATCCTGCCCGGCTTACTTGGGGACAACAACGTCCTGCGAACACGGGATTTGGGAAAGGCCCTGATGGCGCACGGCTACCACGTCCTCGCACTGGAGCTGCGCGGCCACGGCGACACCTATCGGGCACAACCCGAAGTCCGCTACACCTTTGGCGTGCAGGAGACGCTTGATTTGCTCGCTGTCTCGCGATGGATGGAGCAGCAGCCATATGTACGTGAAACCGGGCTCATCGGCTTTTGCTGGGGCGGCAATCATGCGTTGCTGGCCTCGTGGATTGACGGCGCAACGCCGGATCATCCCGGCATTATGGAGAGAGTAGCGCCCTTTTATCGCGACATCGGCGGCCAACGCCACTTCACACGCGGCGTCATGGCATTCTCCCCCGTGCTTCGATATGAAAAACTGATGACGGAGCTGGATCGGCCGTGGTCGCGGTTTGAACACCCGGCCTTCGCCGGCCTGCAAAACTCCGTCAAGACACGAATGACGCATCGGAATTATCCAAATCCTTCCACAAGCCTCAGGAAGATTATTGAGGACGACCTTTGCAGCGCGAGCATGAGTTACCCCGGCTTCGTCGA
>CAZCGF010000010.1:0-15357 GCA_964498115.1 uncultured Planctomycetaceae bacterium | reverse complement strand
CTGGGCGCCTGGGCCAGTCACGCCGCCGCCGAACAGGTCCGGCAAATGGCCGACTTCGGCATGGACCTGGGCATGGCGTTTCAAATCGTCGACGACCTGCTGGACCTCACCGGCACCGAGAACGAACTCGGCAAGACGGTCGGCCGGGATGCAGACCTCGGCAAATGGACCCTGCCGGTGATCCGATTCCGCGATACGGCCGATACCGAGGAGAAGTCTCGTCTCCTCGCGGTGATGCGAGGCAGCAGCGACGATCGCACCGCAGGCCTGCGCCGTCTGCTGGCCGGCTCCGATGCTGTCTCATATGCACTTGAAGCGGCACAGGGCTACGTCCGATCCGCCCTTTCCCGTCTGGCCGATCTTCCTCCCAGCGAGGCCCGAGGCGGCCTCATCGGCGCCGCCGAGTTCATCGTCACGCGCACGCATTAAAAACCCCCATTTACGCTCGCCAACCTACGCCATAATCTGAGCGAGCACTTCTTCACTGAGTTCCGTCAGGTCTTTGATCTGTCGGTCCGCCTCGACGGCCGTCGCTCCGATGGCGTGCGGACACACCTGCACAACGCGCATGCCGGCGCGCTTCGCGGCGGTGATGCCGTGGGCGCTGTCCTCGATCGCCAGACATGCCGAGGCCATCAATTCACCGTGCCGTCCTGCGAGCAGTTCGATCGCACGCAAGAACCCCGCCGGGTCGGGCTTTGAAAGCGCGACTTCATCCGTCGACACAATATGCTCGAAGGCATCCAACAAGCCCGCGTGTCGCAAAATGGCCTCTATCTCGACGCGCTGGGCCCCGCTGCAGATCGCCAATGGGAATCGTGTCCGCGCCCATCCAACAAACGACTCGACGCCCGGCAGGAGCGGCAGGCCCCCCTCAATGTGCCGTCGATAAGCCGCGTCTTTCTTCTTGAGCAAGAGCTGTATCGTCTCATCCGTCGCAAACGCGCCCGACTCGCGGAACAATCTTCGAAGGAACGTCTTATCGTTGAGGCCGAGGTAATCGGCGAGATAGCCTTCCCAGGTCGGCACCTGCACGTCGCCGTCCAGCACGTCCACGAAGGCCCGATGGTGAATCGGCTCGGTATCGGCTATGACGCCGTCGAAATCAAAAACGATCGCCTGAATCATTTTGACGATGTTAATCGCCGGGTCGTTCCGTGTCGGCGCCGGCCCATCAAGAGCCGGCGCCGATCGTCCCGGCCAATCCCCTCCAAGTCTGTTGACGACCTATTCGAAGAACAGCTCGACAAACCGGCGAATATCCTGCCCATTGCGAAGGCCGTCGCAGTTCAAATCGCTTCGCTCGACCGGGCCCGGCATCATTTTGGAGTTAACGTGCTCGCCGGAAATGCGAACAAGTTGTCAACGGGCGCCTTTGGCGGCCTTGCCGAGCCGTACTATCATGTCGACACAACGATGAGCGGCGAAGTGGCTGGGAGGATTAAGTTGAAACAGAAAGATGATTTCTCGTTGTTCGCCGCCCAGTCGAGTAACTGCTTCCGACCGCTTGCCCAACTCGCAATCGCACTACTTCTCCTATCCCCTTTTTTGTGTGCGCGAGCCGACGACGGCCGTGCGGCAAAGAATTTACAAATTGCCGCTGACGTTTTTACCAGAATCGGCGACCTCAATGCGCATCTCTCCCAGGAAAAGGCCACGGAATTACCTATGAAGATGCGAAGCCTCCTCAGTGGCGAATTCCAGTTCTACCGCGGCTCGGCCGACCTGTACTACGATTGGTGCGCGAAGCACGCCTCCGACTGGGCCGATGACAAGGCCGCATTCCTGCGACTTCACGGCGACATTCACATCGGCAACATCGGAACCCTCCGCACCATCGGCCCCGGCGGCACGGCGATCGGCTTTGGCCTCGTCGATTTCGATGAATCCGTTGAAGGCCCCTTCCAGCTCGACCTGCTGCGTGGCGCCGTCAGCCTGCGATTTGCCGCGCGCGATCAGGACAGCCCCCTGGCCGACGAATCGTGGCATCGCGTCGTCGCGGCCATGTGCGATGCCTATGCCGAAGCAATCAGCGGCAAGGTTTCCGTCGCCAGACTCGAGGCCGAGCATAAGTCGATCCGCGGGCTGATGGACGAAGCATCAAGCGGCAAGCCCTGGAAGCACGCCAAGAAGTACCTCATGAAGAAGCGAGATGACAAGTTCGCCCGCGTGCGCCTGAAAAAGAAAAAACCCTCGGACATCATGGATCCCGTCGACGCCAACGCCCGAAGCGAAGTCATCAACGCCCTTTGGGATGCACGTGATCTGCGGGGCAAGCGACTCGTCGACTCGATCGGCCTGTCCGACCGCGATCGCCTCGACGCCGCCGTGCGCGACGTCGCCCGCTGGACCCGACTGGGCAGCGCCGGCAGCCAGGGCCTCAATAAGTTCCTCGTCCTTCTCGACCGAAAAGTGATCGGCGAGCACGGCCCCTTCATCATCGAACTCAAGGAGGAGCCGGCGCCCGCAGCCGAGCGGGCCGGTTACCTGGCCGCCTCAAAAGGCGGTAAGACCCGCGCCCGGGATGTCGTCGAGGGACACGAAAGGCTCTGGATGCAGTCCCCGTGGTGCGTCGGCTACTCCGCCATCGGCGATAAAGGGTTTCTGGTCCGCTCAAAGGGTCCGTGGGCCGAAGAGTTGGACGAAGATGACTTCAAGGGAATGGCCGGCGCCATGCGCGCCGCGAAAATCATCGGTAGTGCCGTCGGGATGGCTCACCGGGCCGGGCTGCGAAGCGCAACCGGGAACAACCAGGCCGTCGTGCAGACAATCCAGGACCGGCTCGCAAAAGCGGCGGCAGAAATCGAGCAAAGAGGAAAGCTGCTCGACGATCACCTTCGCGCCCAATTTAACAATCTGAAGAACGACCCCCGGGCCGCCAAGCTCGTGCAGAAGGCCGACGCCTACGTCGTCGAGTCGGCGTTGCGCAATGAGTCGAGTAATCGATGAGATGGATATGAGAAGTCGAGGGCGGGCTTAGCCCCGCGGCCGATCGCCTTACTCGATCACCCACTTCGACGTCCGAAGCGGGCGATTCGTCTGAGCGAACAGGGCAATGTCATCGACCAGCATCTTGGAGTCGAGGTCCGCCACGCGCATCAGCATGCGGCGATTCTCCGCCTCAGTGGTGGCGACGCCGCAACCGATCACGGGCGAAATGACACCGAGTGCTAAAATGGCCAGGGCGATCAGTTTGCGATTCATCTCAATGTTCCCTCGTTCGGCAGGACCCTCAATCGGGCCGGCAGGCTGGCAGGTTTGTGGTATGGTCCGCCGATGGCGGCGGATGTCCCTCCCAAGTAGTCCCCCATATTCTATTGCGGACGGGGCCGAAACGTCAATCCCGATGTGACGCGCCCTCGCGAAGCGCCGATAACCACTCACTGTATCGATAGGGAACCGAAAACGACTCGCCGAGCGCCTTCAATCTCTCCAGGAATCGCTCGTACGCCGGGCCTTGCCAAGCCTGGGCCGCCGGATCGCAGAAGAAAATGCGACAACCCAGCGGCCGGCGCTCCCGAGCATTGCAGCGTCCACCGGATTGATAAGGACACCGCGCCTCGCCCGTCGGCTCGATCCAGCTCGACCGCATCCCCTCGGAAAAGTAGCGCAGCTCAACGTCGGTGACGTACAGCTTGTGCCCGAACGTATCGAACTTGCAGCAGTGCCCGCGATTGATGCACACCGGCGAGTGTGACGCCACCGTGGAATCGACCTCAGCATAAAGGGCTTGCATCGCCTCGGTGAATGCGTCGCCGCCCGGCGTCACCGCCGCCGGCTCCTCCGCCTGAGCAATGAGATGGCTCAGCGGCACCTTCACGTCGGCAGATCCTCCCATCGCTTCGCGTTCAGGCGCACTTCGATCTGAACAAGATCGTAGGACTTCCCGCGATTCATCCCCGGGCACCCCACCGCCGCTTCATTCCAGTCGTCGATCGATTCGAGATTGATGTCCCAAAACGGCCACGTTCGACATTGCAAAGGTCGCACCGGATAAATCGTGCAGATGCGCTTGCCATCGACATGCTTGAGAAAGCAGCAGTCGCCGGAGCGCTTGTCCTCGGTCAGTGAGAGTTTCCTGCCGACCTTGCGAAGATGCTCCGGCCCCAGTTCACCATTCGGCGAACCGATGAACTCGGCGATCTTGCCGACCTCCTCGGATGTCACGTAAACATATCCCGGCGCGCCGGTACAGCAGTTCCCGCACTGGGTGCACGTGAACTGCAAACCATCGGCGTACCAAGGGCGCTTCGTTTTCGGCATGGAGTGCTAACCTCGCTCCGTGGATAGTGTGCGATCCCAGTATAGTCGAAAGTCGCCGACTACTTGAAGAACAACCTGCTGAAGTACACCCACATGGCCAGCACAGCCACAACCAGGATCACGCTGAGGAAAACGTTGACCTTGCTGCGCTCCGCTCCGCGAAGGTCGTGGGCCGCGGCCACGGTCTTGTCGAACACGCGCTGATTCGTGGCCGTCGGCACCGCCGTCACCAGGCTGATACCGACCAGCACCACGACGGAAATGACAAAGAGAATGATGGCGACGTGCAGGAAGTTGATCTGCGCGAATTGAACCAGCGGCGGCCAGGTCACCCACGGCGTCGCCGACTTCACGCCGAGCTCCGCCACGAATCGAACCGCTCCCAGCACAAAACCAATGATGAGCGCTGCGAAGGCGCCGGTGGAATTAGCCCGTCGCCAGATCAGTCCGACCAGAAACACCGCGGCGATCGGCGGTGAAATGTACGCCTGCACCGATTGCAGATAAACAAACAACTGATCGCTCACCACGCCGATGAACGGAATCCAAACCAGCCCCACGACGACCAGCACCGCCGTCGAAATCTGCCCCGCCCAGACCAGCTCGCGCTCCGTCGCCTTCGGTCGCAATCGCTGATAGAAGTCGATCACCACCAGCGTCGAGCTGCTGTTGAACACCGCCGACAAAGAACTCATCAGCGCTGCCAAGAGCGCCGCGACGACCATGCCCTTGACCCCCACCGGCAGCAGGTCGTTCACCATCTTGGCGTACATGTCGTTCGGCTTGGTGTCTGGAAACAAAATCCGACCGGCCACGCCCGGCAGCACCAGAATGAACACCGGCAGAATCTTGAGAAAGCCCGCGAGAATCGTGCCGCGTCGTGCCTCGCTGACATTTTTCGCGGCAAGCGTTCGCTGCACGATCATCTGATCGGTACACCAATACCAGACCCCGAGGATCGGCGCCCCGAAGAGAATGCCCGTCCACGGAAAGTCCGGGTGGTTGACGCTCTTCCACAGATTGAAGAACTCCGGCTCGACTCCGCCGACCAGCGCCCCGAGACCGTCCACCTTCGAAATCGCGGCAAACGTCAGAAAGATGCCGCCGGCGATAAGGATGAACGCCTGCATGAGTTCGGTGTAGATGACCGCGCGAAGACCGCCGAAGATCGTGTAGATACCGGTCGCCACGACCAGCACGATCGCACCGGCCCAGATGTTCCAGCCGAGCACCTCCTTGAGTACGAGCGCGCCGGCAAACACCGCCACGCTGATCTTGGTGAAGACGTACGCGATGAGCGAAACCATCGACAAATACGTCCGGCAGCGCGAGTCGTAACGCTGTTCCAGGAACTGCGGCATCGTGAAGACGCCCAGCCGCAGATAGAACGGCACGAAGAACCAGCCGAGCAGCAGCAGGATAAAACACGCCAGCCATTCAAACTGCCCGACGGCAAGGCCGCTCGATGCCCCGGACCCCGCCAGCCCGATGAAATGCTCGGCCGAGATGTTGCTGGCGAACAGGCTCGCACCCACCGCCAGCCAGCCGACGCTCCGCCCGCTGAGAAAGTAATTCTCGCTGGAGTCGAGACTCTTCTTGCTCGACCAGTAGCTGATCGCCGCGACGGCTGCAAAATAGACAAAGAGAACGACAAAATCGAGTGATGCCACGATGGTTGCTCCACATCAAGTGACAGGATTCACGGACGGCCGGAAGTCTAATTGAAAACCGGCATGCCTCGCCACAAGAGAAAAAAATCGGCCCGCTTCTCCACACTCAGGCGTCCGCCCCGTCCTGTGGCTCAAGCAGCTCGGCGAAGCTCAGTTCGTGGCCGTCGGGGTCGGTGATGTGAAAATATCGCTCGCCCCACGGAGCGTCCTGCGGCGCCGCGTCGGGCCTCAAACCGGCGGTGATGAGTCGCCGATGCTGGTCGTCGGCGCTCGCCACGCGAAAAATCGCCCGGCCCCACCACTTCGACGGATAGTCTTTTTTCAGAATCAGGTTGACGAAGCCCTGCCCGGCGCGGAGGCTGGTGAAGTCGGCCTGCGGCCCACCGAATAGCAACTCAAACCCGCACGCCTGGTAAAAAGCAATCGCGCGGGCCATATCGGCCACGGCAAACGTAACGGCGCTGATATGATCGATGGACATCGGACGCTCGCAGAGTGTATGGCAAACCGCCCGACCCGAACAGTGAATCGTGAGGCATAAACGATGGCAACCTTAAGCGGCAGGAAAATTCTCATCTTCGTCGGCGATGACTACGAAGACCTCGAATTGTGGTATCCAAAGCTGCGCCTCGAAGAGGCGGGCGCCAAAACCGTCCTCGCGGGTCAGGAAGCGCGCCACACCTATCGCGGAAAAAACGGCTACCCCTGCGAAAGCGAAGCCGCTGTGAGCGAAGTCGCCGCCAAAGACTTCGACGGCCTCGTCGTTCCCGGCGGGTGGATGCCCGACAAGCTGCGCCGCGATCCGAAGGTCCTCGAACTGACGCGAGACTTCAACGCCGCCGGCAAACTGATCGCCTCCATCTGTCACGGTCCGTGGATCAACATTTCCGCGGGAATCGTCAAAGGCGTGAAGATGACCAGCACCCCCGGCATCAAAGACGACCTGACCAACGCCGGCGCCACGTGGATCGACGCGCCCGTCGTCGTCGATCGGCACCACATCTCCAGCCGCCGACCGCCGGACTTGCCGGCCTTCGGCGAGAAGATCGTCGAGTTTCTCAGTCGATGATATGGATTAGTTACCCGCGGCAAGCAGCGACTCGCGGAAAGACTGGAGCTTCTGCAAAGCCGGTCGTGGCGAAAGGTCGCTTCGCAGCAGGCAGGATGCGGCAGGGTCGTTAGGCGAATCGGCAAGGCCGTGCCACGAGACCGTCTCAACAAACGGTCGTGCAAACGCCGTTGCATAAAACTCCGCCAGCCAACGTGCCTGAATCTCCTCCGACCACGGGCCACGCCACGAACCGCCCGACCCATCCGGACACGACGGCACGCCCGCCGCAACGACGTGAATCGGCTTCCCCAGATTGCCGAAGCGGTCGAGCATGGACGAGACCTGCAGCATATCGCGGACGATGTTGTCGGCGGGCAGATGTCCGAACCGAATCTCAATGCCCAGCGCGTCAAAGCTGATACCGCTCTGGATCGCCATCTCGGCATAGAGCAGCGGAGGCACCGTCTGCGGATCGGCGGCGTAATAGTCCGGCCACGGCGGGACAATGGTCAAAATCGCCTGGGTCTTGGGGCTCGCCTGCCGGGCCAGCATCGAAGAAAGCCGGGTCAATTCCATGACCTGCTCGAGCTTGAGCTTGAGCGGGTTATAAGCGTGAAGCCCGGAAGCGATCTCCCAAGCTTGAACATGCGGGGCCAGCGCCTTGAACATCTGCCGCAGATGTTTCGCGGCGGCATCTCTTAGGCGCACATAGTCCTTTTCCTTGGCTGAGCCGGACCACCAATCGGGCCGGTGCACATCATCGAAGGACAGGAGCGAACTCGCCCAAAGCTGAAGCTTGCGCTCCTTGACGATGCGCACCCACGGCTCGATCGCCGCGAGCGACGCCTTGCCTTCCTTTTCCTCAATGACGCGCCAAGGCATGGGGACGCTGACGAAATCGAGTCCACCCGGCAATCGTTGAGGATGGGGGGCCGAAGCCCCCTGCGTGTAAACCTCCGAGACATCCAGCCGGCAGCCGAGCGGACGCTGCGCGACCTGACTCGCGGCGCGGCGGCGGCCGAGGCTGATATTGGCATGAAGTCCCGAGACGGCCTCGCCGGCATTCAGCGCGGCGATCAGCGCCTTCTCCGCATGAGCCGCGCACTCTGCTTCATTCGAGCAGGTAATCGCTGTGAGGAGAAGATCCCTAGCGGCGTCGACCGTGCGAATCACTTCTTCGCTATCCGGCGCGCCGTAAAGACCCCAGTCTTCGCGCTTGAGACTGATCCGCATCAACTGCCCACGCGCCAGCTCCGAAAGCAGGTCATAGGGCTGCGCACGATCCAGCAACCGCGGCGTCTCCAGCATCACCCTCCCGAAGCCGGGAACATTCCACTGAATGGCCAGGGCCGCGGCGGCGCGCGAACGGGGCTCGCATACAAGATGGCCCTTTTCGAATCGCAATTCAGCACGGATCGGCACGCGCTCCGCACCCAAAAGGTGAGCCCCGCGGAGGTCTACCGTGGTCGCGGGCGCGCCGTTCTCAAATACCTTGAATCGCAACATGGTCGAGGTCGCCCCGCCGAAATCGGGTGATGTCTATGGGCCACTCTGTACTCGGCACTCATTGCCCATGATAAGCTCACGGACCAGAGGCGTGAAGTCACGCATGAACGGCCCTGCCGTAGCGCCGAAGATCGTAACGACCACGTTTGTCCGGCCTCACGCCTTCAGATTCGAGCAGCCCGCGCTGTCGGTGAGGTCCGTCACCGCCCCGGACGCTGATTCGCCCCTCCGCGCTGACCACGCGATGCCACGGAAGACCCGTAGCAAGCGGCGATCTGGCGAGCAATGCACCGACAAGTCGAGCGCGACCCGGCAATCCGGCCGCCTTTGCGACGCGGCCATATGTGGTGATCCGTCCGCGCGGAATGCGCGAAACCACACGAAGAATGCGCAGGTGCCCGGTCGACGGCGGCGAAGCCTCGGCCAGTCGCGCAACAGGTTTCCCACGGCGGTTCTTGCGCATGGTGTTATGACTTAACAACAGGCGTGATCGGAGCGCGCCCGCCAAGCACGGCGATGACGTTGTCCGCGGCCAGACACGCCATCTTGACCCGCGTCGTGACCGTTGCGGAACCGATATGCGGTAGCAGAACAACGTTCTTCAATCCCGCCAACTCCGGCGGAACGTTGGGCTCATCGGCATAGACGTCCAGGCCCGCGGCGGCGAGGCGACCGGACGACAAAGCCGCGATCAGGGCCTGCTCATCCACAATCGCGCCACGAGCCGTGTTGATCAGAATCGCCTCGCGCTTCAACTTGGCAAAGGCCCGCTCGTCAAACAGCTTGCGCGTCTCGTCATTTAGGGCGACATGGATCGAAACAAAGTCCGCCTCGCGCAATACTTCGTCAAACGGCTTTCGGCGCCCGCCCGCCTCGTTCATCGCGGGCTTCTCCGACCGTGACGTGTAAAGCACCTGCATGTTGAAGCCCGATGCGCGCCGCGCGACCGCCGCGGCAATCCTCCCCCCGCCGATGATGCCCAGCGTCTTGCCGTAAACATCCGCCCCGAGGTAATCCAGCATCCCCCACCCCCGCCATTGTCCCGCCCGCACAACTCGATCGCCTTCGCAGACCCGCCGGGCTGCCGCCAGCATCAGCGCCCAGGTCAGATCGGCGGTGGCCTCGGTCAATACGTCGGGCGTGTTGGAGATGACAATGCCGAGACGGCTCGCGGCGGCGACGTCGATGTTGTCATACCCGACCGCGCAATTGGCAAATATCCGACACCGTGGCGCGGCGGCAGCCAGCACGTCGGCGTCGATGCGATCGGGCGCCTGGCAGATCACCGCATCGTGCCGGGCGACTTCCTTCAGCATCTCCTCCCGGCTCAGACCGCGCGGCAGCGCATTCTGGTGCACGATGAGCCCCTCCGAGGTCAGCAGGGCCGTCGCCTCTTCCGGCGTCGCACGGGTAATAAAGACCGAATGTCGCTTCATGGTTCGGTTTCCGTCTTCACCGGCAGCATAGCATCGTCTCGCGGCGCGCCAAGAATACGCATGAGTACCACGCGATTCATCGCTGGATGATCGGGCGCGCACGAATTATGCTAGCGACGACGATGGGCATGGCGCCCGCGCTGAACGCATTCTCGCATTCAGGCCGCGGCACGCTCACTGACTCGGCGGCCCGATATGGAACTTGTTCAAGTACTACGGAGCATCATCCAGCGGCGAGAGCCGACCGACCTGGTCGAGCTCCTGCTGATCGGCCTCGCCGTCTATGCGGTGATGCGGTTCCTGCGCGGCACGCGCGGGGCCAGACTCCTGCGCGGCTTTATCTTCCTCCTCGCCGGAAGCTCCCTGCTGGTATCCTTGGTGGCCAACGTCCTCGATCTCGAGCGCATCAAGCAAATCTATCCCGTCTTCGTCGCCGCGCTCTTCCTGATCGCCCTCGTCGCCTTTCAGCCGGAACTGCGCCGCGCGCTCATCCGCCTCGGCGCAGCGACCTGGTTCGGCCCCAGCGGACGAGAGTTCGGCCGAGTCATCGATGAAGTCGTCGAGGCGGTCATTTACCTCTCAAAGAACAAGATCGGTGCGCTCATCGCCTTCGAGCGGGCCACCGAGTTCGGCGGACTCATGGACTCAGCCTGTCATCTGGACGCCGAAGTCAGCAAGGAACTTCTGCTCACCATCTTCTGGCCGGGCTCCGCCCTGCACGACATGGGCGTCATCATTTCGCAGGGACGCCTGGCCGCTGCCGCCGTTCAGTTTCCCCTGACCGAGTCAGAAGGACTCGACGCATCGTTGGGTTCCCGCCATCGAGCAGCGATCGGCCTGTCGCAGGACTCCGACGCCTTGGTCGTCGTGGTCAGCGAAGAGACAGGCACCATTAGCCTTGTCGAAAACGGCGTCATGGAACGACATCTGACCGGCGAGACATTGCGGCAACTGCTCCGCGAAAAGGTCGGCGAATCCTCGCGGAGCACCGAGCGCGTGGAAGTAACGTCCTGAATTCAGGAACCGGATTATGTGGGAGAGATTCAAATCAGGCGCTGTTATCGTCTTCGTGACGTTGATGATCTGGTTCGCCGCGGATCAGAACGTCAAGGAAGAACAGAATTTCCGCGTCTCTGTCCGGCTGGTCAGCAGCGATCCCAATCGCTACGCCTCGATTGCCGATGTGCCGCATCAGGCCGTCTTCACCGTCACCCTCAACGCCCGCAGAAGGCGCATTCAGGAATTCGCCGAGATCGCCGCCGAAGGTCGCCTCTTCGAGGCGAAGATCGGCACATCCGAGCCGGGCAGCTCTAAGCCACAGCCCTTCTCCGCCCGCGAATTGCTCAGTCGGGTCAGCGAATTCAATGAATTCGGGATGGGGCTCATCTCCAATATCGAGCCGTCCGACGTCATGGTCATCATCGACGGCTACACCACCGTGGAGAACGTCCGCGTCGAGCCGGTCTATGGCGATCTGAAAGTGCTGGCCACGGCAAGCCCGTCAAAGGTCTCTGTTCGATTGCCGAATTTCCTCGCCACGCGCCTGGAGCAGAATCGCGTCGCCTCGGCGGACGCCGAGAAGCACATCCGATCGGCCGGAAAGCCCGACGGCACCTTTCAGGTGACCGTGCCACTGACCTTGCCCGCCCTGCGAACCATTCCGCCCGGCGTGGATTTGAAGATCGTCCCCAGTTCCGACGTAACCATCACCGGGGCGATCGAGTCGCTTAATACCACCCGTCGTAAGGGGCCGATCCAGATCATGTGGTCGATGCCGGATCAGGTGCAGCGCGACTTCCGCCTCGTCGTCAATTCAGATACCAACCTGCGCGCGGACATCGACGTAACCGGCCCCAAGGAAAAAATCGAGCAACTCGACCCGCGCGACATCCGCGCATTCGTCGACGTCTTGGTCTCCGACACCGAGAAGCCGGGCGTGAAAATACGTCGCGCCGTCACCTTCGTGCTGCCCCCCGGCTTCACCCAGGCTGCCGGGCCCCCGCATGAGGTGGAGTTCACGCTTCAACCGCTCGCCGTCGAACCGGTCGCGGCGCCCTGAAAGTGATGCTCGATGATCGGATGGTACGCAGCGGTTCTCGCGGTGGTCCTTGTCATTGCGGCGGGCGTCTGGTCGCGACGGCGCATCAGGACAGCCGGTCCGTCCTGCCCTCACTGCGGCGCTCCCCTCCTCAATGACTGGAGCGTTCGATGCCCGACATGCGGGGAGAACATATGACGATCCAAGTCCACGACGTCACCTCTCCTGAAGCCTTTCACCAGCCGGGGCCCCGGTGATGACGTCCTCGACTCCCCGTCTCGTCACCCGAAACAGCGCGCAGTTCATTCTGCTGGTCGCGATGACGATCCTCGCCTATTTCCCTGTCTATAGCGCAGGCTTTATCTGGGACGACGATTCCTACCTGACGCGCAACAAGACCCTGACTTCCGAGAATGGACTTGCCGAGATTTGGCTCACGCCGCGCGCCTCGCCGCAGTATTACCCGATGGTATTCTCGACGTTCTGGTTGGAACGCCAACTATGGGGCCTCAATCCGACCGGCTATCACATCGTCAACGTGCTGCTCCACGCAGCAACGGCCCTCATGCTTTGGCGATTGCTCATACGATTGAAACTCCCCGGTGCATGGCTGGCCGCCGCGGCCTTTGCGCTGCATCCGGTCCACGTGGAATCGGTCGCCTGGATCGCCGAACGAAAAAACGTGCTGTCGGGCCTCTTCTACATGCTCGCCGCCTCTGCCTTCCTGCGCTTCTTGCCGTCGGAAAGCCTGCCGAGCCGCAGGAGATACGCGTGGTACATCGCATCCCTCGGGCTGTTTGTCCTGGCGCTCTTGAGCAAGACGACCACTTGTTCGCTGCCGGCGGCGATCCTGCTCGTCATCTGGTGGAAACATGGGCGCCTGACGCTTCGCGATGGCCTGACGCTTGTGCCCATGTTCATCCTGGGCGGCGCGTTAGCCGCGCTCACCACCCATCTGGAGCAAACTCACGTCGGCGCGGAGCAGATCGACTGGCAACTCTCCGTCGCCCAGCGCTGCATCATTGCAGGCAGCGCCCTTTGGTTCTATCTGGGCAAGCTGCTGGCACCCGCGAATCTTTGCTTCGTGTATCCGCGATGGACGCCCGATCCTGCGTCGCTGCTCAATCTCGCGGCACCGCTCGGTTGGCTGCTCCTGCTCGCTGGGCTGGTGGCGTTGCGCCGTCGTATCGGCCGGGGCCCGGCGGCGACCATGCTCTTTTTCTCAGGCACGCTCGTTCCCGCCCTGGGCTTCATTGACGTCTTCCCTTTCAAGTATTCCTTCGTCGCCGATCACTTTCAGTATCTCGCTTCAATCGGTCCGCTGGTCCTGCTCGCGGCCGCACTCCATCGTGCTGCCGGCGGCCCGGGCAGTTCCATCAACCATGCCGCAAGTCCGCTGGTGAAGTCGGTGTGCGCGGCGGTTCTCGTCTGCCTCGGCGGCCTCACCATGGCCCGGACCTTCGCATTTCAATCCGAAGAATCGGTCTGGCGCGATACCCTGGCAAAGAACGATACGGCCTGGTCGGCGCACTTAAACCTCGGCGTGATCCTCGATCAGCGCGGCGAAACCCAGTCCGCCATCGCGCATTTCGAAAAGGCGTTGAAGCTCGCCCCGAAAGAAACCGCGGTCCACGTCAATCTGGCCCTGGCCTATGAGCGAACCGGTCGCATTGACGAGGCCCTGTCTTCCTATGAGACGGCACTGGCGCTCAATCCGAAGAGCTGGACGGCCCATTACAACCGCGGCGGTACCCTCGCCCGGCTCGGGCGAAACGAAGAGGCGATCAGCGACTTCAAACGATCCGCCGAGCTGGCCGCGGAACCCGCGACCTCACATTACAACTGCGGCATCGTGCTGGAGAAGGTGGGCCGCAATGAGGATGCCTTGCTGGCATACAAGCACGCCGTCGAAAGCAAACCGGACTGGATCGCCCCCCGTCTGGCCGCTGTCCGTTGCCTGCGCAACCTGGGCCGCAAGGAGGCCGCGGCGGCCGCTCTACAGGATGTGATTTCCCTGTTCCCCGACGATCCAGAAGCTCGGGCCTTTCTGCGGCAACTGGATTTCCAATAAGCACTTACGCCTCAAGAACTGGCACGCTATCGGACCGCACGGCGACCTGCCAGGTCTTGAATTTCAGCCCCGATTCTGATAGCCTATGGTTTCTGAGCAAGAAGGAAGGGATCGTCTTTCATTAGTGTCGCCCGGCTCGCACCCATGTGGCGGCTGCTGTCAACAAACAGAACTTTTATGGTCATTTTGCGCGACGAGGGTATGTAACTCTCCGCGACAGTTGTATGTACGGAATCAAACTGAAAGGCCGAGCCATGATTCGAAAAGTTGCCCTCGCTCTCCTTGTGTCGGCGGTGGCGTCCACCGCCAAGGCCGGTGTCTCCGGCGACCCTAACGACTTCTACGTCCTCAGCGACGCGGTCAACGAGGTCTATCAATTCGACCGACTTCCCGCGTTCCCGCACGTGCCCGGCGTCTACGCCGGCGTTCTCGGCGGCAGCTATAGCAACGTCTTCTCCAATCAGAGCCAGGTCGGCTTGATCTATCCCTATCTCGGCGCGGTCGGCGGAACGAATCAGGACTTCTTTGTCGGCGGCTTTGCCGGACTGACGAAGATTGACTCTGTTTCCGGAGCCTTCATCCAGACTGTCGCCGGAGGCCTTCGCCTCGGTCCCGCCGAAGGTCCGAACGGCAACATCGTTGTCGGTGGTCCCACCGGCGTCGAGGAGTTTGACGCCAACACCGGCGCGTTTGTCCGAACCGTGGTCGCCTCCGGTGACGGCTACAACCTGCACGCCTTCAACGGAAACGACATGTATGTTTCCAACTGGGCAGCCGGCTCCGGCTTCGGCATTAAGCGCTACAACTTCGTCTCCGGCGCTTCGCTCGGCGCCGACATCGCCGTCCCCTTCTCCCCGCAGGAAATCGGCTTCGGCCCCGATGGCGCACTCTACGCTACCGCCCTCTATGAAGGCCCCGGCGTCGAAGGCATGTGGCGATACGACTCCGGCCTGAACACCTGGTCGCACTTCATCGACGTCCAGTCCCTCGCTGGCGGCGGCCCGCACGGTTTCACCTACGACCCCGTCACCTTCGACCTCTTCATGGCCTTTAACTCCGGCGAAATCTATCGCTTCAACGGCTACACCGGCGCTTACATCGATCAGCCCAACTTCGTCCCCACGAAGCTCACCGACGTCCTCTTCAAGGTCGTCATCCCCGAGCCGGGCACGCTCGGCCTGCTGATCCTCGGCGCCGGCTTTGTCATGCGACGCCGCTCGCGGTAAGCACTCTTCAAGCGAGACCGTTCATCGCGGTCCGTTTGACTGATACATGAACACAAGGGCCCCGTGACGTTCACACGCCACGGGGCCTTTTCTTTT
>CAZCGF010000009.1:17017-46467 GCA_964498115.1 uncultured Planctomycetaceae bacterium | reverse complement strand
AATTACTCTGTAGAAAAAAATCTGTAAATATTGGTAAATATTGCTTTCCTTCCGCCTATGTGCTATCCTTCTCATGTTCGGTATGCGTTAGGTATTCAAATGGCTGGCAGGTCAGGAGGAGGCAAAGACATGGCCATCGAAACATCACCACTTCAGCGAATCCGCATCAACGTCATTCACGAGCCCGCCGTCGTGCCGATGACCCCGCGAAAGCGAGACATCTGTCTCAACTTCGGCATCCCCCCCCGCGAGTCGCCCCACGTCATCGCCGAAAATCTCGACGTCCATCTCGGTGCCGGGCGCATCATCCTCTTGAGCGGCCCGTCGGGCAGCGGCAAGAGTTCGGTCCTGCGGCATCTCTCCGACCAACTCGACAAACCCCTCTGGGTCGGCCGCTCCGCCTTTCCGGCCAATCGCCCCCTGATCGACGCCGTCGCCCCGCGCGAAAAGCTCTCCGTGGCCCTGGAGGTCCTCACCGCCTGCGGCCTGGGCGAGCCGCGACTGTGGGTCCGCCGCTTTTGCGATCTGTCCGACGGCGAGAAGTTCCGCGCCTCACTGGCTCGTGCCATCGGAGCGGCACTGTGCAACCCCTCGCCCGGCGCGATCCTCTGCGACGAGTTCACCGCCATCCTGCATCGCCGCGCCGCCCGGGCAATCGCCCACAATCTTCGCAAGCTGGTGACGCGGCACGGCCTGACGCTGATCGTCGCCACGACCCACGACGACATCACTTCGGACCTGCAACCCGACGAGACGGTGCGACTCGGCGGCATGCAGCCGGAACTCCTGGCCCACATTCCAAAGGACAGGGTCGTCTCGCTGCGGCGCGGGGCCTGCATCGAGCGCGGCAGCGTCCGCGACTACCGCACCTTCAGCCCCATGCACTACCGAAACCGCGACGGACTGGGATTCGTCGACAAGGTGTTCCTCCTCCGCGAGGCGCCGGGCAAGGACCCGCTGGGCATCCTCGTCTTCGCCCATGCCCCGCGCGAACTGGCTCTGCGCAACCGCGCCACCGAGGGCCGCTTCACGCGCAATATGCGACGCCTCAACCGCGAGCTGCGCATCCTGCGGCGGCTGGTGATGCATCCGGACGTCCGCGGCTGCGGCCTGGGCCACTGGTTCGTGCAGAACACGCTCCCGCTCGTCGGTGTGCGCTTCATCGAGTGTCTCGCGGTCATGGGCGCGGTGAACCCGGTCTTCGAGAAGGCCGGCATGACGCGGATCGGCCGCTGCGCGCTGCCGCCGGGCCGGATGAAGCTGCTGGAGCGCATGCGGGAGATGAAGCTCGACCCGTTCGCCCCCGACTTTCACCGCACAATCGGCCGCTATCCGCGCGTGCGCGAACTGGTGAAGAAGACAATCCGCGACTGGGTGGCGGCGATGCACAGCGGCAACAGATACGACGTGGAATGCCGCACGCCGATCGAGCTGTCTCGCGCCTTTCGCCAACTCATCGGCGATCCGCCCATGTATTACCTGTGGGACCGCGACGAGGAGTATCCCGGTCGGGCCATGGACCCGGCCGACTTGGAACCGAAAGGGCCAAGTCACGGCGAGCGGGCTAATCCGCACGAGCCACAGCGGGCCAAGCGCGATCGCGGCACGGATCGTCACCATCCCGCCGGCGACGGATCGGTGAAGCCCAGGCGGCGAAGTCGAGAGTTGGAGTAAGACGCGGCTTAATACGCCCCGCGGCCGGAGAGGACGGCCGGGATGGTCTTGACCAGGATCTGCAGGTCCAGCGAGAGCGAGCGATTGCGGATGTACCAGACGTCGAGTGCCAGCCACTCGTCATACGGAATCTCGGTTCGCCCGCTGACCTGCCACAGACACGTAATGCCGGGCTTGACGGTGAAGCGGAGCTTCTGGTCGGTCGAATCGGTGCGAACCTCGTCAAAAGGCAGCGGCCGCGGGCCGACCAGGCTCATCTCTCCCTTGAGCACGTTGAGAAACTGGGGCAATTCATCAATGCTCGATCGCCGCAGCCAACGACCTATGGTGGTGACGCGCGGATCGTTCTTCATCTTGAAGCAAGGGCCGGTGGGTAGCGCGTTGAACTTGCGGAACAGTTCCTTATCGTCGTCGGCCCCGTCGTACATGGTGCGCAGCTTGTACATGGTAAACGGCCGGCGATTCAGCCCGGCGCGCTGCTGATGGAAGAAAGCGGGCCCGCGGCTGGTCAGCTTCACGAGTGCGGCGGCGACGAGAATGATCGGCCCGACGACCACGAGGGCCAGAAACGACAGGACGATGTCCAGAAATCTTGACGCGAATGGGTAATAACGACGGGCAGACGTGGCGACGGCGGCGCGCGGCGGCGCGACCGGCAGAAAGCCGGCTTCCACATCGAGTAACGCTACTGCGGCGCTTGATTGCTCGGTGCCACGCATGACGGCTTCTTCCCAATCCTTCTCAACGAGGCCCGCTCAAGGCGGCGCCTCTTGACCCCCCGGCCGGACCACGCCGGCCGCTTCCATCAACTCCGCGTCAGACCCAGACTGCCCCCCGGTGACGGACGACCGGCGCGCCGGCGAGCGCGCCAGCGCCAAGTGTGCCAAACGAACAGCGGGTTCCCCAGCAGATACCTCCGCCACTTCCCAACCGGGTCGACCAATAGCCGAAAGAGCCACTCGCCGCCCATTCGGCAAAGCCACTGCGGCGCGCGGCGCTCGATACCCGCGAGATAGTCAAAGAGCGCCCCCACGCACCATCGCACCGGAACGTCGAGCCGATCGCCATGCTCCGCCAGCCAGAACTCCTGCCTCGGACTCGATAGACCGACGGCAAGAACATCCGGCCTCGCGGCGTTGATCTGCTCCACCACGCTGAGCGATTCATCGTCGGAGAAATGCCCGTGATGAACACCGGCGATCTTGAGCTCTGGGATTTCGGCTTGCAGGCGCATCGCCGCGGACTGAGCGACGCCCTCCCTGCCGCCGAGCAGGAAAATACTGAGACCCATGTCGGCGCACTGCCGCGCGAAACGGGGAAAGTAATCGGCGGCGGTCATCCGCTCCGGCAGACGCTCGTCCGCGTAGCGACTCGCCCAGATGAGCGAGGCGCCATCGGCATAGAGCACATCGCTCTCAGAAAGCACGCGATGAAAAGCGGCGTCGCGCATGGCCATGTTGACGGTGTGCGCGTTGGCGTAGGTGGCGGTGGTTCGCTGCCCTGCGGAGGCGCGATCAGCGAGCAGCTCGATGAGCCCTTGCGTCCGCAGGGGACGAAGGGGCAGGCCGAGCACGTCCACCGGCGTCGGCGGCTTAACTCGCTTCGGCGACGAATCCACTCGTCTTCCTCCGATCCATGATCAGCCTGCGATACAGGGCCGCGTACTGCCGGGCGGCGATGTCCGCATGAAACCGGCTCGTCATGGTTTCATGCGCGGCGTCGGCCCAGCGGCGCGCGGCCTCTCGATCGTCCAATGTTCGTGCCAGGCCCCGGGCCAGCGCGTCGGGTTGCTGCGAGGGTACCAAAAGGCCGTTGACTTCGCTGATGATCGCCTCGGGAATGCCGCCGACATCGGCAGCGACGATCGGCTTCCGCATGGCCATCGCCTCGAGGAGGACATTCGGCATGCCTTCCGACTTGGACGGCAGGCAGACGACATCCGCGGCGGCGAGGGCCGGGTAGACATTCTCCACGAAGCCGGCGAGGCGAACGACATTCGACAATCCCAGTGTATCAATCTGCTTCTGCAACGCAGCGCGATCGTCGCCTTCACCGAGGACGACAAACCGCACATCGGGATGGGTCGCTTGCAGGCGCGCCGCGGCGTCGATCAGGGTGTCCACGCCCTTTTCGTAGCTCAGGCGGGCGATGGTCAGGACGATGGGCCCGCGGCCTTCGCCCCAGGCGGATCGCAAGGAGGCGCCTTCGCCGGAGAAATCGCCCTCGGGAGGCTCGATGCCGGTGTGGATGACGCTCACGCTGTCAGGCCGCATGTGGAGCCGGTCGATGCAATCGGTGGCTACGGCCTTTGACACGGCGATGGTGTGCGTCGGAAGTGCCGCACAGATGGCATCGAGTATCCGGTCCGAGCGTCGCTTCTTTTCCCTGCGGAAGGCTCCCATGGCGTAACACGTCGAGACAAGGACCGGAGCAGCGGCCCATCGCGCGGCCAGGCCGGCGAAGAGATCTGCCCTGAGCAAATGCGTATGAACGATGTCGGCCTCGAACGACTCGATGAAGTCTCGGGCGCGGATGATGGCGCGCGGGTCGTGCTCGCCGGCGACGTCGATGTTTTCGGTCCTGACGCCGAGATCCTTGAGCTGGGCCTGGATGGGGCCGCCTTCATAGAAGCACACGGCGGCCGACTGGAACTCTCGGGGGTCGAGGTGCCGTGAAAGCTGCACCAGCCACTTGGTATCCGTCTTCACGGCGAATGTGGAGACGAAGTGCACCACCCGAAAGGGCCGAGTCAGCGGTCGCATGGGAAGGAAGGCGTACATGCTTCTAAGCATCCCCTACTACTTAGCTTACCGTCATTCTCGTCAGATTCCAAGAAAACGCGGCCATGAGCGGCGGGGTGCCCCATAGCGCGAGGAAACGATGAGAATCGCGTTTTTCCGGGACCCGATCAGCCGTGCGGGCGCAGGATCGACCCCGTAGAAACTTTACTATTCCATTGATCGGGGAACCACCGGCGTCAGTTCATGCGCAAGGCATAATTTCGACGGCGCGCGCGGTGGGATACAAGTCTCGAAGAGATTGTCGGACGCGAGGCGTGGGTTTGGCGGGCAGGGATTGGATAAGGTCCGCGAATGAGCGGGCCATCTGCTCCATGCTGAAATGCGCCGTCACCTTTTGCCGAGCTGCGCGGGCGAGTCGGTCGCGGAGCTTTCGATCGGCGGTCAGCTCGCGCAGGGCCGCTGTCAGTGCCTCGGCATCGGCCGGTGGAATCAGCAGGCCGGTTTCACGATGCGTGAGAAACTCAGGCATGCAGCCGGTGTCGGGCCCTATGAATGGACAACCTGCGACGGCCGCCTCCAGCATGGTCACGCTGAAGCACTCCTGCTCGCTGCACAGGCATGAGATATCGATGCCCGGCAGCAGAGCTGGTACGTCGTCGCGCGGTCCAAGGAGGCGCAGCACCTCGGGAGCCAATCCGGACGAAGCGGCGAGCGAGTGCACGGCGTCTCGATGGGGACCGTCACCGATGATGAAGAAACGCAGCGAGGGGTTTTCCTTGGATAGCGTCTTTGCCGCGGCAATGAAAACGTCGTGGCGTTTTTCGCGCCGCAGGTTGGCGATGATTGCGACGGCGATCTGGTCATCGGAAAGATTCAGCGCGCGGCGGGCGTCGGGGCGGGACTGACCCCTTGGGAAACGATCCAGGTCGATGGCGTTGGGGATGACCGTGATTCGACCGGCGGGGACCTGCTCGTGACGAATGAGGGCGGCTCGGTGTCTCTCACCGAGTGCGATAAAGGCATCGACAAACCGAAACAAGGCTCGATTCGATCGCTCGAAATGATTCTGGCCCGGGAGCGGAAACCAGTGCGACCAGACGAGCATGGGCGTGCCTGTCAGCTTCGCGGCGAGAGTGGACCAGAACATGCGATCGCCTCCGCTGTGGGCGGCGACGACGACGTCGATTCTCTGGGAAAAAATCAAGCGACGTATGCGCGGGATCACCGAGGCGTCGAATTTATACCGCAGGAAGCCGTCGAAGACGGGGACGCCTGAGTCTCTGCACTGCGCGGCGAGCGGCCCAGCGTCTTTGAGACAGAGGACGAACGGCTGAATGTTCAGGCCCACGAGTTTTTGAACGAGAGCGATGAGCATGAGCTCCGCCCCGCCGTTTTCGAGGCGGTTGGTCACAAAGAGAACGCGGCGCGGCCGGCCGCCGGCATTGCCACCGTTCGGAATGCTTAGTGCGGGGGTTCGCAAGCCGGTTGCGCAGGTGGTGGGATTGATCGGTGACTGTGCGATGGCAGTGGAACCGACGAATGCCTCGGCCATGCGGCGGCGTCCTGCGTCCACGAGACCGGCGAACATGCCCTTGAGAGATTGCAGATGAAATCGTCGACCGGGCCCCACCATCCAAACGGCATGCATGGCCATGATGACGGCGAGATTCCATCCGATGAGCAGCGCATCGCCCACGCCGGGCCGGCATGTCTTACGGATGATGTAGAGGTAGTTTCGCACAGTCATGAAGCCGAAGCGGCGGCCATCGAGGCGCTGACCGGGATCGCGTCGATGGGTGACGCGGGCGAACTTCGATTCGAGCAGCCAGTGGCGCGAGCCGATTCGATAACCCATTTCGCGGTCTTCACCGAGGGCGTATTCGACCAGCTCTTCGTCAAATGGGTTGGCCAGTACGACATCGCGGCGCAGTGCCATTGCAGCGCCGGAAAGCCAGCGGGCGCGCACCGCGACGTGCGGGCGGGAGAGGATCCACGGGGCCGGACGCGGCGGCTTGCCTCGCGGGGCCACGCGCCACCAGCCGGCCAATCGGTAGCCGAGCTGAAAGAGTCGCGCCGAGGTCGATTCAAAAAGCGGCTCGTCCACCGTCGCAGTGACTCCGGCCACGCGCACGTCGTGAAACAGCCTGACGAGGCGTCGAAGGAAGTCGACCCTGCATGTCACGTCGTCGTCGAGGTAGACCAGGACCTCACTTGCCGCCAGGCGCGCCGCCTGATTGCGACCCTTGGTCAAACCCCGCGCCTTACTTTTCTCACATTGGAAGGCGATGCCATGCGAGGCGGCCGCTGTGGAGATGGTCGTGCGCGTGTCCGCGGGAAGATCGCCGTCGTCGATGACGATGAGTTCGTCGGGCTTGTGCGATTGGGCCCAGATGGAATTGAGCGTTTCCTGAAGCGAGTCGGGTCTGTCTCGCGTGCAAATGATCACGGCGAGCGTGGGGTTGTCGCTCCCGGACGCGGCGAAGTGTGACTTAGTCGCCATTCTTCCAGCCCGTGAGGCGGCGAACGGAGGGAACATGCCCGAAGGCGCCGACGAGGTAGCCGAGAACCCTGCGACGTTCCTCTGGTGAAAACACAAGACTTGTCTGCATGACCAACAGGAGCAGGAGTACCGTGCCGGCCGCGAGGAGGTAGGCGTTGAGGCCGAGGAGACCGGCGGCGGCAATGATGATGAATGTGCCGCGATCCAGCTTGCAACACTCCGCCTGTATCAATGTGATGCAGAGAACCAGCGAAGTAGCGATGGCGAAGACGCCGCACCATGCCGCGCTGCCCAGTCCCATGCGATCGGAAAAGCCGGCGACAAACCAGGACGAAGTGTATGGGGCGATCGATTGCCAAAGCGGCATGGCCTTGACGGTGGCCAGGCCGGGCCCGGCGAGCCAGAAGGCGTAGAGCATGTTCGCCGCCACGCCGATGGCCCAGGGCCAGAAAGCATGGCGCGTTTTTTCCGTGAGATGAAAGTGAATCGGCAGAAACGCCAGGTACGCCCCGACAAGGAAGAACAGGAGGTGCAGCGGCAGAACCGCGGCGCCGGGAGCGTATGCGGGCTGGAACATGCGGATGATCCAGTCCTTGGAGAGGGCCAGGATCGCGCAAAAGCAGAAGAGCCCCAGGCCGGTCCCGCGAAAGGCTAATGAAAGCTGGCGCTGGGCCGCCTCGCGTCCGCGCGTTTCCCAGGTCTTGGTCACGGTGGTCATGACGACGGTGACGACGGACATCGCGCCGACGAGGATGAACTGTCCGATCTGGCGAACGGCGCTGAAGACCGCCACCGCCTCGTGTCCATTGACCTTGTTAAGAAACCACGTCGGGTAATAGACCAGGATCTGCCAGGTGATGCCGGCAAGGGTGGTCCAGATGGAGAAACGAAGCAGCTTCTTGACCAGTTGGTATTCGTGGGTGGGTTGTTCCTCAACGGTGCGATGCGACACCGCCACGAGCAGACCCACGCCGAAGACGGTGATGGGGACCAGCAGCGAAATGCCGTAGACACCGGTGAGCGTGAGAGCGCTGAGGTGCCGGGTGGCGATGGCGATCACGCTCGCCGCCAGAAAGATGACGCCGTGGAACATTTCCATGATTGAAAGGGCCGTGAACATCCGCAGCCCCTTCATGACCGCGAGCAGATAGAAATAGATGATGAGCAGACCGATTACCACGGCGGACAGGCGGGTCAGTTCGGGGGCATCGACCCGAAACTCCGCCAGCCATTTCGCGTCAGTGAACACCTGAGCGTAGAAGAACACGCCGAAGCGCTCCGAGAAGGACCACAGGACGGCGATGCTCACCGTCATCGCAATGAGCAGCAGCGCGATTGATTGCTGGAGAAAATGGCGGAGGGTGCCGCGGGCTTCATACTGGGGCACGTAGCGGGTGACGGCCTCATTGAGGCCCAGGCTGCACAGGGGCGTCAGCACGTTCAACGCCAGCAGGATCATGTTTAACAGGCCGAACTGCTGCCGACTCATCCACCAAGTCAGAAGAAGTATCCGACCGAAGTTAATCAGGCGAAAGGCGACGGTCGCGGGGAGATAGAGGCCGAGAGACTGGCTCAGAGCGGTCGAAGAGAAGAGCCACGTCATCAGTGGTCCCGATGCCGCCCGCGCGCGAGAAGGCGCCGCGGTCACTGACTCCGCGACCTTCTGCGGTGTGTTCTCAACAGCGGCCTTCACGATCACCCCCCTCGTTGCCCCGTCCTTCCCTGGCGCAAGGCCCGATCCGGCGCGGCGCCGGGACCCGATCGACCAATGGGCCGTGGAGGCCCGGACCGCACGCCGCCGCGCAAAGGCGTCGGAAAGCCCGGTCGGGCATGAATCGGTACCGGTCCGAGCAGGATGTTCAGTGCAACAGGGATGGCGCTAAGGCCGAAGAACAAGCTATTTGCGAAGGGATTGTCGGAAGTCTCGCGGAAGGTGCCGTCGATGAAGTAGGCCATCGTCAGAATCCAGTAAAGGACGAGCAAATCCCGACTGATAAAGCCCGGTCCCTTGGGCGGCAGCTTCCTGAAGAGCTGAATGCTGAAGCGTACGATCACGACCATCATGATTGAATAGAGAATGAGTCCGATGACGCCGGTCTCGGCGACGATGCTGAGCAGGTTGTTGTGTTCGAGGGCGGTGGTGCCGAAGGCATAGAACGGGCTCGACGGGTCGCGGGCAAACGCTGGGGCATGGTCGCGGAAGTGACCGAAGCCGACGCCGACGAGCGGGTGCTGCAGGACAATCTCCCAGGTCATCTGTGCGAGGCCGATTCGCAGGAGGAGCGGCTCGGTGTCGGTGAGTCCGCCCTTGGCCCGGTCGTCGGAGAGGAAGTTCTCCATGTTCACAACGGCAATCAGCAGCGACGCCGCCACGAGAAGCGAGACGGAGACAGCGCGGCTGGTGCGACGTCGCGAGTACGCCGCCCAGATCCCCAGGCAGAGGACGAACGACAGCCAGACCGATCTGGTCTTGGTCCAGAAGATGACGGGCAACATGAGGGCGTTGAGTGCGTAGAGTAACCATCGCCCGCGCTCGACGTTTCGGGCCAGCACGAGATTGTTGAAGTAGCAATAAACCAGGGCAAGACCCATCGCCGCCGACATGACGAAGGGGCCGCGCACGCGTCCCCAGTGAATGCCGACGCTGGGATCGTTGATGAACCGAGGCCAGATCAATGCGCTGATGCCGAAGCGCTCGCACCAACCGGTGAAGGTCAGATAGACGCAGATGATCGAGAAGAAGACGGCCAGGCGCTTGAAATCCCGCTCGGAGTGAAAGGCGTGCAGGACAAGGCCGAACACAGCGAAGGGGAACAGGTAACCGCCGATCAATCGATAGTGAACGGACACGACCGAGCGTGTTTCAAACCCGCTGACCAGGGCCGAGACGAAGAAATACACGGCGACCGCGGCTATGTATCCGCTGGCCGGCCAGGCGTGTCGCAACCGCAATCGGCCGGCCATGAACATGCCGATGAGCAGGGCAACGAGCACCACGATGCCCAGACGGGGAATGGTCAGGGCGAAGAAGAACGGCACGGTCATGCGCCAGAACTCTTCGTGAAACACGATTAATGTCACCATCCAGACGAGAATCGCGGTGAGCAGGTCCCCCTCGATGGTGTAAAAGATAAAAAAGGCGAGGGCCCCCAGCGTGATCCATGTGATCAGCAGGGCATAGGCCGGCATGAGCTGGTATGAGATCAGTCCAACCACCGCAGCCGCGATGACCGTCAGCAACAATACAGCGGGAATCGGAGATTTCTGGGCGGTGAGGGTGGACACGACTCGCTATCCTTCTTGGCCGGATCATCCGGATTTCAGCGGCCGCGTTCTTGCGCCGCGGCGGGCCGTGTCGCCGACGGATCCCCGACGATTATGTCATTCGATAGACCAGCGACGGAATCGGATCGGTGCGCTGATTCAGAACGAGTCCGAGGCAGCGAACGCCGGCGAGGTCCAATCGCTTCTTGACGTCGGAGACGGTTTCCCGAGGCGTCCGGCCCGACTCTACCACCAGGAGCGCCCCATCGACCATCGTTCCGAGTACCTGAGGGTCCGGATGGGTATCCGCATTGGCGACATCGAGAATGACGTGGTCGTATTTTTCCCGGAGTCGCGTGATCAGTGCCTTGACCTGCCGGCTCTTCAGCAATCCCAGCGGTTGCTCAACCACCGGCCCGGCGGGAAGGACATGGACGGCGCCGCCGCCTTCAATGCTCAGGACCTGGATGGCCTTGTCGAGCATGACCCGTCCGGCGAGCACATCGGTCAGGCCCGGCTCGGCGGCGATGTCCAGCTGATCGGCAAGGTCTGGATGGCGCAGGTTGAAATCCACGAGGGCGATCTTCAGTTCGGGATGGGCCTGTGCGCCGATGAGCGCCAGCCCGACCGCGATCTGTGTCGCGCCGTCGCCGCGATGCGCGGCGGTCACAATGATGGCCTTGGGCGGGGTCTGATCGCCAGAAAAGTAAATGTTGCTCCAGAGCTGCCCCATTTCGCCTTCAGACTTCGGACGAACTCGGCAGGTCAACTGGGCGGAGGCTGCGGTGCGCGAAGATCCGCGCGCGGCGGCCGTCTCTTCGACGGGCTTGGCGCCGTTGCGAATGTCCTCGATGGCGTCGTCGAGCTTTTCAACGTCGTCCCAACCGAGATCAACCGCGTCGTCATCCTCCTGGCGTGGAGGATTCGGCTGAGGCTGCGGCGGCGGCCAAATCTGCTCGGGACGAGGCGGTCGGCCCAAGTCCTCGTCGCCGGAATTGAAGTCCGGCCCCTGATTGTGCGGCTTATCGGACACGAGCCACGCTCCTGTGCTTGATTCTACCCGTTTTGCGGACCGTTCTCTGAGTTTATCGGTGTCCAGACGGCCTTGGTCGCTATATTTCCGGTCATACCTGCCTCCGGGTACTTCCTTTTAGACGCCCACGATCAGGCTTCGGCCCCGTCGCTTGACCGAACCGAGGACCGGCACGCCCAGATAGCGTTCCGCCTCTCCGGTGGACCGCAGCGTGTGATCGAAGTGGTCGGCCAGGAAGGCGAAGGCGACCCCGAACAACATCGAGACGGCAAAAGCGACGGCGGTGAATATCCACGTCATCGGCTGATATGGGCGATCGGGATTCGGTGTTGTCGCTTCGTCCAGCTTGCTGATGGTGACGGCCTCCTTGGTGATCAGCTTCGTCGATTTCGCGTCGATGCGATCCTGCTGGAGCTTCTCGAGGTGCTTCTGCGCGACTTCAAAGTCGTTCTTCAGCCGGGCGTAGTCGGCCAGCTTCGCGTGAATCTCCTTCTGTTCGTCGGCGGTGCTGCGAACCAGTTCGGCGTACATCGCCTTTTGATCCGATCGGGCCTCGATGCTGGCCTTGAGGCCGTTCATGTATCCGACGACCTGCTCGAGGAGGCGTCGCTTGTTGCGGCTGACTTCCTCACGAATGTACTGAACGTCGCGGCTGTCGTCGGTGTACTGGGCCTCGATCCTCGACTTCTTGATCTCCAGATTGGCGAGGTTCTTGGACATTTCCAGGAAGAGCAGATTCTCGCGGAAGAACTCCATCGAGACGACGGCGACGGCGGCCGCCACCTCTTCGTCGCTCATCTGGGCCACGCCGCCGGGCTCCAGACTCTTGGCGGGCAGCGCCTTGGAGAGCGCTTCGGAAACGGAACGGTCGCGGGTCAATTCAAGCTGGAGCGTCGCTTCGTTCTCCCGCATCTTGGTGAGAATGATCTGAACGCCATGCTCGGTACCGCTCTTGAGAAGCTGCTCGAGCACGCCGATCTTGTCGGAGTTACTGCTGACGAAATTCGTGTAGGCATCGGTCGCCTGCTTGAGTTCACCGGTGGTGAAACCCGCGACGACGTCATCCATGACCCGCTCGGCCGGGGCATTGAGCATCTGCTGCAGTTGCAGGTAGCGCACGATGTACATGTCGGCGAGGATGTCGGCCGCGTAGTGGGCCTGCATGTAGGACTTTGAGCCGGGAAGGCGGTCGCCCTTGCGGTCCACGCGAAGCGAAAAGGTTTCAGTCATGGCGACCTGCTCGCCGCCCGGCGTCTGGAGCTTGATCGAGTCGGAGAATTCCTTGAGCTTTTCCTGCTGCTGGGTCAGGACCGTTTCAACTTTGGGCGCAATCGCTTCCGACAGCCATTTGTCGATCTCGACCTGAACCGCTCGGGCGCTGCCGTTGCCCACCTTTTTGGCTTCGTTCCACTTGGCGCGCAGCTCGTACCATTTGTCGCGAAGAGGCGCGTTTTCATCGGCGGAGATGATCATGGTTCGCGCGAGGACCAGGTCGGACATGACGATCTGCTGCTGGGCCTTGACGAAGACTTCCAGCGTGCGCTCGCCGGCCTGATCGGTGGTGATGGGATTCTTGTTCTGCGGGCGCTTAAAGATCAGGCTGATCTCGCTTCGGTAATAGGGCGGCACCACGTACTCGCAAAGGGCATAGGTGCCGCCGGCGCCGATCACGACGATCATGGTCAGCAAGAACCAGTGCTGAAAGAGAATTCGAACGATTTCTCGTAGCGATCTTGTTCCGTAGGATTCGTTCATGCTTGTTCTACCGCAATTCTCCGCGTGTCTTTACATCCACGCGCACCGATCTTGACTCTCCATTCCGAACGAACACGCCGCCGTCTTTGCAATCACGGACCGACCTGGGCGTTGATGCCCGGAGGGCCGATCGCCCGCGTCTTGACCGTGTTCGGCGGTTCGTAGATGGAGTAACCGAAGTTCATGCCCACGACGCCACTGTACGGGAACACCGAGCGGATGCCCCGCGTGAAGAACTGATCGATCCAGTCGTTGGCGACGGCCAGAGTAGTCGGCGGGACCCAGATGATGTCGCCGTCGGCCAGGTAGCAGTCGTATCGCCAGTCGCTGCCCTTGGGGGCTGAGCCGAATTCCGTCGGCTTGCGCGAGTGCAGCAATTCTTCGAGGTTGAAGACCAGCGCCTCGGGCACCGGCAGGTACTGTCGCCTGACGAGAAGAATCTTGGTGCGGTCGGCTCGCGGATTCGGGCCGCCCTGTCGAATGATGGCCTGGGCCAGCGTGATCGGGGCATTCATCTCGATCAGGCCCGGAGCGAGGACTTCGCCCATGACGTAAATGCGCCGCGGGGCGAATTCGAGCGTCTGGACGGTGACTTCGATCTCCGGCAAATCCTCCTCGGAGTATCGCATGTCGAGCATCTTTTTGGTTTCGTTGACCGTCTTGCCCGCGACGAGGCACTCGCCGACGAAGGGCAGGTCGATGGTCCCGTCAGGCTTGACTGGAACGAGACGCGACTGGCCGCGGGGCGCCGTGGTAATGGCCTTCTTCAACTCGCTGATCTTGACGTTGGCCGCCTCGACGACCACGGTCATCTCCGGGTGCTTGATGTAGCGTGCGTAGGCCCGACGAAGCTGTTCCTCGAGGTCTCCAGCGGTTCGACCGGCGGCCCGGACCTGTCCCAGCATGAGGCATCGGATATTGCCGTCGCCCTGGACGGTAAGCTTCTGATCGAAGCGGTCCTGATAGGGGAACTTGATGCGAATGACGTCCTCGATCTTCAGATCGTAAGGTTTGTCGGTCACGATGTTGCGGACCTGATAGATGATTTCCAGCACGTCGCTGGGCATCAACCGGTACGGCGGACGATCCAGCAGCTGTTCAGGCAATCCGGTGCCGCCGACGAACGGTTGATAGAGTTCCTGCTTCTCGATGGGCGAGACGTCGGGGATGTGATCGTCGGTTCGCGAACATCCCTGCGACAAGAGCAGCCATGCCGGCGCCGAACAGACTAAGGCGTATCGTATTACTCGCGTCATCCCTGACTCTCCGTCTCGAGCTGATTGAACTCACTTATGGCGCGATGACCGCGCCCGATACATGTCGACGCACGGCGCCGAGCGCCGAATCCGCAAGGACATAGGTTGGATACTGTCCGACCAGGACATACTGAAGCGACTGACCCAATCGCCCGCGCGGTTCGACGCGCGCGTCGAGGCCGGCTCGCTTGAGCTTGTTGGCAAGCTGGGCGGCGGCGCGTCCGTCCTGATAGGCGCCGCACTGGATTGAAAAATAATCGCCGCGCCATTCGTACATGCGCTTGGCATGCTCGGCCAGATCGCTCGATGGATAGCGCTGCAGGATGATGCCGAATTGCCGGCGCGCCTCGTCCCAGCGACCGAGTCGCTGAAGGCAGACGCCGTAGCGAAATCGCACCAGGTCGGCCGGCGGCTTTTCCGGCAGGCCCTTCATCGCGTCGCTGAAATATGCCACAGCGGACGAATCGTCACCGGACTCGAAGGACAGGGTGCCGGCCATCGCGCTGGCCTTGGCCTTGAGTTCCTTGTCCTGGGCGAGCTGGATACACTGCGTGGCGTCACGCTTGGCGGCCGCCTTGTTCGAGGTCTCCGCGTTGATCTTCGACCTGAGGTAGTACGCCTCCGCCGCGCCCGTGAACATCGAATAATGCGTCAGGACGTCGTCGAGCTTCGTCCGGGCCGAGGCGATGTCGCGCTTGAGGTAATCGTTGCGCGCCTCGGCGACCTGTCGCGCCGCCGGAGCGGGCAACTCAGCACAGCCGCCGATCAGCATCAGCGCCGCGGCGCGGATCAACATCTTGCGCACGGTTGATTGCGATTGACAGAAGATGGATGGCAATCGATTCACGGATCAGTCGCTCTCGTTCTTCCCGTTGCGCACTTCCGACAACTTTGCGGCGCGCTCCCCTGCCGCTCTGTTCGCGGACCCGGACGGAGCGCTTCACGCCTGATGCGCAGCCAATGAAGAACTTATCGGAGGGGCGTCGCGGCGGGTTAACTCAAAAGGGACCGCGAAAAACTGCCCGCAATCGCGCAAGAGCCGCGCTTTTATCGTGTCATCTCACTGGCAGCCCATGCCCGTGTGATGACCGTTCCGATCGTGAAACCATGCCAGGCAGGCGCACAGTAGCGCCAGCGGCCATCCAGCCGCTTCCGCGCGTCCTGACGGGCGCGGTAGCGCACCGCTCATCCTCCAAGACCCGGGCCGACAACACGCAAAACCTGCCGACCTTTCTTAAAATTGACAGCCCCCCCCTCAGACCTATAATCGCCGCTGCGCTGGAATGACGGCCTGCGCCGCACATTGCCGCCTCCCTCGAGCTGTCCTGGATGCGAATGGATTCGAACAGCCGCATTACGAGAAATCTGCGACGGATCGCGGCACTCTCCCTGCTGGCATCCGTGGCCCGTCCGGTTGTCGCCCAGTCGCCGTTTCTCGTCGACGAATCCGCGGTACAGAGCCTCCTGCCTCCCGGCATCAGCGACTTCAATCTCGAACTCTACGGCAAACTTGCCTATACCTGGACGCAGGGCGACGGCGTTCAGGTCGCTCAGATCGAGGGCGACTTCCTCGGCAAGATGGGGCCCCACAGGCTTTCATCCAGAGACGCCGTACTGTGGTTCCGCCACGGCAAGTGGCAGGACAAGGGCTACCTCGAAATCGAAGTATTCCTCTGGCAGGACGCCGAAGTCGTGCAACCTGCGGGTACCGTTGAATCCGGCCCAGCCCTGATGGTCACCTTGCGCACTTTCGGCAAGCTGGTCCTGAACGCCGACGGGCATGCCGCCGAATCGGCTGAGGAGACCGAGCTCTATCGAGAGGCCCTTAAGGCCCGTCGACTCGTGACCCTCTCACCTGTTCCCGGGGCTGAACAGGCGAGCGACCCAGTCGTGGTCTCGCCCAGCGCCGAGCAAATGCAGCTGCTAACGGTCCAAAAGCCGGCGAAGCTTGTCCAGTTTTCGGTCAGCCGCATTGACGGCACGATCGAGTACGAAACCATCGACGAGGAGTCCGTCGTCATCGCACGCAATGATGTGCTCGTGACGCAGGGCTCGCCCTCCGACAGCGGCGAGTACATGGAACTCCGCGCGGATGCCGCCGTCCTCTATCTTAATTCCGATCAACTCGGCTCGGGGCTGCCCGGGGTTCTGGGCACCGACGATGAAAAGAAGAGTCGCCAGATCAAGCCGACCGACGAAGCGCCGGATGGAGGCGCACCGAAGCTCAAGGATGACTCCGGCGGCGACAAGTCCGACACCGGCTCGGCCGGCCAATGGGTCAATGCCGTTTATCTGGAAGGCGACGTCGTCCTGACCCGCGGACTTCGGATGATCCGCGCTCCCCGACTTTACTACGACTTTCAAAACGAGCAGGCGCTCATTCTCGACGCCGTGACGCGCGCCGCCGAGCCTTCGCGCGGCATTCCCATTTACGTTCGGGCCGACGAGATTCGACAACTGTCGTCGACGCAGTATGAGGCGAACAAGGCGCAGATCACCACGAGTGAGTTTCATACGCCGCACATGGCCATCGGGGCCGACAAGGTCGTCCTGACTGACCGAACGCCGCGCAACGCAGCCGGCGACATCGTCGGCATCGAGGCGGGCACCTATAAGGCCTATCACACGACGCTGAATCTGGAAGGCCTGCCCATCGCGTACTGGCCCTTTTCACGCGGCGATTTCTCCCGCGATCGCATGGCATTTCGAAGCGCCAAGACCGGCTATAACGGCGACTTCGGCGCCACCTTCGAGACCCGGTGGTATCTGTTCAACCTCCTTGGCCTTGAGACGCCCGAGGGCTACGACGCCACCTACAAGCTCGACTACTTCACCGATCGCGGTCCCGCGACCGGCATCGACATGGACTACGAGCGCGACGATTACTACGGCCTGCTGAGATCGTATTACATCAACGACAGCGGCCAGGACGACTTCGGCGGCCAGCGCGGCAGCATCACCCCCGATCACGACAACCGCGGCCGATTCACCTGGCGGCACCGGCAGTTTCTCCCCAAGGACTGGGAGCTCACACTTGAGACCTCCTACATCAGCGACGATCAGTACATGGAGTCGTACGAGCGAAACGAGTTCGAAAACGGCAAGGATCAGGAAACGCTCGTCTATCTCTTGAGGCGACAGGACAACTGGCAGTTCTCGACGCTGACCAATTACCGGCTCAACGAGTTTCAGACGCAGACCGAGCACCTTCCCGACAACGTCTTCAGCCTTATTGGCGAGCCGCTCGGTGACTTCGCCACGGCCTACAGCGAGTCGCGCATCGGCGTCGTTCGATATCGCGGCGACGAGCGGCGCTGGCTCAACGGCGAAAACCGCTACGACAACACCGGTTCGACCGGCTCCGTCCTGCGCGGCGATACCCGTGAGGAGTTGCAGTTCCCCCTGCCAGACCTGGGCCCGATGAAGTTCACGCCTTACATCGCCGGCCGGGCCAGCGCCTACGACGACGGCCCCAGCGGCCGGGATGAAGACAACACCAGCGGCGGCTTCGGCCGTGTCTTCGGCTCGTACGGCGTCCGCGGCAATATGATGCTCAGCAAGGTGGATGACTCGCTCGAGTCGGAGATTCTCGATCTTCACCGACTCCGCCACGTCATCAAGCCCGATCTGGCCCTCTGGAACGCCCATGCCAATCGCAATCCGGACGAAATGACGCCCTTTGATTCCGGCGTCGAGGACATCGACGACTTCGGCGGCGGAACCGTGGGAGTTCGGCAAAAGTTTCAGACGCAGCGCGGCGGTCCCGGCAAGTGGCGAACGGTGGATTGGATCGTCTTCGACGTCGAAGCCGGTTTCTTCTCCAACAAGGAGGAGAGCAAGCCGGTCAACAACTTTGCATATGACCGACATGGGCGAGAGATTCACGCGTACGACCCGGCGGTTCGATCGAATCGCAGCCACGGCGATTACATCGCCAGCCGCCCCGAAGACAGCATCTCGTCCAACTTCCTTGCGACGAACTTCCAGTATCGCATCAGCGACAGCACCGTCGTTGTTCAGGACAACGTCTTCGATGTGAATCGAGGCAACGCGGGAACCAGCAACCTGACCCTGGCCGTCGAGCGGCAGCCTCGCCTGTCATACTTCGTCGGCTGGCGATACATCCACGATATTGAGAGCAATCTGCTCGCGCTCGGCGGCAACTACAAGCTCAGCGAGAAGCACACCGTCGCCATCCGCGAACTCTACGACATTGACGTCGGCCGCAACTACTCCACGCAGCTTGTATACATCCGTCGCTGGCCGCGCTGGTACACGGCCGTCTCGCTCGACGTTGACCGCGGGCTTGAAGATGTCGGAATTAATTTCAGCGTCTGGCCAGAGGGGGCGCCGCAGCTCGGCCTCGGCTCGAAGCGCTACACCGGCCTTGCCGATTCCGTCGGTCTGCAACTGCGATAAGTCCTCACGGCGGCGCCCCGCCGCCCAAGCCCGCCCACCATCGGGCTATCAGCCTTCACACGTAACCGAAACGTCCGGCTCGCAGCAAGTGTACGAATCCATGCCCGTTTTACCCCACACCACGAGCCGATCGCGCCCCAATCGCTTCGCTTCATAAAGCGCTTCGTCCGCATGCTTGACGACGTCCTGCCACTCCGATGGCGAAGGCCCCGGCGCCATCCCAATGCTCACCGTCACATAAGTCGCGATGGGGCTATCCGGATGGGCGAGTTGGAGCGAATGAATCTCCGCGCGCTTGTGCAGCAGGATGTTGCGAGCGTCCTCGGCCTGAATATTGGGAAGCAACAGCAGGAATTCCTCCCCGCCGTACCGCCCGATGGAGTCATAGGCCCGCATGTTCTGTTCGAGGCACTGGGCAATCTGTCGCAGAACGGCGTCGCCCACCATGTGGCCTTCAGCGTCGTTAAGTCGCTTGAAGAAGTCGACGTCGACCATGGCGACGCACGTCGTCTGGCCCAGTCGGATGGCCGCGTCGTGCTGCACTTCCACAGCGCGCATGATCGCCGCATGGTTCAGCAGCCCGGTGAGCGAGTCCAGCCGGTTTCGCTGCAGGAGCCGATGATTCTGCTCGATGATCGCCTGCGTCGTGCGCTTTTCCGTAAGCAAATGCTTGGCGGCCTGCTTCCGCACTTCGCCCGCTACCTCGGCATCCTGATAGAGCTTTCGGAATCTTGCCTTGGTCAGGTCGCCCTCCACGACGTAACCGTCGGCGCCGGCCTGCATGATCTCGGCGGCGGAATAGGGATCGCGTCGTGTGTTGATGACGATGATCGGCGGCGACTCCGGCAAAGCGCGCATCTCGCGAATCAGCTCCGCAGCTCGTGGAGTGTCGCACTCATCGGTCAGATGAATCAATTGAACGGCACTGTCGGGGCTGCTGAGATTCTGCGACTTCCATGCTGTCGGATTCGTGAACTTGGTGGCGACGCCGCAGACATGTGACAATACGCGACGCAGCGAGTCCTGTTTTGAAAAGTCCTTGCAGAGGGCAATGACCGGGATCGGACCCAACTCGCTTGCCGGCGATTCCACTCCCCTGAAGCCCGGCCACGGAACAGACGTTACGGCGGGATCGTCTCTTCGAAGTACACGGGGTTCTCTCGATCTGGTTGTGCCGCGCATGTGATACCCTCGGAGGCTTGTCAAAAAACACCTGACCCCGACGGTCTACCGGCCCACACTCGAGATAGCATTCACATTGCCGGAGGGGCAATGGCCCGACAAAGCATCATCGGCCATTCGCGACAACATCGTTAGAAGCGAAGATAAGGGACCCTTCGATGGTGAAAGAAGTCAACAAAATCAGGGCAATCCCGCGTCCCACACCAAACTTCGGGTGGACACTTTCGGGCGTGCGCATCCGGGCTTATCGGATCAGTAGGAGTGACTTCGAGCGAAATTCACTTCACCTTTCCCTGCGCTGCGACGGCCCCCATCTTCTGCGCGATTTCCGCCGGGTCGCCCAGATACTCGTGACGGACCGCCCGAAGTGAATCATCTAATTCGTAAACCAGCGGCACGCCCGTCGGGATGTTCAACTCGACGATGTCCTTCTCCGAGACGTTGTCGAGAAACTTGACCAGCGCCCGAAGGCTGTTGCCGTGCGCGGCGATGAGTACCTGCTTGCCGGATCGGATGACAGGCGCGATGGCATCATGCCAGTAAGGCAGGAAGCGCTCCACCGTACACTTCAGACTCTCGGTCCTGGGGAGGATTCGCGTATCGATGCCGGCATATCGAGGATCGCGCCCGGGAAATCGCTCGTCGCATTCCTCCAGGGCCGGCGGCGGAATGTCGTAGCTGCGCCGCCAGATCTTCACCTGCTCCTCGCCGTGCTTCGCGGCCGTCTCCGCCTTGTTCAGACCCTGGAGCGCCCCATAGTGCCGCTCGTTGAGCCGCCAGCTTCGATGGACCGGAATCCACATTCGATCCATCTCTTCCATCGACAGCCACAGGGTTCGAATGGCCCTCCGGAGAACGGACGTAAACGCCACTTCGGGAGCGAACCCCGCAGCCTTCAGCGTCTGGCCCGCTTCTCGTGCCTCGCGCATTCCCTTCTCGGAAAGATCGACGTCGGTCCAGCCGGTGAAACGGTTCTGCTTGTTCCAATCGCTCTCGCCGTGTCGAAGAAGTATGACCTTGTGCATGACAGCCCTCCATCCATTGCATATTGCGTTGTTCCGATGCGCCCGGTTGCCTCGGCGGCCGGAAGATTCTCACCTCGATCGACGCCCCCCCGTTCCGTTCTGGTTCATCCGTCACGCCGGCGGCGCTGCGACAGGCGGCGGTCGAAGATGAGTCAGAAAGAACGTAATGATCCGCTCGTACAGGCGAATCGATACGTTCGGGTCCGGCACCATGTGCGTGAAGCCGGGCAGCGCCAAGAGATCATAGTGTTTACCGGCCTTGAACAGTGCCTCGGCCATCTTCAGTGTGTGCGCGAAATAGACATTGTCGTCCGTCGTACCATGCACCAGCATCAGCGGACGCGATAGCTCCGCGGCGTAGCTGAGCACGCTGCACTTCCTGTAGCCATCGGGGTTGTCCTGCGGCAGTCCCATGTATCGCTCGGTGTAGTGAGTGTCGTAGTCTTCCCAGTCAATGACCGGGGCGCCGGCCACCGCTGCTTTGAATACGTCCGGCCGTCGACACGCCGCCATCGCCGCGAAGTAGCCGCCGAACGACCACCCGTAAATCCCCACGCGTTCCATATCCATCTCGCCAAACCGCGCCCCCAGCGCCTTGAGCCCGGCGATCTGGTCGTCCAGCGGAATGTCGATCAGATTGAGGGCCGTCGCCCGCTCCCATTCCCGTCCGCGGCGCGGTGTACCGCGCCCGTCAATCGACACGACGATGAATCCCTGATCGGCGATCCACTGCTGACGCAAATAGGCCCGCGACGATGCCGTCACCACCGGATGCCCCGGCCCGCCATAGACGTAGTCGATCACCGGATACTTGACCGAGCGATCGAAATCCCTCGGACGAATGACGGCGGCGTGATAAGTTCTCCCGCCGGAGCTGACCGTCGTCACTTCTACGTTTGCATCAAACGGCGGATACTCCGCAACCGACGGCACCTCGCGCTGCGGTCGCCCGTCGCGCGCTCGAACCATCGTCGTGTAAGACCCGTCGGGCAGAGACGCCTTGTCCACCCAGACTTGTCCGGCCTCGCAGAAGACACCGTCGTGCACGCCGGCGCCCTGCGTGAGGACGACAAGCTCGCCGTTTCGCAGCGAGAGGCGGTAAAGGTTTGTTTCCGTCGGGCTGTGACCACCGGAAAGGACAATCTCGCCGGACTTTGGATTCACATGAACGACGCCGTAGAGGCGATCGTCACCGAGGGTGTAGGTCTTCTGCACGGCGCCGTCCTCGCCGCGATGCTCGAGCTGCCACTCGCCGCCGCGCTCGCTCGTCCATAGGAACGACTTGCCGCCGTCGATCCACCGAGGCATGTCGGGATCGATGTTGACCCAGGCCGGGTCTGTCTCACGCAGCAACTCGGTAACTCCGCCCGTCGTATGATCGACGCGATAGAGCACGCACTCGCGCTGGTTGCGATCCTGCACATAGACCGTCAGAGGTGCGTCCTTGCCCCAGTGGACCGCCGCCATGTAGGGATACTTTTTGCGATCCCAGTCCACCCATTTTGGTTCGCCGCCGGTCACTGAGACAACGCCCAGGCGAACTTTGGCGTTTTCCCGCCCGGCTCGTGGATAGCGAAAAGCCTGCGGAGGCAGCCCTGGATCCCGGGCATCTGCGATGTAGAGATTCTCGACATCGCGTTGGTCGCACTCTTCAAAGGCCAGCCACTGGCCGTCTCCGCTCCACCAATAGCCCGTCCGCCGGTACATCTCTTCCTGCGCCACAAATTCCGCATCGCCGTGTGAGACGTCCGCCGTGCCGCCGGTCGTGACGGCCGTTTCATCGAGGGTGCTCAGGTCCGTCACGTACAGATCGTGATTGCAAACATAGGAGACATAGCGCCCGTCGGGCGAGAGGCGTGCATCGATCGCGGTTCCGGCCGGGTTGTCGCGCAGCGTCGTGAACTCGCCAGTCTGCCGGTTGATCACGTAAAGGCGACCGCTCAGGCCCGTCAGAATTTTTTCGCCGTCGTCCGACAGACTGAACCAGGTGAAGCCGCGCCCAATCTCCCGCTTCCGTTCGCGGCGCGCCTTTTCCTCAACGGTGAGTTGCTCCTCGCTGCCCGATAGCAGGTCCGCCGCGCGCACAAGACCGCGCACCTCACCGGACGTCGTGTTCATCTCATAGAGATTGCGAACGACGTCCCGCGGGCCGCTTCGCAGGAACAGAACGGCATCGCCCTTGGGCGTCAGCGCCAGTCCGGTCGGCTGCCCCGCCGAGTAGCCGTAGGTCTCCGAGTAGTCACGCAGAAAACTGGTGTCCATGAGGCGACTCGTCGTTGGTTGGTGTGAAGGACGCCCGCATCCGGCCAGGGACACACCGAGCCCAGCAGCCACAGCACCGAGGAAATATATCCGCATGGATCAACGCCCTTCGAATTTGCCGGTCAGATCGATACCCGTACCGATCGGCAAGCCCATACTGACCGCGAGGTTCCCGCATCTTACGGTCTGAACCGGGTCGAGTCCTTACATGAAGTGATTGGCGGATCGGTCGGACGACAAGTCGGCGAAGGCGAATTCAGCGAACGAGAGGACCGGCGCGACCGCTTCCCGTGAAGTCCGTGGGTGTGGAGCCGGGGGCGAAGGTAGAAGATCCCCCGCTGATAACCGGCTCGCCGCCACCGCCCAGCCCGGGTGTGGGGAGTAGAACCGGCTGGAAATCGAGCGTGTCCGATGCGGACTGGACACAGGTTCCAATCCCGAAAAGACAACTCGCTCCCAGCGTAAACACCAGTCGGCGTACCATGGTTGAAAAGCGGCGAAGAATCATGCTGCCTCCACTCGACTCGAACAGGACGGATTCCAGACCCGATTGGGCGACCGCCCACACTTTGACTGCGCCGGGTGGGTGATATCCGCACGATGGAGGCGTGTCAATCAATATCTATAAACTTATAAATAGAAATACGTTACAATCCATGCCGCGGCGTCAGAACGAGACTTCTGCCTGACGTGGAAGGTCCGGTAAGTAATGTCCGCGCGAAACTTGCCTACTCTCATTCAACCGCCGTACACTGTCGCTCGCGCGGGCGAAGTAGGAAATCAACGCCGTCGCGCAGCGGAGGATGAACATTGGGAAAAGGCGGCCCGGACAATTTCGAGCGTCACTTCGAACGGCGGAAAGAAGCCAAGGATCGCTATAAGGCCGGACTCCCCGGCGAGGACGATGCGCCGCTTCCGCCCCCGGTAGAACCCATCAAGGGCGGTGCGGAAGGGCCGGGACGCAACGATCCTTGCCCCTGCGGAAGTGGAAAAAAGTACAAGCAGTGCTGCCTCAAGAAGGACAAATGATTCCTCCGGCGGCCTGATTAACCGATTGCCGTCAGTCCCCGCGTCCTTATCATCCCTGCAAATGCCGGCTTTCCTTCTTGATCTGCTCTACGTCTTCGCCGGCCTGGTCTATCTCCCATTCCTTTGCTACCAGATGCTCATCCTGGGCAAGAACCGCCGCGGCTGGGCCGAGCGGTTTGGCGCAGGCCCGACGCCGTCGGGTCGCGGCGCTCGCATCTGGATTCACGCCGTCTCGCTGGGCGAGGTCAACGCCACGCGCAGTCTCGTCGATGAAATCAAACGCCGCCGGCCGGAATGCGAGGTGGTCATTTCGGCGACGACCGACACCGGCTATGCCGCGGCCCGCCGGATGTATCCCGATCTGGTCGTCTTTCGATATCCACTCGACTTCTCATGGGTCGTGCGCCGGGTCTTAAATCGCATTCGTCCGACGGCCATCATTCTCCTGGAACTGGAAGTCTGGCCGAATCTCATCGAGATTGCTGCGCAGCGCGGAATCGCGGTCTGCATCGCCAACGGCCGCGTGACCGAAGCCAAGTCGATGCGCCGCTTCCGCAAGCCCGTCATTCGCGGCATCGCCCGAAAAATGTTCTCGCGCATTGCCTGGACCGCTGCGCAAGATGAGACCTACGCGAAGCGGTTCATCGAGCTCGGTGTTGATAGCAACCGAGTCCACGTCGTCGGCAATCTCAAATTCGACACCGCCGATCTTTGCGAGACTATTCCGGGAGCCGACGTCCTCGCCGACGCGATGGCCCTCGACCGCAACCGGCCGCTCATCGTCGCGGGCTCCACCGGCCCCGGTGAAGAGGAGATGATCCTCAACGCTTACAGGGTTCTTCGAGACAAGCGGCCCGAGCTGCAACTGGCCGTCATCCCGCGAAAGCCGGAGCGATTCGACGAAGTGGCGCGCCTGATCGAGTCCGCCGGGTTCACCTGCCGCCGCCGGAGCCATTCGCCGGACGGCAGCGCGTCGAAGCCGCTCGATAACCGCCCCACCGTGTTTCTCGGCGACACAATGGGCGAGCTGCGCAAGTTCTATAACCTCGCCTCCGTTGTCTTCGTCGGGCGCACGCTGGTCCCGCTCGGAGGGTCCGACCTGATCGAGGTCGCCGCGCTGGCCCGGCCGATGTGCTACGGCCCATTCATCGAAAACTTCGCCGACGCCGACGCCCAACTGAGAAAAGCCGACGGTGCGTTGCCAGTTAAAGGGCCCGACGACCTTGCCCCCGCGCTCAGTCGCCTGCTCGATGACCCCGACATGGCTACCGCCATGGGCCGCAGGGCACAGGCTGTCGTCGCCTCCAACAAAGGTGCGACCCAGAAAACGATCGACTTGCTCATGCAAAGTCTTTGAGACGATGCACCGTAAAAGGCGGGATCAATTCGCGCCAAGTCCGTACAATGGCCCGCGAAACGAAATGCGGAGAGGCCGATGACCATTCACGAGAACGATCTAACAAGGCGAAAGTTCATTCAGGCGACCGCGGCGACCGTCGCGGCCGGCGCGTTTCAATCGGCCGTCCCGGTCGCATCCGCCGACCCTCCCGCCGCGCAGGGCAAAGACGGCGCACGACCCGTCGTCATCTCCAGCGCCAACGGCGTAAGCGCCATCAACCGCGCCATGGAGATGCTCAAGGCCCGAGCGGACGTTCTCGACGCCGTCATTGCCGCCGTCAACATCGTCGAGGACGACCCCGAAGACACCACGGTCGGCCTCGGCGGACTGCCCAACGAAGACGGCATCGTCGAACTCGACGCCTCGGTCATGCACGGCCCCACCCACAAGGCCGGCGCGGTGGCCGCACTTCGGAACATTCGCAATCCTTCCTGCGTCGCCCGCCTCGTCATGCAGCGAACCGACCACGTGCTGCTGGTAGGCGAGGGCGCGCTGCGTTTCGCACGGGCCCACGGTTTCAAGGAGGAAAACCTGCTGACCGAAAAGGCCCGCCAGACGTGGCTCAAGTGGAAGGAGTCGCTGTCCAAAACGGATGACTGGCTGGAACCCGAAGAGAACAAGTCCGGGCCACAATCTCGTGCGGCCGAACCCATCAAGCGCACCTGGGGAACAATCAACTGCTGCGCCGTCGATGCGCGCGGTGATATTGCCGGCGTCACGACCACGAGTGGACTGGCATTCAAGATTCCCGGCCGCGTCGGCGACTCACCCATCATTGGAGCGGGCCTGTATGTCGATAACGCCGTCGGGGCCGCTGGCTCCACCGGTCGCGGAGAAGCAAACCTGCAAAACTGCTCGTCCTTCGCCATCGTTGAATTCATGAGAGACGGCAAGTCGCCGACCGACGCCTGCCTGGAAGTCTTGAAGCGCATCGCCGACCGCACCGAGACGCGGCTCCGCCGCTCCGACGGCAAGCCCGATTTTGGCCTGAGCCTCTACGCGGTCGCCAAGAACGGCCGCTACGGTTCGGCATGCATGTACAAAGGCAGCCGGTTCGCAGTGCATGACGGCACGACTTCGCGCGTTTTGGACAGTGCCTATCTTTACGAGTGACCTCGGCCGGGTGAGCGGCCCGTAACCTTGCCCACACTCTGGGCATCCAATGACGACAGAGGCGCGTGCCGCGCCCCGGAGTCATCGATCGTGTCAGCCGCCGCCACCATGGACCTACCATCCACCGAATCATCCTCCGCCGAGCCGCTGCGCCTTGTCTGCTCAGAGGTCTGGGGCGGGAATCGGCCGATCCATCGCGCCGTCGAGCTGCCGGGCGTTCGCGGAATCCTCTTCTCCCAACCGTGTGAGGGCGGTCGCGGCGGTGACGTGCACTATATGTCCGTCTGCGGCTCGGGCATTCTCTCGCGGATGTGCCTGGCCGACGTCGTCGGACACGGTGAGGCCGTGGCGGCGATCAGCGATCAAATGCACGCCCACATGCGCCGCTCGATGAACACACCGGACCAGCGGCGCGTGCTTGGCGACCTGAACACCAAGCTGGAGCAGCTCGGCTTCAAGGCCATGACCACCGCCGCCGCGCTTACCTATTACACACCCACGCGAAACCTCGCCGTCAGTTACGCCGGCCATCCACCGGGATGGATCTTCACCAAGGCGGATCGCCGATGGACCCGGCTCGAACTCGACCCGCTTCCTGAGACGGCGCATCCGCTGACCAACGGACCCATGGCCATCGAGCCGCAGGTGCCGTTCACGCGCAAGTCAATCAAGATGCAGATCGGGGATCGGATCGTGCTCGTCACGGACGGCGTGCTGGAAGCGCCGGACGCCTCGGGCGAACTCTTCGGCGACGATCGAATGCAAAAGGTGCTCGACGAAAACCGCGGCGGCGATTGCGCCATGATCGGTGAGGCGATCTTGTCGGCATTGGCTGAGCATCGCGGCGACTCGCGACTGGACCACGACGACGTGACCTTCCTCGTCGCCGAGATCGTCCCGGGCCCGAGCGGCCCCGCCTTCTGGAACGCCGTCAAGTGCCACATTACCCGGCCGCGTGGCAACAGCGCCCAGTTCGATCTACCATCTCCGACGAATTCATGATGACATCCACTGCCAGGACGGCCATTGGGGTGTGAAACTCAATATGACTGAGCGCGAAAAAATGGTGGCCGGGCAGCCCTATCGCCCCGACGACGCCGAGCTCGTCGCCGCGCGATTAAATGCCAGACGTCTGACACGCCTCTTTAACGCTTCGCTCGAAAGCGACGTTGAGGGCCGCCGGAAGATTCTCGACGAACTCTTCGGCGCGCTCGGTCCCAAAGCGGAGATCGAGCCCCCCTTCCGCTGCGACTACGGCCGTAACATCCACGCCGGCGAGCGGCTCTTCATCAATTTCGGGTGCGTCATGCTCGATTGCGGCAAGATCACGCTCGGCGATCAGGTCATGATCGGCCCCAACGTGCAGTTCTACGCTGCATATCACCCGCTCGATCCTGTCGAACGGTCCAGCGGCTACGAATTCGGCGGACCGATCACCGTCGGAAATCGCGTCTGGATCGGCGGCGGTGCGATCATCCTCGACAACGTCTCCATCGGCGACGGCTCGATCATCGGCGCGGGCAGCGTCGTCACGAAGGACGTCCCCGCGAATGTCGTCGCCGTCGGGAATCCGTGCCGCGTCGTTCGATCGCTTTAACGCGTCCGTTTGTCCTTGAGCAATCGCTTGATGAACTGAATCTGGCCGGTGTGATAAACATCGTGCATGGCGACGCCGCGAATCATGAAGGCGTTGTCCAGCTTGCTGCCGCCGGGGCGCGCCGCCAATTGCTTTTCCGAGAGACCGGCGACGACGTCGACCAACTCGCGGTGCGTCCGCTCCAGCAGTGCGACCGCCTCGCGCCAACGCCTCTCACTCGTATCCTTCGGCACGGGAAACCAGTTGCTGCCGGTCAGCGGAAAGGAGCCGCGCTTCTCGCCGGTGATGCGGCGGCGAACGATGTACTTCCAGTACGCCGCGTGGAGAACGTGTTCCCAAATGCTCTTGCGCCCCTTGCCCGGCGACCACGCCGCCTGCTTGGATGAGACGCTGCGGAGCGATCCTCTCAGATTGGTGCCGTGCCACGACTTCCTGACAAAGGCCTCGTCAAGCAGAATGACGAGCGGGCACGGCGCTTTCGTTCGCATCGCAGGCACTCCTCCACGCAGGCCTACAGCACAAAGTCCGCGTCATCTTCGTCGATCACTCGCCTCAGCGCGGGACTCGGCGGCGGCTTTTTAGGGAATACAAAGATCATCGCGACGCCCGCCGCAAAGCCGCCGATGTGGGCCCAATACGCGACCCCGTCCGATCGGCCGAACGACGCGGGATAGAGATTCTGCACGACGATGTAAATGCCCAGAAACATCCACGCCGGCAGCCTTACCGTGAACCAATACCATCCGAGCGGCACGAGCGCGAGGATGCGCACGCGCCAATACATGACGATATACGCCCCCATCACGCCGCTGATCGCACCGCTCGCGCCGACAAGGGGCACCCAGCTTCCTTCAAAAAAGGTATGTGCCAGGTTGCCGACGATGCCCGTGCCGAGGTAGAAGAGCATGAACAACACCGGACCGAGCCGATCTTCGATGTTGTTCCCGAATATCCACAGGTAGAGCATGTTGCCCAGCAGGTGCATCCATCCGCCGTGCAGGAACATGCACGTAAAGATACTGATCCACACAGGTATCGCGGTCGCCGCCTCCACGGGAACCCGGCTGCGAATGACAATCGGTCGCCCGAACAGGTCGTATTGAGGGCGGCCGAATCGATCCACCGCCTGCACCACCGGCGCATTTTCCGGCAGCTCCGCCTCGAACTCCTCGGGCGTATGCACGAGCTTTGCCGGCACGTA
>CAZCGF010000009.1:0-16917 GCA_964498115.1 uncultured Planctomycetaceae bacterium | reverse complement strand
GGGACCCGGCAAACTATGACCCGGCGGAATTGTGAACATCATTCTCCGCGCCGTCCGCACTGTCCGCGAACGCGGGAATCTGAAAGCTCACGACCGTGCCCTCACCCACTTTGCTGCGAATGGCGACCTTGCCGTGCATGGCGTTGACGGCATGCTTGACGATGGCCAGTCCCAGACCGGTGCCGCCCTGGTTCATGCCGCGAGACTTGTCGACCTGATAGAATCGCTCGAACACGCGGTCGAGGTCTTCCATGTCAATGCCGCAGCCGTTGTCCTCCACCTCGAAAGCCGCGAACTTGTCCTCGCGCCGACAACTGAGCTTGATGCTCCCGCCTTCCGGAATGAACTTAACCGCGTTGTCGACGAGATTCTTCAGAATCAGCTCCAGCCATCGTTGATCCGTGTGGATCGGCCCGACGTCGGACTTCATGGTGAAGGTCGCTTGCTTCGCGCTGAGCACTTCACCGAAAGTCGCACGGAGGGCGGCATAGACCTCCTCAACGTCGAATGTGGAATAGTTCAATTCAATATCGACGGACTCCACCTTGCTGAGATTCATCAGGTCGTCGGTCAGGGCTTGCAGACGCATCAGGTTTCGATCGATCATGGCCATGAAGCGCGTCCGCGCGTTCGCGTCCAGGTTCGGCTCTCGCAAAGTGTCCACCGCGGCGCGAATCGCCGCCACCGGCGTTCGAAGTTCGTGCGATGCGTTGGCGACGAAGTCGGACTTCATGGCGACCGACTTGGCGATGGCGGTGATGTCGCGCAGACACATCAGCCATGCGATGGGCGTCTCCGTATCAACGACGTGAATGATCAGCGCGTCGACCGTTCTGGCGACGCCGTTGGAGGTGAGGATGATCTCGCGGCGAACCTCCTTCGAGCCGGAAGAGGCAATCTCCTCCCACAATCGGCGAAGCCCGCGATCAGGTATCTGCTCCACGATGGGCCCGCCGACCAGCGAATGGGCGATGCCCAGAATCCGGATCGCCGCCGGATTGACCAGCAGCACAATCCCATCCTGATTCACTGCGATGACGCCCTCTTCAAGTGTGCCGATCGTGATGGCCAGATCGCGCCGCTGCTGATGCGCCTCCTGAATTCGGTCGGACAGACTTCGTCGCATTCGATCCAGCGCCGCTGCGACCTGGCGAATCTCGTCGTCACCCTGGACCTCCAGCCTCGTGGCCAGATCACCTCTGCCAAGCCGATTGGCCCACGCACCGACGCGCTGAATCGGAGCCGCAAGGCCTCGGGACATGAACCACGCGATGATCAGCGCCAACGGCAGGGCGACGCAGAGCCCTGCCGCGATGAGCTGCCAGATGGCCCGCTCCCGCCGCGCCAGATCTTCGGATGGCGCCGCAACCCGGACAATGGCCACCGTCGCGCCGTCGATAATCAAAGGGACCGCGACATAGACAAATGAGTGACCGACCGATGCGCTGAGTCGCCGATTGACGCCGGTTCGCCCCTGCAGCGCCTCGATCACCTCGGGACGATCAGAGTGATTAGCCATCGACTTCGCCTGTGCGTCTGAGTCCGCGATGACTTCGCCGTCGGGAAGGATCACGGTTGTCCGAAGGCCCGTGTCATTCTTGATCTGCAGGCAACTTTCCTGCACCGAGGCCGAAGACTCGGACCAGCAACCGGCCATCACCCGGGTCGCGAGGTGGGCGCTGTTGCGAAGCTGCTCGACGGTGTAGTCGCTCAGCCAGTGCTGCATGATCTGCCATGCAAACGCGGCCACGAGCAGCATACCGATGCACAGCATCAGACCAAGGCGCGTGAAGACGCGCTTGAAGAAGCTGCCCTTGCCGGTAGTCAAGTCATCGTGGAGCATCTGTTACCGCGCGATTCTACGATGATCAGCGCCGCAATGTCGCCGGCGGATGAATGATAACCGACTTCGGTTGACGCACTGTAAGGGAATGACGACTCGCACACGACGGCAGGATCAGGCCTCCGTGACGGCGCTTTGCCAGATGTCGGCAAATCGATAACCGACCCCGCGAACCGTCTCCACCAGTTCGCGATGGTCGCCGAGCTTGCGCCGAAGAGACGTGATGTGCACGTCGATGGTCCGATCCGTGACGGCGACATCCGGGCCCATCGCCAGCGACATGAGCTGATCCCGCGAGAGCACACGACCCTTGGCCGCGATCAGGGCCTCAAGCAGGCGAAACTCCGTCAACGTGATCGCGATGGGCGACCCATCCACCTCAACGACGTGCCGCGACCGATCCACCGAAATCGGACCGGCCTTGAGCAGACCCTCCTTGTCGGGCACGCCGTTTCGCCGTCGAAGGACGGCGGCCACGCGGGCAAGGAGCACATCCATGCTGAAAGGCTTGGTCACATAGTCGTCGGCGCCGATCTGAAGACCCAGCACGATGTCATTCTCCGCCGACATCGCCGTCAGCATGATGACCGGAATCGATCGCGTGGCTGAGTTCTTCTTCAGCGCAACTGTCACGTCACGCCCGCTGACTTTCGGAAGCATCAAGTCAAGAAGTACCAGGTCGGGCTTCTTGCGAGTTGCAAGGTCTAGGGCCGCCTGACCATCCGACGCAACCATGACTTCGTGGCCCTGCCGCTCCAGATTGAAGCGGATCGACTCTTGCAAATCCGGATCATCCTCAACCACGAGAATGTTTGCTTGCTGCGACATCGGGACGGTCCCTCGAAGCTGGTACAAGGTCTGTAAGATCATTTCGCCTGCCTCGGCCCTTGAATTATAGTGGGGGGAATCAACGAATACACGCGCGAACTGTGATTGTTGAAGCTGTCCCGGCCGCTGACGAGGTGCAGCGGCACTTGAGAATGCTCATTCACCGCGTCACCACAAACAAACCTTACCTTGCGTTAACCGAATCTTAACCGTCAACGATTTCCAGCGATGTCTTGCGTGTGGCCCATGGCGCCGATGGCGACGCCATCACTCTTCCTCGAGCGAATACTCCTCGGGGTGCATTCGCTCGCGCGCCTCCATGCGGACGCGCTCCTCCTGCGCATCTGACTGACGCTTGACATAGCTGCGAATGAACAGGTTCAGCGTGATGCAGATTGCCATCCCGATGACACCCAGATAAAAGACTGCAATGCTCACGATTCCGGCGGCGATCAGAGCAATCAGGCCCGCTGCAAACCAACTGAACACCACCCAGATGGATCGCCCGAGTTTCAGGGCCGCATCGCCGCGAACAAAAATGCGATCTGCCGCCCCCGTCGCAACCACCGCCGCGAATGCGACATAGGTCGTTGATACGGGCATGGCCAGCGCCGAAGCCGTCGCGATGACGCTCGCGGAGACACTGACGATGACGCACGCCCGAAGCGGATCGTAGTGAAGGGTTTTGCCGCGAACGTTTTTTGTCTCAATGGGCGCCAGTGAGGGCATGACCTCGCCGCCCGGAGCGCGCGCCAGCATTCGACGCGCGATGGTGATGCACCAGTTTGGCGCCCAAAGCTTCACATGGTGTCCGGCGCTGCCTGTGCGCACCTCGGCGCGCGTCACGCGCTGGGCGTGGTCCGTCATCATTCCCATGACCAGCAGGACGCCGCATCCAAAGAGCGCCCACCATGGGATGCTTGCCCGCGTGATGTCCTCGATCGGCTGATTGTAGTAAACGCCTGAGACCACCTTGAGCGCCGCCAGCCCCGGCGCCGCGCAGTTGGCCAGATCGTTCTGCCCGAACGAAAACGCCATGCCGAGCATGCCCACAACCGTCAAAACGGGAAACAAGAGCTCCGCTGCCCGACGACGATAAATGATCAGCGTGAAATGGATCAGGATGCCGAACGCAACCCACATCGCCAGCAGCGCAAAAATCGGCCCCACATACGGATTCGACTTAATGATCGAAACCACAGGCTTGATCAGCGTGACGTTCTTCATGCCCTTGATCAGCATGAAGTAGGCCAGCCCGGCCATGAGTCCCCCACCGACCAGCCCGCCGTAGAGAAGCAGCTGCGGCAGACTGGACCACTTGTCTCTGATCGCGGCCCGGGAGAATCGCTGGATGATGAAACCCATCACGCCGGAGAGAAAGATCGAACAGACAATCGCCACCAGAACCTTGGCGACGCCCTTCCATTCGACGGCATGAATGGATTCCGGCGATCGGAACACGCCGAGGAACAGCGACGCCCCGAGCAACTCGAAGATCAGCGTCATCGTCGTGCTGACCGGCATGCCGAACGCGGAATAGGTATAGAGCAGAATCGTGTCAACGATATAGACCGAGGTGTAAATCGCCAGCACCTCTCTGATCCCAAAGGCCTCCGGGGAAAAGATCCCCTTGCGAGCGGTCTCAATGACATCCGACGAAAGCGTGGCGCCGAGGATGACGCCGATCGCGGCGATTCGAACGGCCATTTTCCTGCTGAGGATGCGGGAGCCGAACACAGAATTGACGATGTTGGCGGCGTCGTTCCGGCCGACCTCGATCGTATCCCAGATTAGCATGCCGATCGCAAGCACCGCCGCGGCCGCCGTGAAGCTGCCGAACCCCTCCGTGGAGGCGGACTGTGCGATCAGATGGAAAAGACCGAATTGCAAAAGGTCGCTTCTTTCATCGTCCGTCAGCGGACGGGGTTTCGTGCTGAAAAAACAGGCGCTACTGTGAGATCATCCGCCTGAGCCGATCCGCCATCTTTTCCGCGTGGTTGGCGAGCTGACCCAGTTCCAGGAAAACCCGCCACCACAGCATTAAGTCCGAAGCCTTCAGTTGGTCTTCGATGGCGAACAATTCCTGACTCAGCGTGTACTGTGCCTTGTCCGCCTCCCACTCGGCAAGCTCCACCGCGCGAATCTGTTCGTGCAGACCCGCCGCCTGATCGGGCGTGAAACCGCGCGCCACCAGCTCGGGAAGGCTCTCGTTCATCGCGTGGTTCTTGTCGCAGACCTGCAGGACGGTTTCCACATAATTGAACACGCGCGACTTGAGGCTCTCCGGCATCGTCAGCTTCTTGATGGTCAGCAGGATCGCGATGTCTTCCACCGCGTCAGCCATGTCATCCTGAAGCTTCAGATAGCCAAGCAGATCGCCCCGATAGACCGGAAGAAAGAAACTCCGCGGGATGGCCTGTCGGATTTCATCCTTGATCGTGTCCGCATCGTGCTCGAGTTTGAACACGCGCTTGACGAGCTCGTCCAACTGGTTGCCCTGTTGATCCCGGACCGCCTCCAGCATCGGACGGACGAGTGTCACGCACTCGCGCACCTTCTTGAGGTGATGCAACATCGGGTCAAACGGCGAACGCTGAAACAGTTCTTCTATCAGCCCCACGACAACCTCCGATCGGGACTTCCGGTCCCTTGCCTCGCGGCGGTTGTCCGCTGCGCCGCGAGTCCGGCCGGCGGACCGCGGTACCGCCGGCCAGAGGTTACATTCTCGTTCGATCCACGCGGTTCACAACCTAATCCAGCGCTAAGAAACTGTTAAGAGCTCTATCTAATCAAATATCACGTAAACTGTGGTCAGCAGAAAAAAATCCACAGCATGTTGTGATTTTTGCGATTGCTCCCGCGTTTCAACTCTGGACAGGTGACTAGCGCCCGGCCATGATCTTCCCGCTGCCGGCCGGATGCCCGTGATGCTCCGCAGAAACGCAGGCGAGGGAGGATTGGGTTGTGTTTAGTATTCTGCCTCGCGACACCGAGTTCTTCGACTTGTTCGATCATACCGCTCGGGTCGTTCACACCACAGCAAAGGCTTATGCCCAGCTCGCGTCGGATTACAAGAATCGTGAAAAGCACGTCGCTGAAATCCGCAAGCTCGAGCACGATGGCGACGATGCGGTCCACGCGGCCCTGGGCAAGCTCGACACGTCCTTCATTACGCCATTCGACCGTGAGGACATTCACGCCCTCCTGTCACGAATGGATGATGTCATCGACGAGATCGACGCCGCCGCAAAAAGATTTACGCTCTACTCGATCCCCGAACCGACGCCCTGGATGGAGAAGCAAACCGACATCCTCGTGCGCGCCACGGCGCTGGTCGTCGACGCCGTCAAGGGCCTTCGCGATCTGCGGCGACCGGGAGACCTTCAGAAAAAAATCGTCGAGATTCACCAGTTGGAAAACGACGGCGACGACCTCAACCACTCCGCCGTCGCCGAGCTATACGCCACGGCAACCGACCCGATCCTCGTCATGAAGTGGAAGGAAGTCTACGACTTCACCGAGCGGGCCATCGACCGCTGCGAAGACATCGCCGACACGATCGAGGGCATCATCCTCAAGAACGCCTGAGGACCCTCGCATGATCACCTACATCATTATCATCGTCGTGATCGCTCTCGTCTTCGACTTCGCCAACGGATTTAATGATGCCGCCAACTCGGTGGCTACCATCGTCGCGACCCGCGTGCTCACGCCGCGCCTCGCCGTTCTGTGGGCCGCCTTCTTCAATTTCATCGCCGCATTCTTCTTCGAGACCCATGTCGCCGCGACCATCAGCAAGGGAATCGTCGATCAGGCCGTCGTCGATCCACATCTGATCCTCGCCGTTCTGCTCTCCGCCATCACTTGGACCGTCCTCTGCACCTTTCGCGGACTGCCCATCAGCGTCTCACACTCTCTGATCGGCTCTATGATCGGCGCGGCACTGGTCAAGGCCGGAATGGGCTGCCTGAAATGGTCGAAGATTGGCGAGATTTCCATCTACATCGTCGTCGCGCCAATCACCGGCCTGGCGCTGGGCTGGATACTGATGGTGGTCACCATGTGGGTATGTCGGAAAAAGACGCCTCGCGGCGTCGATGGCTGGTTCCGTCGCCTTCAGCTCGTTTCCGCTGGCGCATTCAGCCTCAGCCACGGTCTGAACGATGCCCAAAAGACCATGGGCATCATCATGCTCCTCCTGCTCAGCAACCCGGCCCTTGCACAATATGCCACCATTGACGGCACGAATACGGGGCACCCACGCTGGTGGATCATCCTGAGTTGCCACTTCGCCATCGCCCTCGGCACCTATCTGGGCGGATGGAAGGTCGTCCACACACTGGGCCATCGCGTCACAAAGCTACAGCCTGTCGGAGGATTCTGCGCCGAAACCGGCGGCGGCGTCACGATCATCGGGCTCTCTGCACTCGGGATTCCCCTCAGCACCACTCACACCATCACCGGCGCGATCTTCGGTGTCGGCCTCACGCGTCGGCTTTCCGCCGTGCGATGGTCGGTCGGTGGAAAGATCATCACCGCCTGGGTGCTGACGCTTCCCGCCGCGGCGACGATGGCTGCCGCGATCTACTGGATCATCGCCAAGTTCGTTTATTGATCCCCACCGCAAACGACCGCGTTCTATGCCGCACACCTTCGCGGCCTCTGCCCGCGCGTGAAGCCACGATCACACAATTGTGCCAGGCCCATTTCACCCCAACATGGCATCCGCTCCGCCCGCATCCGACAACCAGGAAGAAGCGCGCGTTCGCACGGCCTTCACTTCCGGATTTGAACCGGGATCGACGCCGATCAATCGAGAGTACACAAGCGTCGTATCGGCCCATAGCTGCCCAAGCCAGGCCGACGCCGCGAGATTGATCTCATCCACCGTGATCAGAATCGTGGGCATCTTCTCGCTGCATCGCTTAACGTTGGCCAGACATAAAATCCGATCCACCGCGCCGGCCGTAAGACCCGCGTGCTCTGGGTTGATCGCGTCCGCGGACGCCTCCAGCAGCTTGTGTGTCGACCCGCCGCCCTTCTTTCGCGTCGCAAGGATGAAGATCGCCAGCTTGTGTTCGCTTGTGCCGAGGATGGCTTCGAGATTCATGTGCGAATCTCGCGGCAGGCCAAGATACCTCGACATGGTGATGTCGTTGCCGTCCCGGTTGACGCCCTCGTTCCAATACTGACATAACTCGTCCGCCGAAAATCGCAGCAGGTCATCGTTCGTGCCGAGGTAGATGTGATTGACGCCCCGACGAAGCTGCTGAGTGCGTATGTAGCGCGCCAGCACCACCGGCAGCGACTGCGCCTCGCCAAGCGGCATGGCGTCGCACGCCGACTGAATGACCCGCCAATAGCCGCGCACATCCAGGCCCGCCGCGTGCATCGGCGCCATGAGGATCGGCGTCTTGTTTCGTCCGTAACGCCCGGAGACCTCGCTCGGCAGCTCCAGCACCAAATTGCCGTCGCGTTCACCCAGCGCCTTGAGCGGCCCGCTGTTCGCGAAGACAACGCGCTTTGCCGAGCGCGGCGTTAACTCGTGCAGCTTCACCGTCTCTTCCGTGATGCCGCTTCGTGAGAACTCGAGGAACAGAGAATTCTCCACCGTCGCATCAGGCGGCAATGAGCCGATCTCCTTCGGAGAATTCGCCAGAAGCCACGTCACCTTCCGATCGGGCCGCTGATGTGCGAGTGCCGAAACGAAATAGTTGAATTGCTCGTTCGCGCCGATACCGCTGTTGATGATGAATCGCGGTCCCGACGGGCCGAAATTCTTCGCGATATAGGCGTCCATCTTCACCGCGTCGCCGGCCAGAAACTTTTCCGCATAGGCCAGCGGCTGATGTCGATACAGCACGCCAAGCGAATCCTCCGCAGCCCCGGGCAGAAACGCGTCGAGCGGCTTTTGGACCGCGTCCAGGACACCCTGTGGCGCCATGACCGGCTCATCGAATCCCGGCCCGAAGGCTCGCGCAACGATATTCCCGTCAGCCAGAGCGATGGACCGCTTCGCTGACAACGCCGCGGCTTTGACCTCATCGCCACCCGCAGCGCTGCCGGCTTGCAACCTTGCAAGGACGCCGCCGAATCCGTGAGATTCAAGAAGGCTCCGGGCCTGCGCATCCGTCACGCGCCACGCCTCGGCGAAGTTGTCGATGAGTTTCTGCGGTTGGATCGCGCCGGCCAGCGCGTCTTCGATGCGCTTCACGGTAATGGCGGCCGTGCCGGATTGCTTCGCGGCCGTCTCTGACGCCGCGGCGAGTCGATCGGATACTCGATTCTTGTCATCCGCCATTATTGTCGCTCCATCGTCCATCAAGGCAGGTCATTTTTGATGCTCGTGCCGCTCGCCATTCTGCGCTGCCGGGATTTCGCCGCGACGGCGCCTGCGCAGCAGGGAATCGAGTTCGAGAAACCGAAAATTAATCAGTTGCACGGTCACGCCGATGCTCGCTGCCACGAGGCTCATCGCGAACATCGCCGCCGACAGGATCACACACGTCATCCGATAGCCCGAGTCCGGAGACCAGCTTCGCCAGTACGCCGTCCCGCCGAGCCCGCATCCAACGATGAACAGCAAAATCGCCATCCCGCCAAAAAACGTTAGCGGCTTGTAAGATCGGAACAGACTCAGAATCTTGAAAATGACGCGCAGCCCGTCATGAAACGTGTTGAGCTTCGAAGCGCTTCCCTCGGGCCTAACGCCATAGCGGATCGGCACCTCTCGAATCACCCATTTGTGATACAGGCACTGCACCGTCATCTCCGTCTCGATATCGAAGCCGTATGCACAAACCGGCAGATTCTCGGCGACCTCGCGATTAAACGCCCGATACCCGCTCATGATGTCCGTAAGACGTGCGCCGAAGATGAGGTTGACCATCGTACGCACCAGCCGATTCCCGAGCACATGAAACCGGCGGTAGGCTGCCTGCGTGTCCGTAGCCTCCCGCCGCCCCACAACCATATCCGCCTCGCCGCGCAGCACCGGCGCGAGCAACTCGCGCACCTGTTCGGCCGGATAGGTGTCGTCGCCATCCGTCATTACGTAATAATCCGCGACCACCTTTTCAAACATCGCGGCGACGACGTGCCCCTTGCCCTGCTTCTTCTCGTGAATGACCACCGCCCCGGCTGCCCGCGCAAGGTCGGCGGTCCCGTCGGTGCTGTTGTTGTCGAAGACGTAAACAACGGCCTCGGGCAACTCGCGGCGAAAGTCCTTGACGACTTTCTCAACGGTCGCCGCCTCGTTGTAGCAGGGGACGAGGACTGCAAGTCGTGGACGCTGGTCTGCCGTTTGACTCATGCATGATCCTCAGGCGCGTGCATCCGCGCACCGCGGACATCTCGCCACGCGTGCTAGCTTCGATGTCGCCGGACGATCTGTCAACGAATGGGCGTGTGAGGAGGCAGTGACGTGAAATCTCGCTGAGTAAAAACGCAAGGCCGAGTTGACATTCCGGTAAACGTCAACCCGGCCTCACATTGCAAGAAAAATACGGAGCCCTTAGCTCCCCAGCAGACATCGCTGGAGTTCTTCCGCTTGCAGTAGCGGATCTCCATCAATGTCCTGAATGCGGTTCACGAGGGCCTGAATGTCCAGCCCGTCGATCACCCCGTCGCCGTTAAAGTCGCAATCCGCCGCCTTGGGTGCTGTCGTCACAACACCGGCATCGGCGAAAAGCTGAGGCGTTTCGGGCTGGATCGCGGCCAAGCCGTCTTGGGCCATCTCGTGTCCCGCGCGTGTTCCAAAGAGGCTGGGTCCCACAAACACGACCGCCACCGCGGCTGCTGCCGCAAGAGGAGCCGCCACCCGAACCCAGCGAAGCCCGGCCGCCGGGCGGACTTCCGCCTGACGATCTGACTTCATCCAGGGCCGACCTGCCGGGCAATCCTGAAGGGCGCCATCACGATGGGCCTCTCCCAGGGTCTCCAGCAAGCCTTCGAGTGAAACTAGGGACTTCATAACAAACCTCACCCTCTATTGACCCTCGGGCCCCCCTTGCGCAGGAAAAATCTGAGAAATCTCAATATTCTTCTTTTCCAGGCACCGGCGAAGTGCCTCCATAACCGCGGGCAGCCGAGTCTCCCGAAGCGTCGATTCCGGCACCCTCAAGGCCGCCGATATCTCCCGTAATGTCTTGTTATCAAAGAACCTAAGGCGCACAAGCCGCGCCTCGTCTGGGGGCAATCTGCCAATGCAGTCGTTCAATCCGGCCAGCGTTTCGGCCTCGTCAGCCAATTGGGCCGGCGTCACCATGTCCAGCCGGGTTTCCCCCGCGGATTCCTCGGTGCCCCCCAGCGTCAGAGGCGACTTGCGGCACTGCTCCCGATAAACGTTCTGGACGATCCCCGCCATCCAGTGGAGAAACGGCTTGGCCGGGTCGTAGCTGGTCCTCTTCTGAAAGGCCCGATACCACGCCTCGTTGACGATCTCATCCAACCAGTCCGGCCGGTGCGAAATGCGCCAGGCCGCAAGCCGAACGCGCCCGGCAAACACTTTGTAAGCCTCTTCAAAGGCGGCCTCTTCTCCGCCGCTGACGGCCTGCTGAAGCCTTTCTTCTTGGGGATCGCGCATCAACTGCCACCCGTGGGGCTGGTCGCCTCGCCAAGCGGCCTCGCCGATTCATCCGGCTGCGACTCCCGCTGAGCCCACAAGTCTGCATCATAGCCGATTGAACGTCGCCAAGAATCATCCACCCCGCCCAGGGAGAATTGCCTCGCGGCAAGCGGCTTCCCCTCTCCGGCAGAGCCGCTACACTGCCGACCCTGAACGGTTGAGTGTTGAGTCGAACGGGCGAGTCGCATGGTGCGCGGTTGGATTCGCCGGGACATCGCGTGTCCGTGCTTGATTCTCATCGTTCGAACTATTACGCATTCCACACGAGGCATCGATGAAGCTTGCGATTCCAAAGGCGACTCTCGAGGGTGAAGCAAGAGTTTCGCTCATTCCAGAAACCTGCACGCGTATCAAGAAGCTGGGGCTCGATACCCTGATCGAAAGCGGCGCCGGGACGCAGGCGGGCTTTCTCGACTCGGAATACGAAGCAGTCGGCGTCAAGACATGCGGTTCCGCCGATGAGTTGTTCGGCGAAGCGGATATTTTCGTCTCCGTCCACCCGCCGACCGACGCCGACCTGTCCAGATTGCGATCCGGCTGCACCTTGTTCTCCATTCTGAACCCGCTCATCCGCCACGATCTCGTTCGCAAGTTGGCCGAAGGCGGCATCACCTCGCTGGCCATGGACCTGATGCCTCGCATCAGCCGCGCGCAGAAGATGGACGTCCTCAGTTCGCAAAGCACCATCTCCGGCTATAAGGCCGTCCTGCTCGCCGCCGCGGAATTGCAAAAAATGTTCCCCATGATGATGACAGCCGCCGGAACCTTGGCGCCGGCCAAGGTACTTGTGATGGGCGCCGGCGTGGCGGGACTTCAGGCCATCGCCACCGCACGCCGACTCGGCGCGGTCGTCGAGGCCTTCGACGTGCGACCCGCCGTCAAAGAGCAGGTCCAGAGCCTCGGCGCCAAATTCGTCGAGGTAGAAGCCCCGGCGGAGGATGCCGAGGACAAGGGCGGCTACGCCAAGGAAATGTCCGACGCCTACAAACAGAAGCAAAAGGAAGTCATCGCCCAGCATGTGAAAGATGCGGACATCGCCATCTCCACCGCGCTGATTCCAGGCAAGCCGGCGCCGATCCTCATCACCGCGGAAATGGTCCATGCCATGCGACCCGGCTCGGTCATCATCGATCTCGCCGCAGAGGCTGGCGGCAACTGCGAACTCACCAAGGCCGGCGAGCGCGTCGATGCAAACGGCGTGCTGATTCTCGGCCCGACCAATCTCCCTGCTTCCGTCCCCTTTCACGCCAGCCAGATGTATTCGAGAAACGTCGGCGCGTTTCTCCAGGACCTCGTCAAGGATGGCCAGCTCATCCTCAGCATGGACGATGAATGCGTGGCGGGCACACTGATCACTCAGGGCGGACAGATCGTTCACCCGCGCGTCCGCGATGCAATGGGCGGCAAGTAGCCGCGGGATACAGGAGTCACCGAAATGGAATTGTTCGTCATCGGTATCACGGTCTTCACGCTGGCGACCTTCGTCGGCTTTGAAGTCATCACCAAGGTCCCGCCGACCCTGCACACGCCACTGATGTCAGGCTCCAATGCCATCTCGGGCATCACCATCATCGGCGCCATCTTCGCAGCGGGCCTGAAGCTCAATTTCTGGACATCCGCCTTCGGCGTCATCGCCATTGCATTCGCCATGATCAACGTCGTCGGCGGCTTCATGGTCACCCACCGCATGCTGGGCATGTTTAAGAGGAAAGGCTGATCCTTGTCTTCCGCACTTAAGAACCCCGCCGTCACGAACCTGATTTACCTCTTCGCGTCGATTCTTTTCATCGTCGCGCTCAAGAGGCTCAGCCATCCCCGCACCGCCCTGCGCGGCAACCTCATCGGTGCATTCGGGATGCTGCTGGCGATCGTCATCACCGTGCTCATCAGCATCGATCGGCCCGACATCTCCGGCGCGGGATACTGGCTCATCGGCGTGGGCATCGCCGTCGGCACGATCGTCGGCGCGCTCTTCGCCATTCGCGTGCCGATGACCGGCATGCCCCAGATGGTCGGCCTCCTCAACGGCTTCGGCGGCGGCGCGTCGCTGCTGGTCGCCGGCGCAGAACTCATCGCCAAGATGGGTGAAATGAGCCATCCGGAATTCCAAGTCAACGAGGCGCTGCGCTTCTTCATCGGCTCGACCATGGTCGCCGGCATCATCGGCGCGGTCACCTTCTTCGGCAGCCTCGTCGCCGCCGGAAAGCTCCAGGAACTCAAATGGGTGCCCAGCGGAAACGTCATCCCCGGCCAGCAAGCCGTTAACGCGTTGCTGTTCCTGCTGGTGATCGCAGGCGCAGCATGGGGAACTTATGACCCTTCCAAAATGTGGGTCTTCTGGCCGATCGTCGTTGTCGCCTCCGTCCTCGGTGTGCTCGTCACAACGCCGATCGGCGGCGCTGACATGCCCGTCGTCATCTGCCTGCTGAACTCCTACTCCGGCATGGCCGCCGCCGCCACGGGCTTCGTCCTCGGCAACAACGGCCTCATCATCGCCGGTTCCCTCGTCGGCTCCTCCGGCATCATCCTCTGCCAGATCATGTGCAAGGCGATGAACCGCTCGCTTACCAACGTCCTCTTCGGCAAGCTCGCCCCCTCCGAGGGCGCCGCCTCCGCCGACGACGTCTACGCCGGCAAGGTCAAGTCAACCTCGGCCGACGAAATCGCCATGCTCTTCGACACCGCACGCCGAGTCGTCATCGTCCCGGGCTACGGCATGGCCGTCTCCCAGGCACAACACGCCGTGCGCGACCTGGCCAACGCCCTCGAAGCCAAAGGCATCGAAGTCGAGTTCGGCATTCACCCCGTCGCCGGAAGAATGCCCGGCCACATGAACGTCCTGCTCGCCGAGGCCAACATCCCCTACGAAAAGGTCAGAGAGATGGACGACATCAACTCGACCTTCGAGCAGACGGACGTTGTCCTCGTCATTGGCGCCAACGACGTGGTCAATCCCCTCGCTCGCACCGATCCCAAGTCCCCCATCGCCGGCATGCCGATCCTCGACGTCGACAAGGCTCGAACCGTCATCATCATGAAACGCAGCCTCAGCCCCGGCTTCGCCGGCATTCCGAATCCGCTCTTCGCCGCCGACAACGCCCTCATGTATTTCGGCGACGGCAAGAAGGCGGTGCTCGATCTGGTGGCCGCGGTCAAGGCAGCCGGTTAACAAAAGCGCGGCATGAAACGCGTCGCATACATCTGGGATGCCGTCAGCCTCGAACACGACACCGGCGCGCATGTCGAGTGCATCGCCCGCGCCGAGCGCCTCCAGCCCGACCGCATCTCCGCCCTCATCCCCGGTCTGTCAGCCGCCCCGGTTCAAGACCGTGACGCGGTAAAATGGATCATGCAGGTCCATACTCACACCTACCACGACTGGGTCCGCATCTCCTGCGAAGAAGGAAAGCATCTTCTCGATCAGGGCGACACCTATGTCTGCGAACGAAGCTACGCCGCCGCCCTCGGCTCCGTGAATGCCGCTCTGACCGCCGCCGACCTCGTCATCGGTGGCAAGGCCGATGCTGCCTTCTGCGCCATGAGGCCCCCGGGCCATCACGCCCTCCCCGAGGCGGCAATGGGTTTCTGCCTCTTCGCGAACATCTCAATTCTCGCGAAATATCTCCAGCAACATCACAAGCTTGGAAAGATCGCCATCGTCGACTGGGACGTACATCACGGCAACGGAACCCAGGACATCTTCTACGACGACCCCAGCGTCCTTTTCATCTCCCTCCACCAAAGCCCCCTCTGGCCCGGTACGGGAATGGAATCGGAGCGCGGCAGCGGAGAGGGCCGTGGCTTCACGAAGAACATGCAGTTTCGCCCGGCAACCCCTGAGCCCGACTATCTCGCCCGATTCGACACGGAAGTCATTCCCGCACTCAGACAGTTCAAGCCCGAATTCCTCCTGATCTCCGCCGGTTTCGATGCCCACCGGGACGACCCCATCGCCGACCTGCGCCTGACGGAGCAGGGCTACGCCACGATGACCCGTCGCTTGAGCGAAGTCGCGGCCGAGTCCTGCGGCGGTCGCATCATCAGCCTGCTCGAAGGCGGTTACAACCTCGACGCCCTCGCGACATCCGTGGCCGCGCACGTCCGCGCCCTGGGCGAGGGCGCATGAAGACATCCAAAGTCACCCAGAAATTCGGCGCCCATCTCTCCGTCGCCGGCGGCCTGCACCTCGCCTTCGAGGAAGCGCAGCAAGTCGGCTGCGACTGCCTGCAAGTCTTCGTCAAAAACCAGCGCCAGTGGGTCGCCAAGCCGCTCACCGACGAACAGGTCAGACTCTTCAAGGATGCGCGGCGTAAGTCCGGCGTCTCACCGGTCGTCGCCCACGCCAGCTACCTTCTGAATCTCGCCTCGCCCGAAAAAGCCAATCGCGACAAGAGCCGCGACGCCCTCATCGACGAGTTGCAGCGCTGCGAAGCCCTCGGTGTTGAAGGCCTCGTTATCCACCCCGGCGCGCACATGGGTTCCGGTGTCGAAACCGGCATCGCCGCCATCGCCGCTTCCCTCGACGAGGTCCACGCCGCAACCGCCGGCTTCACCTGCCGCGTCCTCCTCGAATCCACCGCCGGCCAGGGCACCACCATCGGCCACGAGATTTCTCAGCTCGGCGAGATCATTAAGCAAGTCCGCCGGCCCGAGCGCCTCGGCGTATGCATCGACACCTGCCACGTCTTTGCCGCCGGATACGACATCCGCGAGCGCGACGACTACGAGCGCCTCCTCGACGAAATCGACCGCCACGTCGGCATGGACCGCGTAAAGTGCATCCACACCAACGACTCAAAAGGCGAGTGCGGCAGCCGCCTGGATCGCCACGAGCACATCACAAAGGGAAAGATCGGCAAGTCAGGTTTCGCCCATCTCCTCAACGATCCCCGGCTCGCACACGTGCCCCGCATCCTCGAAACCCCGAAGGGAACCGACGGCCGCGGCGTGAATCTCGACCGCGTGAATATCAATCGAATGAAGAAACTCGTTCGGCCGTAAACGATCAGACAAGGCCCGCCGATCTCACATCCGCTGCCGAAAACCCAGCAGACGCAGCCCGTTCGCAACGACGATCAAAGTGCTCCCCTCGTGCCCGACAACCCCGAGCGGCAGCGCAAGCCCGTAGGCCATCGCCGCAATGCTCAGCGCCCCGATGACGCCGATGGCGAACACCACGTTTTGCCGCATGATCCGCTCCGCGCGCCGGCTCAGTGCAATGGCGTATGGCACTTTCAACAAATCATCCGACATGAAAACCAGGTCCGCTGTCTCCAGCGCCACGTCCGACCCCGCCGCCCCCATCGCCGAGCCCACGTGCGCCGCCGCCAGCGCCGGCGCATCGTTCACGCCGTCGCCCACCATCAGCACCGGCCCATACTCCCGCCGCAATCGACCGAGCACCTCGACCTTCTCCTCGGGAAGCAGCCCGGCGTCGAATTGATCCACGCCGACCGCCTCGCCGATCTGCCGAGCCGCTCCGGCATTATCCCCGGTCAGCATCGCCACTCGCCGAATTCCCAGCCTGCGCAATTGCTCGACCGCCTCCGCCGCCTGCGGCCGAAGCGAATCCGCGACGGCGATCAACCCCAGCCAACCGCCCCACCCCTCGTGCTGCCCC
>CAZCGF010000008.1:38734-49007 GCA_964498115.1 uncultured Planctomycetaceae bacterium | reverse complement strand
TACCCGCAGACCGCATTTCGAATGCGGCTCCTTCAGCCACTCGGACACCTCTCCAGGGCGGTGAGAATCCTAGCGAAGATTCGCGGCGCACTCAAGGCGGCGGACTCGGAGAGGAATCGGGCAATCAGGGATTCGCTGTTGCGGCGAGAAGCCGCACATAAGACACGATTCGGGCATCGGCGCTTGCCGATGACGCGTATCGCTGAAGGTTGGCAAGTCCAGCGGACTTGTCTCCGGAGTAATACTGCATGAACCCGGCAAGCAGGAGATACTCGGAGTTGTCCGGCTGGTTTTCGAGAGCCAGCAACAGCCCTCGGAGGTGGGTGTCAAATTCCGTCTGACGGCGGTATGCCGATCGCACACTGAGCGCCGAGCGATTGAGTGACGGCGAGGCGATCAGGTCGGACTGAACGACGATTGCGGCCTCCTCGTATCGCCCCAGTGCGAACTCCGCGAGGGCCAGGCCAAGCCGCGACCTCGCGTCGGTGCAGCCCCTGTTCATCGCCTCGCGGTATTCGACCTGCGAGAGGCCGTAGTTACCCCGGCGAAATGCGAAAGCGCCGCTCTTCAGCGCCGCTTCCGCCGTACCTGCCTTGGGCCCATTTCTGCGTCGCGGCGAGGTATCCGTCGACGGCAGGGCCATCGCTCCTGCACCGCCGCTGATTGTCTGTGCCCCAGACTGACGTGCTTTCTTGAGTTGCCACAAGGCCTCGCCGAGTGGGACGCCGGTGCCCTGGCTCTGGTATTGCCCCGGCCCGGAATCGAATGACGGACTCAACGGGCCGACATACGTGGAGAGCTGACGAGACAGGGGAGCAGCGCCGAGGGTCGAAGGTGCGACACCCGGCGGCGGAGCTAACTGATAGTTGGCCGGCGCATATGAATTAGCGGCATTGGATGAACTGAAGCCGCCCACCGAGGTGTTCTGAAAGCCGATGTCGCTGTACCGAGCGATGCGCGAAGCCTCAGCGAATCCGTCATAGGGGGTGCCATTCGATGAGTATGAGAAGTTGATCGTGGGCCGGGACAAACATCGGCCTGTCGAACAAGGCCGATTGCGGGAGAACATCTGATCGAGAAGCGTCGACTGCCGCCGGTTCGATTGGGCCGCCTGAATCGCCTGAAAGATAGCCCTGCGCTGGGCTGCGGCTGGGGAGGGGGCAACGCCGATGCAGAACATCGCCGCAACGCCTGCCGCGAGGGTAAGTCGCTTGCCCGGTGCCATTTTCCTCTCCTTCCCTCAATTCTACCCCATGGAACCTCGATCACCAATTCCGCCGAGAAAATCTGTGCATTTCACACTGACAGGCCGGGGGTCGGCCGAGCACACGGACCATCCGATACGCACGAAAGAACCTTGGTCCGCCGATAAGAAACTCATGGAGCCCATTACCCTGATCGCGAAATCGCCGGGAAAAGGGATCGCCCCTTCGGCCCATGTCCCGGTTCAGGATCATTGCACGCCGATCACCTCGGTGGCCGCCATATTCGATGTGGACGGGGTCATTGCGGACACCGCCAGATTTCACACTTCGTCATGGGCCCGACTGACCGGCGAAGAGGGTCTTCCATTCGACTCCGCTGCGCAGGACGCGCTTCGCGGCTTGTCGCGCGAAGACTCATTGCGGCACATCCTCGGCGATCGCAAGGTGTCTTCGACCCGCTTCGCAGAGCTGCTTGCCCGCAAGAACGCCTATTATCTCGCCGCTGTCGAGTCGTTGACGGCGAGCGACGTCCTGCCCGGCGTGGGGCGGCTTATCCGGGGCCTCCGCGAACTGGGTCTTAAGATCGCAGCGGTCTCGGCCAGCCGAAACGCAAGGCTGGTGCTCACGCGACTGGGCATTTCGGAGCAACTGGGTTGCATCGTCGACGGAAACGATCAGGATCGCGACCCGGCGGGGCGAATGCGATTTCGCATGGCAGCTGATCTGCTCGGTGTGTCGCCGTCCGGTTGCATCGTCTTTGAGGATGCGGCATCAGCCATCCGCCTCGCTCAAGATGCCGGGATGAAGACGGTCTCTTTGGGCATATCGCCGGAATTATCTGTTGCCGACCTTGCGTTTGAGTCGCTTTGCGGCGTCGATGCCCAAATCATCCTGAAATGGTTGAAGATCGAGCCGCCCACGCCGCCCCTGCGCCAAGCCGCGGCCGTGTCGCTGGTTGCCCGTCCTTGATTCGGCGATTCTAATAGCGACGATGGTCGAGCAGGTAGCCATGATCGGCGACGGCCAAATGGCCACCGTGTGCAGCGTGATGCTCGCGGATCGCGGAATCCACGTTCGCATGTGGGGGCGTAATCCCGATCAGATCGCGGCGCTGAAGAGCACGCGGGAGAATCATCGCTACCTTCCCGGCCTGCGAATCCCCGAGCGCGTTTCATTTACCACCGATCCGGTCGCCGTCTTCGCCGGAGCAAGCCTCGTCATCTCGGCCGTGCCATGCCAGTACATTCGAAGTGTCTGGACGAGCATCGCCCACGCCTATCCGAGCGGCACTCCGATCGCGGGCGTGGCCAAGGGCATCGAGAATGAGACGCTCCTTCGTCCCAGCCAGATCATTCAGGATGTCGTCGGCCCGGCACCTGTGGCGTCGCTTTCGGGCCCCAGTATTGCCGCGGAGCTGGCCCAATGCCTGCCCGCGACCGTGGTGGCTGCAGCGGACTATCCATCCCTCGCGGCGCTCGTCCAGGAAACGCTGTCCTCGCAATGGTTCCGCGTGTACACCAATGACGATCTGCTCGGCGTGGAACTGGCGGGTGCAACAAAAAACATCATTGCCCTCGCGGCCGGCATCGTTGACGGATTAAAGGCCGGCGACAACGCCAAGGCGGCGCTTCTCGCCCGCGGCCTGGTCGAAATCACGCGACTCGGTGTGGCCATGGGCGCCAAGCGCGAGACCTTTGCCGGACTGGCGGGACTGGGCGATCTGGTGACGACATGCGTTTCGCCGCTTGGACGCAATCGCTCGGCGGGGCAGCTCATCGGGCAAGGAAGAAAGGTCGAGGACGTGATCGGCTCCACGCCTTCGGTCATTGAGGGCATCCCGACGACGAAGAGTGTCTTTCAGCTTGCTCGCCGCTACGACGTTGAAATGCCCATCACCGAGGCCGTCTATGGCGTTCTCTTCGACGGCAAGGATGTCATCGCCACTTTGAGCGAGCTCATGACACGAAGGCTCAAAGGCGAGATGTAGCCCGGGATTTTTCCTGCGGCCTTCCGCGAAATGATGTCTACCTCCACTCAATCGCTGGGAATCGGAATCATCGGTTGCGGCCGGGTCGTGGAGAAGCGCGTGGCCCCCGCGATGAATATGTCGGCCCGTGCCAAAGTAGTTGCATTCTGCTCGCGTGACCTGTCGAAGGCGATGCAATTCGCCGACACTTTCGGAGCAAGTGCCGCCTACGACGATGTCTCCAGACTACTAGCCGACGATGCGGTTCAGGCTGTTTACATTGCCGCGCCGAATTCTCTCCATGCTGAATTGGCGAATCAGTGCCTTCGGGCCGGCAAACACGTCATTGTCGATAAGCCGATGGCATTGAGTACACAGCAGGCCCTGTCGATGATTGCGGCATCACGTCAGAGCGGAAGGACGCTCGGCCTGATGCACCAGCAGCGATTTCACCCGGTCAACCAGAAGCTGATCAGGCTCATCCGCGAGGGCGCCCTGGGGCGAATTCACTTCGTTCGTGCACAAATGGGATTCTGGTATTCGCTTGCCGAGAACTGGCGGCTGAGCCCGGAGCTGTCCGGTGGTGGGGCGGCAATCGACCTTGCGCCTCACGTTCTCGACATTCTCCTACACGCGATGGGGCCGATTCGCAGCGTCGACGCCCGCTGTTATGACCTGCATCTCCATCGCGGTGTCGAAGATCTGCTGACCGCGAGAGTGGAGTTTGAGTGCGGTGCGATTGGGCAGTTGGATTTTTCATATTGCTTCCATCATTACGGCGGGCGTGTCGAAGTGTACGGCAGCGAGGGCACGTTTCTGGCCGACGGCAGCCTGCAACAGGCTGATCGCTACCGGCTTTGGCAACGCCGCGGGTCTGACGACCTGCCCTTGGAGGAGGGCGAAACGCCGCCCTGCTTCAGGCTCATCATTGATGACTATGCAGATGCGGTCCTATCGGGCCGGCCGCCGGCAGTCTCGATGTATGATGGACTTTCCACCATGAACGTGATTGATGCGCTGTATGCTTCCGCGAAAGCGCGCAAGGAGTGGGTCGTCGATCAATCCAATATTGCCTGAACGAACAGCGCAATATCCTGCCCGTCCGGCCCGTTTGCCGCGTCCATGTCCGCGGCCCGTACGTGTGCCGCATTCACATCATTTCCAAGCAGCACCTCGACGAATCCAGGAATGTCCGACTGATCGACACGCCAGTCGGCGGTGATGTCCCCGCGCAGAAAGGTCTGAAACGCGGCGTACTCCCCAGCGTCGAGTGTGCCGTTGCCGTTGATGCTGGCAGGAACCTGCAGCCCGGCCGCCAATGCTCCGCCATCCGCGGTGCCGTATGCCCCGAATGCCAGATAGATTGTTTCGGGGACCTGCCCCAACTGGCCGGCGAGATCTATGGTTCCCTCCAGGTATCCTCCGTTGGGTCCGGTTGTTGCCTGTGTCGCACCGATGGCGTCAAACCAGCCCTCGTAGTCGTTGTTATTCTCATCCGCGAGGAAGGCGCTCCAATTGGCGACCTGGCCCGCCTTTGCCCACGGTGAGGCTCGCAGGGAACCCGGTGTGCCTGCCACGAAGATGAAATGATCGTTGCCCTCACCTGCGTCTGGGGCGGCGACGTACAACGTCGTTCCGCGCACGCCGGCGTAGAGGTGCATTGCGCCGTTCTGGGCGACGAGCGATGCGTCGGCATCGAGTTGACCGTCCATCTGCCAGTTAAGCTGGGGCTGCCCTCCGGTGACAACGAAGTGCCAATCCTGACCGCCGTTGTTGTCCCAGGTGCCGCTTCCATTGTTAAACACGACGTCGAGCTGAGTCGCATCGGCCGGCACTGCGACGCTCAATTCCCAAAGCGCCTCGCCCGCATTCCACGTCATGGTGGGGTCGGGGCTGACGACAGGATTCCAATTGTTGAATCCGTAATGCAGCTTGACCTGCGCCGAGCCGGCGAGAGGACGCCCGGCGGGATCGTATCGGATGAGCACTGACTGCCCGGCAACAGGCGGGTCGGGCGTCACGGAGACAACATTGCCGCCGCCCGACGGAACGGAACTTCCGACATAGACATGCTGAATGTCCGACTTGAACGAGTTCCCCGCGCCGTCCAACGCTTCGACATAGTAATCGAGCAGCACATTCTCCTGCCCGACGATCGTCGCCGCGTAGCGTGTCGCGCGATGCGTCGGGGCGAGGATATTCGCCGGACGGGGGGGCTCAGTGGTGATGGCCATCGCCATGCTGTTCCACGCACCGACTTCGGCTCCGCCCGCGTAGGTCTCGTTGTCGATGGTTGTCAGCGGATTGACGCCGTCAAGATCGACTCGCCAGCGGAGTGTGACGCTCGTCAATCCGGAAACGTCGTATGCGTAAGTCCAGACTTCAAAATCCGAGGGCTCCGGAGTCGCCGCCCATTCAAAACCTCCGGGGTTGTAGGGCTCGCGCTGCGGTATGAAGACGGTCGGCGGCGTATTGTCAGGTTGACCCGCAATGACTACGTCGGCATGCGCGACCGCAAGATTGCACGCCCGCGTCACGTTGCTGTCCCACGGTTCACCGCTGCCGTCCCAATACCAGTGGTCGCTGGCCTCTGCCGCGAGCAGGAAGTGCCAGGCCTTTTCGGTGCTCGAGCCCGTGCCGGTCATCACCGCCTGCATGCTGACCGCCGGCGCAATCGACTCCGCCATGAAGACGCGGTTCTTCGCCGCGGTCAACACGGCCCAGCTGTTTCGGTCAGGGCTCCAGCCGGATGCGTTCGGATCGCCGAGCCATTTCTTGAACTCGGGATCGCCGCAATCCGCTCCGGCCCACGAGCCGCTCTCAACGTGTATCAGATCTCCGCCGGCGGGGGGGAAACGGTCCAGATAGTCCTGTACGGTGGTGACATCGTAGTCCGGGTCACCGGTGGCCCAGTTCACCATGTACTGAAAGTTACTGTGGTAGTAAGCATCGCTGCCGCCGCCGAAGTTGTCCCCGTCATGATGCAGCACGACGAACATCGGATGCTGCGCATCGGTGTTGTAGGGAAGGTAGGCGTCCATCACCTGGTCATAGAGAAAGGCCCCGTATCCGCCGCGGCCGTCTTCGTTTCCTTCGTAGCGAGCCGCGGGAACCGCTGTCATCTGTGTGGCGACGCCGGTCGAGGGATCGACGTGCTGCACCCGATGAGGGCGATATCCGAACGGCACGCTGACGCGGCTGGGCGCCCAAAGATTGTTGAGTTGCACCCACGCACCGCCGTTTGCCGCCGGGTCGGGGTTGATCTGGTCCGCCCTGTTAGGGGGGTAGATGCAGGATGCATTGGTATGCGGATAGCCTACGCATGACCGATCGAAATGGATGTTGTCCACGAGCACCCAGTCGATGCCCTCAGCGACCAACGCCGGAATCATCCGTGTCGAAAACGCCGTCTCTGCCGGAAACATCCCCCGCGCATAGCTGGATTGCGCGCTCCAGGTCTGGGCGTAGACGTGCTTGTGCAGGCGAATCTGCATGCGGATGTCCTGCTCGTCGAGGAGCGGCATCAACGGGTGGTGGTAGCCGAAAGCGACGAGGTCCAGTCGCGGATTGCCGAGCGATGTGGTTGCGGCGATGCCCTGGTTGTAGCCGGTTTGCCAATTCGTCCACATGCCGCCGTTTGTTCCCGCAGCGGCCAGTGCGTTGAGGTTTTCGATCAATGACCCAGTGAAGCTCACGGACGCGCCGAGGTGGGGCAATGACTGGCCCGTTACAATTGCATCCTTCGGCCAAGTTGAATAGGGCCCGAACCGCTGATTATGGACATCGACCACACTAAACGAGTAGCGATTATTCGCGTCGGTCGCCAGGATCGACTCATACGGGTAGTAGATTGGTTGGTGCATGTGCCAGAGGAAGCCGATCTGAATCGGCTCGGCACGGGCTGAGAGGCCTGGGAAAAGAAGAAAGAGACAGAGGGCGGGAAGGCCCGTGGGTAAGAGCGAACCTGACTCATTGATGCACCGGCGCATGGTCGCTCCTCCCTTGGGGTAGGCTGATGAGGTCCAATTTCTAGACTCAAGTTCCAGCTAAAACATTTTACCTACACCTCGATCCTATGAGAAGCTCAACGTGCGGTTTGGCGCAAAAAAAAGCGGAGCCCGATGAGGGCTCCGCGCATTTGGATTATTGATCAAGCGACGAAATCGATGGATCAGTTGATCTTCTGAGCGCCACCGCTCGGCTTCGGCGGGGTGGGATCGTTGCTTCCCTCTTCGGCCGCTTGTTCCTCGTTGCCCTCATCGGCACTTTCAAGCGTGGGACCGCCCATGTTTACCTTCACGCCGTGCTTGGCGGCGCTGGCGGCTCCACAGTGAGGACAAAAGATGTCCCCTCGTGCCCGAAGCATGTCGCGTGACTCATCAACGGTTAAATGGAAGTCCTGCTTGCAGGCGCTGCAGGTGTACTTTTCCGACTGCCCCATGACGTTCTTGTCGCCGGCATCCGCAGAGTCCATCGTGCTCCACAGATAAATACTCAGTCCGATGCCTAAAACGAGAACAACGGGGACGATTACCTTTTTCACGTCTACATCCTCTGCGTTAGAGTAGTCTCACTCGATCCTTCACGCTCTACCTCCCCCTGCTAACCTCGTTGGCCAAAACACCGGGGTCGGGGCCTAACGCAATACACACTCAATCAGAACGGGACGGGCGGCGACGGCCAACAATCGAATCGTCCCCAGGATCCTCGTGCGTCCGTCTCGTCATTGTGGGCTCCGCCATAGGTGCCGGGCAGAGCGTGCTGGTAATAGGTGTCGTCACCGAAATCAGCAAAACTGACGTGGCCGTCGACGTACTCGACATTCAGGAAGCCAAGCTTTCGGTGATTCGTGCTCAATTCGCCCTGCGTAATGAAGCCCCAGATGTTGTTCGTAAAAAGCGTCTGGAAGACACGCGTCTCAAAAAACTGCATGACTTGAGACGTATCCGGTACTTTATTGACCGATCGGCCGTATACACCGACGTTGACGACCGATGTGGGGTTGACTGCGCCGCTTCCGGTGCCGCTGCCTTCAAACTGAAGGTTGTTCATTCGAAATGCGACGCCGTTGCCTTTGTAATAGGGGGTCTCGGTCTCTCTTGGGTCGCTGCCGAAGCCGGGCCACACCTGCCAGCCGAAATCATCGCCGGCACACTGGAACTCCTTGAAAACACCGGTGGTTCCCGGTGCGGTATTGGCAACAAGTCCGCGAGCGCCGTACATCAGGTTGTTGAAGGGCCGCGTCCGCGGATCAAACTCCTGACCCCAGTTCACAAAGGGCATCGTGCCCGGGCCGCCGCCGTATTCAGCGTAGCCTTCATAGATGAAATTAAAGGCCTTATTGTGGACCGGCCCAATGATGCCGTTCGGGTCGTCGCTCGCATAGGTCTGAGCAGTCTGCCCCAACGACCTCATGGCTGACTGGCAGCTTACCTTACGGGCCTGTTGGACCGCGCTGGAAAGCGCCGGCAGCAAGATGCTGATAAGGACGGCGATGATCGAGATTACAACCAGCAATTCGATCAGGGTAAAACCACTTGAACGGCGCTTTTCACGAAACATCAAAGGACTCCTTCCGTTATTCATACTCGGCTCGAGGCTGATCGGCCGAATCTTCGCTATTCTCGAAATACGGCTAATCGAACAATTCTGGAATGCCACCACCCTGGGGTTGCACGCAACTGCCAAAACACTAACTTCGGCCGCCGTGGTTCAGCTGCTCGCCTAGCCACCGGGCCTTGGTCCCGCGTGCTTTTCTCGCCTCACTATATCTTCATACCCGGCGACAACAAGATATTATTCCCCGGAAATATCCCAGAGAGATTGCGGCAGGCTCCGTACCTATGGGCCATTATAGGCGACCAAGGCCCTTTCGAGAAGCGAAAACGCTGTTGTTTTGCCGTTGGCCGCCGGGCCGACTGGCCCCGGCTCGATCCTTGGACCGAGCTCGTCGGTAGATTTAAGACGTTGTAGGATAATAAGTTAGGTGGCGTTCGTTAGACGGTATTGCACGCGATCAACGCTTCGTTGAGGCCATGTGGCTCCTGTGCCGCATTTCCCCGCTTCCCTTGGGCACTCTAACTAAACCGTTCGCCCGACCGCTTTCGAAATCGGGCCAAGTTCGCTCATCAGGTTCGAAAAAACTTCCGGAGTGATCGACTGGGCTCCATCCGTCAACGCGTGCTCAGGATCGCTATGGACTTCAATGATGAGACCGTCGGCCCCGGCCGCAATGGCTGCCCGGCTCATGGAAGGGACCATGTACGCATGTCCCGTGCCCTGCGAAGGGTCAATGACGATGGGCAGGTGTGATTCTCGCTTGATCGCGGGGATGATACCGAGGGCAAGTGTGTTCCTTACGTACGTTTCGTGCGTCCGAATACCTCGTTCGCACAGGATCACGTTGTTGTTGCCCTCGTTCATGATGTACTCGGCAGCCAGCAAAAACTCATTCAGGGTCGCGCTCCAGCCGCGCTTGAGCATGACCGGCTTTCGCGTGCGTCCTGCCGCCACCAGCAGATTGAAATTGTGCATGTTGCGCGTGCCGATTTGCAGGACGTCGGCGTATTCCGCGACGAGGTCTACCTGGTCGATGCTCATGACTTCCGTCACGATCGCCAAACCTGTCTCTGCCCGGGCTTTTGCTAGCAGCTTCAGGCCCTCTTCCCCCAGCCCTTTGAATTCGTAGGGATTGGTTCGCGGTTTGAATGCTCCGCCGCGAAGGCCGTGTGCCCCGGCCTGCTTGACCGCATGCGCGACGCGCATCAACTGCGTTTCGCCCTCCACGCTGCAAGGACCGGCAATGACGGCGATTTTGCGGCCTCCCACCTCCATGCCGCTTCCCGCGGTGATGACCGACGGCTCAGGGCGTATTTCCCGGCTGGCGACCTTGTATGGCGCAAGTATCGGAACCAGCCGCTCCACCATGGGAGCGCTTTCAATGGCTGACATGTCTACCAATCGCTCGTCGCCGACGGCTGCGACCACCGTCCGGTCCGTCCCGACGATGACCACATCTTTGAGTCCGCGCTCGCGGATCAACTGCGAGACGTGGTCAATGTCTTCCTGGTTCGAACCCGGCTTCAAAACAACGATCATGTGC
>CAZCGF010000008.1:28191-38634 GCA_964498115.1 uncultured Planctomycetaceae bacterium | reverse complement strand
CAGGGCCAACAGGTTCAGCTCGGAGAGCTGCCCGGCGGACTTATCACCCGACCGACTTTGGTCTGGAAGGTCTCGGCAGATGAGGCGGGCGAACACGTCGTGCGCACCACTTATCAAACCGGCGGCATCACCTGGCGGGCCGACTACAACATGCTCCTGAATCCAGAGGATACCAAGGCGGATATCGGCGCATGGGTCACGCTCATGAACCTGTCCGGCGCGGCCTACAAGAACGCAAGACTCAAGCTTATCGCCGGTGACGTGCAGCGAGTCGCACCGGAACAGCCAATGTTCCGCGGGGCCGCGGGGAGAATGGAATCAATGGCCATGAAGGATTCAGAAGGCTTCGAAGAGAAGTCGTTCTTTGAATACCACCTTTACACCCTCCCGCGCCGAACGGACATCCTTTCGAATACCACCCAGCAAATCACGCTTTTTCCCACCGCCCGTGATGTTTCGGTTGAGAAAGTGCTCGTCTATTACGGCCTCCCGATGGGGGCCTACTGGAGCTTTACGGCGCAGCCCAATCTCGACCGCGGTCTCGGCGGCCAATCCAATCCTAAGGTCGATGTCTATGTCCGCTTCAAGAATGACAAGAAGAGCAACATGGGCATGCCCCTGCCCAAGGGGAAAGTCCGCGTTTACAAGAAGGACGATGCCGATGGAACGCTCGAGTTCATCGGCGAGGACCTCATCGACCATACGCCGAAGGATGAAAAGGTACTGATCAAGCTTGGCCAGGCCTTTGATGTCGTGGGCGAGCGCACCCAGACCGACTTCAACATGGACTCGGGCCGCAAGACGATGACCGAGAGTTTTCGCATCCAGATTCGCAATCACAAGAACGCAGATCAGAAGGTCATCATCAAGGAGAATCTATACCGCTGGACGACCTGGGAGATTTCCAAGTCGAGCGATGAGTTTCAGAAGATCGACGCGCGGACGATTCACTTTGAGGTGATCGTTCCGGCCGATGGCGAAAAGACGGTGGACTACACCGTTCGCTATACGTGGTAACGACCAAGTAGGTCGCTGTTACCACTCGGTGATAAGAACGGGAGTCCCCGATTCCACGACATCGAAGAGAGTGATTACGTCGTCGTTGCGAAGGCGGATGCAACCCATCGAGGCTGGCGTGCCAATCTTGTCTTCCGCGGGCGTGCCGTGGATGTAGATGTATCGATCGTGCGAATCGACGCCCGGCCCCGCATTAATCCCCGGCTCAAGACCGCGCAGCCACATGATCCGGGTCAGGACGTAATCTTTCTCGGTGACCTGATCGGTTGCCCATGTTTTCCCATTCGACTTTCGTTCGACGAAGATGGCTCCCCACGGCGCATTGCCGCCGATTTTTTCGTCGATCTTGTGCCAGCCAGTCGGCGTCTGGTTAGAGTTTTCTCGATTGCCCATTCCCTTGGCCGCCGTCGAGCACGAATATATGAACTCCACACGGTCCCCCCGGATACCGATCAGCTCCTGCCGGGCCGCGGAGACCCAGAGCCCCAGACCGCCCTCCACGCGCTCGTCCCAGCCGGTCTCAATCAGTTTTGCAGCGATGTCGTCAGGAACGAGTTTCCCCACCGTTGGCTCGGCAGGTGCAATCTCATCGCCCTTGCGACAATCAAATCGGGAGGCGGGAAACAAGGCGAGAACCAACAAGAGAGGGGCGATCCGTCGCAAACTCATCTTTCGCATGGTAAGGCCGACGTGTGGTCACTTCAATCAACCGCATTCCCCTCGCGGCGGGCTCATAAGTTGTGCTGGAGCAGGTCGCGCAGCGGAAGGAACGAGAACGACTCCAAAAGTCGGTGCATCCGCGGCTCGACCCGACTGCGAAACAGCGCCTGGGTTAGGTGTCGTCGTGACTCGACCTGAACTCCCTCGGCGACGTGCTCGCTTACCCCGGAGACGTCCAGTTCGTATGGATGTAGATATACGACAGCCGGCATCCCTGCACGATTCATCCGTCGAAGCGCCCAGCGAATCGCGCCACCGGGAATCAACCGAAAGTAGCCGCCTCCCGCAACGGGCCAGTTCCGGCCCATCAGCCGAACCGTCGCCGGAGGGCACTCCAGGAGGCCGCAGCCGGGCCAGCGATGCACGCCGCGCGGCGCGGTAGGGATGCCGTACCGCGGGTGCCGGATCGGAAACACGCTTGAACTGTATTTGAATCCGAGGTCCGACAAAATGGCCCCTGCCCACCGCGTCTCTTCGACGATGCTGAAGGCCGGAGCGCGGTAGCCGATTGGTCTCTCGCCGATGAGATCGGTCAGAATCTCGACACTGAGTCGGACATCCTGTTCAAACCGCCGAGGGCTGATCTGGGTGAGAAGCTCGTGGCTGTGCCCGTGAGAGGCGATCTCGTGCCCGGCGGCATGGACTTCCTGGATCAGCTCCGGGAAGCGCAGGGCCACCTTGGTCAGGACGAAAAAGGTGGCCCGGACATTGTGCCAAGCCAGTAATTGCAGGACCCGCTTGGTGTTCTCCACGACCCGCCCGGAGATATCGTGGTCGGCGCCAAGGACGGCAATGGGCCAGTCTTCCAGATCGACGGTCATAGCATTAATGACGCCGCCGGCCGTTGACGGCGCCAGCCAATGCAGCATCGGCGGATCGTCCTCACGGACGGCTGCAGGTGCTTGTCGATCCTGTGGCAGGGTTCGCAGGTACGTCATGGTTCGCCTGCGATAACATCGGCTTTCGGCGTTGGGATGATCCAGTGGACGAATTGGCGTTTTAAGGCTTGCTGCGGCCCTCTTCGATGCCGTCGAGGTAGTCCGCGGATTGATGCGTCGTCGTCGCAGCGTGGCGAAGCCGCAAGAGGCTTTTGACTCGTTCTAGCAGATCGGTTCGGTTGACCGGCTTGGTGAGAAAGTCATTCGTCCCCACTTCGACGCCCCGTTCGACGTCTGACAAGTCCTGCAGCGCCGTGACCATGATGATGGGGATGTTCTGCGTCGCCGGATCGGACTTGATCTTTTTGCACACCTCGTAACCGCTCATTTTGGGCATCATGATGTCCAGCAGGATGAGGTCGGGCTGCTGGGCGGCCACCAATTGGAGGGCCTCCATTCCGTTCGATGCGCGGATCGTCACCACGCCGGGAAGCTCCTCCAGATAGGCCTCCAGCAGTTCCAGATTCTGCATATTGTCATCAACGATCAGAACCTTGCTCGACTGGGGGGTGGCTTCAGTCACATCAATACTCCCGCAACATGCCTGCCGATTGGAGGCCGTCCGCCATCATATCCTTCCATGGAGCTCCGGCCAACGACACTTTTGAACCGTGCAATTCAGCCGGTGATGCCGTCTTCAAACACGCTCAGCGCCGAGCCAATGAAGCCCGCATCGTTGCTCAATTCCGCGAGGCGCAGCTCCGGCGGATCGCCGAGCGACCGCGAGGCCAGTTGTCCAATTTCCTCAACGACCACGTCGAGTAGCGCCGGGCCCGCCTTGCTCATTCCGCCTGCGAGCACAATCCGCTCGGGATTGAGCAGGTGCTGCAGATTGATACATGCGATGGCCAGGTAGCGGCAGGTCTCACGCCAGACGTCGGTCGCAAGTGCGTCGCCGCCTGCCATTGCCTCGACAATATGCTCGGTCGTCAACTCCGCGCCGGACCCCAGGATGGTTCGCAGAGACGAAGAAGCTCCCTCGTCCATGTGCTGAAGCGCCCGCACGACCGTGGCCCGCGCGGAGGCGTATGCCTCCAGACATCCAAGCTGCCCGCAGCCGCATTTCCTTCCGCCCGGCACCAGAATCGTATGTCCGATCTCGCCGGCGTTTTCAAAGGCCCCTCGCCAAAGTTTGCCTCCGAAGATGATGCCGCCGCCGATCCCCGTGCCCAGGGTGATCATGATCATATGCGAGCAGCCGCGCCCGGCGCCGCGGTGAAATTCGCCGAGTGCCGCGTTGTTGGCATCGTTCTCCAATAAGGTGGGCAGCCCGGTCGCCTGGCTGATGAGACTGACCACCGGCACGTTCCGCCAGCCCGGCAGGTTCGGCGGGGAGATGACCATCCCGTCCTTGCGGCTCAGCGTGCCTGGCGCGCCAATTCCGACGCCAGCTACCTTGCAGGTCGCCGCCTTTGCCTCATCGGCGAGCCTGTTGATCAGCGTCGCCATCCGACTGATGACGTGGTCGGCGCCGCGGTCCGCCTCGGTCGGCGCGGTATGCGTAAACAGAACGGCCCCGTGCCGGTCTACTAGACCTGCCTTCATAGCGGTACCGCCCAGGTCCAGGCCGATGGCCGCGTCGATGCCGTGCTGCGCCATCTAGAATCGCTCCGGCAGATTGAAGAATCTGCGCGTGTTCGCGGTGGTGATTTGAGTCAATGCTTCGAGGGTCAGGCCGCGCGTCTTTGCGATGCACGCCGCCGTGTATGGAAGGTGGCTCGGCTCGTTGGGCCGAACGCTTCGAACTGGTTCCGGCGATAGATAGGGGCTGTCCGTCTCGATCATCAGCCGTTCCTCCGGGATCAGCTTCGCCACTTGGCGGAGTTCATCGGAGCGCTTGAATGTGACCACTCCCGTCAGCGAGATCCAGTATCCCCGGTCGAGGATTTCCTCCGCCTCCCGCAGCGTTCCGGTGAAGCAATGAAATACCACATCTCGCGCGGGCCCACAATGCGCCAGGATCGCCATGACGTCCGCGTGAGCCTCTCGGCAGTGGATCACGATGGGTTTTTTTGCCGCACCCGCAAGCTCGATCTGCCGCTCAAAGATCCGTCGTTGCACCTGCCTGTCGGCGAAGTCGTAATGATAATCCAATCCCATCTCTCCGACGGCGTGGATTTCCTCGCGCTCGACCAGGTCGGCCAGCCGCCGATCCCAGTCCGCGCCTGCTTCGCCGGCCTGATGGGGATGAATGCCGCAAACCACGTGGACCCGTGTGTCCGTCTCAGCGAGTGCCAATGCCGTTGCCGCGTCGGCCAGGTCGGTTGCGATGGTGACGAACCCCTTGACCCCGGCCGCCTCGGCTCGCACCAGCACCGCCCCGATCTGCGGAAGAAGCTCTTTCGATGTGAGGTGACAGTGGGAGTCAATCATGCGTGGCTCGGCGTTGGCGCGTCAGCTCTGGTGATCGGTCTTTCGCCTTTCTTGCGCGACCAATAGGCCAATCCATTCTAACCTGTGATGCGATGTTTAGGCGAATCGCCCGAAAGTTGACTATCCCTCCGAAACCGGTGACTTGTCGCCGAGCTCCGCTGCCAGTTCGCGCGCGCGAGCGATGACGTCGCCCGGGTAGTTCTCGGACTCCAGCACCCGCAGGGCATTTCGCCCTCGCGCCGGTCCGGGCCGAATGCGATAATCGAAGACCATCTGACTCTGCTCGAATCGTTCCTCGAAGTGATAATTAGCGCCGCCTTCGCGCGCCGCGATGGTCGCCAGCGCTGCGTCGTGCGTTGCGATCAGGTGCAATCCGCTCCCGCGAATCAGGGCGCCGATCACGGCTCCGGCCGCGGCCACCCGTTCGGCGGAGTTTGTTCCGCGAAACGGCTCGTCGATCAAGGCCAGAATGGGGGCGCCCGCCCGTGCGTCTTCGACCATCCGCCTGACCTGTCGAACTTCTGCCAGGAAGTAGCTCTCCTGACGCGCCAAATCATCGCGAATGCGCAGGTCAGTCAGAATTCTCAGCGGCGTAAGCATCATCTCCTCGGCACAGACCGCGGAACCCGCCCTCGCCAGGAGCACGTTGGTCCCCAGCATCCGCAGAAACGTGGACTTGCCCGACATGTTCGACCCGGTGATGAGCCAGGTGTTCTCGCCCTCGCCAAGGGTCGCCGTGTTCGCTACCGCGCGCTCGTGGCCGACGAGGGGATGACGTCCCTCTCGAATAGTAAGCCGCGGCGGGCCGTCCACGATCTTCGGCCAGTTGGCATCCGGCTGCTCCGCGGAAAATGCCGCGAGGCTGCTGATCATCTCCAGCTCACCGACCGCGGAAACAGCCTGAAGAATCCGCCTGCGTTCGCGCAGGCTGCAACGCTCGATCAGCAGAAGCACCTGAAGGTCCCAAAGGCAAACGACGTCAATGATCGTATGCAGGACGCCCGCAAGTCCGAGGTAGACGAAAGGAATGCGGCGATGAAGCGAAGCGAGCCCGCCGGGGGCGCGCGATTCGTCGAAAGCCGTCCGCAGCTCCCTAAGGCGAACAGAATCTGGAAGAATCGCTCGCGCGTCCTCGGCATAGCGCCGCATCGCTCCGACAATCGGCTCCAGTTCAAGCCACGGCCGCAGACGCTCCTTGACGCCGCGCAGGAAGCTCGGAATCGCTATGGCGTTTATGATGAGTACCGCAACCAGCGGAAACCAGCCTACGGCAGAATTGATCAACCCCAACGCGTCGGCCAGGCTGACCATCAGTGCCATCGGGCCGGCAAGCCCCCAATAGCGAATTACCCTTGCCGTCCCAGCGTACTCGAGCGGCGTCGCCTTGCGCATCGTGTCGTAGAACTTGTCGAATTGATTGGCCATCGACCGCATCGGCGCGGCAGAAGCCAGTAATTGCGTGCGAGCCGCGTGATCGCTCGCCAATGCCTTTATGGCGGCCTGTGTAAGCTGAATCGCGGCGCTGTCCATCGGCGCGGAGGTCAGCCCGAGCGAGAGTCTGGCCGCGCCGGCAGGCGTGGATGCGCGATTGAGCAATCCGAACAGGCTCAGCCGCTCGCCAAAGAGATCGAGATCGTCAATCTCCTGTGGGCTGAGTCGATCGGGACTGGCATCGCTTCCGGATTGCCCATACAGCGACGCCCACAATGCCAGGTCGCCGGGCTCCACACCACTGCGTAGGATAATCGGCTCACCCGTGATGCGCCGACGCGATTCTTCAAGGACCAGCAGGACATTCTCGGCACACAATTTCGCACGCGTTGCACGCTCGTGAAACCGTACTGCAGCGGCAAAAAAAAGGACGCCGAGCACAGCAATCGCCGCTCCCCAGGGCAACGCCGCCGCGAAGTAAAGGTAGGCCCCGCCCGGTATCATCGAAAAGGTGAAGAGCCGGCCCCATGCCCACATGGTGGCGCTGCGTCGTGCCACGGATCGTCTGCGGTTTGCAGACGCGCAGGTGTCTTCAATCCACCGGCCCAGTTGCTCATGCGATGACGGTGGCGCAGGCCACGCGATGGGGTCCATGCACACAGAATAGTGGCTTCGTGTGTAATCGTCGAAGGCGATCAGAAATGAATCAGCGCAGGCCCCAGTCCGGCACGGTTAAACCATTCGCCGCTGGTACTAGCTCCAGATGATCCTCTTTGAGTCGACTCCATCCGGCAGGCCGCGTTCCCATTCCCGTCGGACCAGACCCAGTCCATAGACGCAGAACTCAAATTGGTCACTTAGGAACGTGAGAAGTCGTGCGGGTGGCTCGGTATTGTCCGTTGAAAGATCGGATGCAATCGAGTACGAGCGTTTTCCTTGCTCCAGATAGCTGAGCAGGTCATCTCGTGCGGCGCGGCGGTGCATGCGCCGGAGATTCTCAGGATAGACGCCGGTCCAGAAGAGCGTGACATCACCGATGTTGCGATACACACTTCGTCGTCGCTCGTCATCGGAAGCGGATGCGCCGAACTGGGCCTCGGTCAGCATCTCCGCGACGTCGGACACTTTTCGGCCGCTTCCATCGCCCAGGAGGCTGAGCTTCTCTGTGTGGATGAAGGCGGTCAAGAGATCGGTCAGGTAATCGAGAACGCCCGGGTCGCTCAGGCCGACGCGCTCCTGAAAGCTGGCCTCCACCAATCCGGCGAACCAGCGTCGAACGGGACTATCGTGCGATGTCGGTGCCACCGCTGACTGCCTCCTCGCATTGACGCCATGCGAAAAAACGCAGAGGGATGCGAATACTTCCCTACTTTTCGGAATCGGACTACCTTTCATTGTATGATTTCTGCGACGGTCGAGTAAAGTTTTTCCGTGTTTCTTGCGGGCCGTTATCGGTCGGTGTCGTCAGGCTTATCCCCGCAGGCGAGTTTTCAGGAATCAATTCGGAGTAACGTCATCAAGACCTCGCAGCTCCATTACGAACTGCCGGCGGAGTTGATCGCCCAGACGCCGCTCGAGCGACGCGATCAGGCTCGGCTGCTGGTGCTCGATCGGGCCTCCGGTCGCATCAGCCATCGTCATTTCTCAGACCTGCCGGAATATTTGCGGGCGGGAGATTGCCTGGTCCTTAACCGGTCGAAGGTCGTTCCTGCCCGGTTCATGGCCCGGCGGTCAACCGGTGGCAAGGTGCCGGGGCTGTTTGTCCGCGAGCAATCGCCCGGTCGCTGGGAAGTCCTTCTGACCGGGGCAGGTCGGCTCAAGCCGAGCGAAGAACTGTCGCTCATCGGAGGCGCCTGGCGGATGACATGGCGTCGGCACATCGAACGCGGACTGTGCGAAGTGGAAGTCTCCCCGGCCGATCCGGTCGAGACGGTGCTGAGTTCGATTGGTTCGATGCCGCTGCCGCCGTACATTCGCCGCGGCGGCGCTGCGGACGACGTGACGGACGCGCTCGATCGCGAGCAGTACCAGACCGTCTATGCGGCTGAGGCCGGTTCGGTCGCCGCCCCAACGGCTGGGCTTCACTTCACGCATGAACTTCTTGGGAGCCTGGAGAATCTCGGTGTTTCAATCGCGCAGGTGCTGCTGCATGTTGGGCTCGGGACGTTTCAACCCGTCGAGGTCGCGGACCTGGGCGACCATCCGATGCATCAAGAGTGGTACACAATGCCAGGTGCGTCTGCCGCCCGCATCGCCCAGGCCCGATCGAGCGGCCAACGCGTCATCGCTGTTGGGACGACGGCCGTTCGCGTTCTTGAGACATGCGCGGCGAACGGCTTGTCGGCGACAACCAGTAAGATTGATTGTTCAGGATGGACCGACATCCTGATCTACCCGCCGTATAAATTCGTCGCGGTCGACGCCCTGGTGACGAATTTCCATTTGCCCGGCAGCACGCTGCTCGCCCTGGTGATGGCCTTCGCCGGGCGCGAGGCGATTCTCTCCGCATACGCCGAGGCCATCCGCGAGCGTTACCGCTTCTTCAGTTACGGAGATGCAATGTTGCTGTTGTAATGGGGGTGGCAAAGAGTCGCTACTGCCGGCCCCGGGAGTTGAATCGCTCGGCGTCTTTGTTGTAACTCGCTTCGAGCTCCGCCATACGGGTCTCCGCCTCGACGATACGACTGCCGAATTGTTTTTCCATGGCCGCTGCGGTGGTCGGCGTCATCTTCAGTTCTCCCGCCTCAATGAGCACGGCCTGTCGCTTCTCGTTGAGGAATATGGCCGATGGACTGGCGGCGAGCCCTTCACGGTCTTCAACGCGAAAAACCGGTCCCCGTGCGGCTCCGGTCGGCAGCTCACTCTTGCCTTTGAAATCCACGACCTTGGCGATGAGCCCCGCCCGCGAGTGGTCAAACGTGACAAATGCCAGGATTTTCTGCGAGGAGATTTCCGAGACGAGCCTCGGCAACATCCTCGCGAGGATTCTTGAGATGTAGGTCGCGGGCAGTTTCGTCGGCGGGTTTTCCGTGGCGGGCTGATTAAGTGAATAGGACTGATTGCTCAGCAGTATGTCCCCGGCGCGAAGGCCCTCTTCCAGAGTGACTTCCAGATAGGCCGGCTGATCCCGTTTCTCCGGAACCAGCGTCGTCACGCTTGTTTTCCAGCTCTCGCTCGAAAGGTCAGAGCTTAAAAACATGTTGGTCTGAAGTCGGCGGGCATTCCCGTCGGCCTCAAAGGTCCACCCTCTCTCCTTCATGACCACGCCGGGCTTGCCGTCGCGAACATCTTCCGACTGGCGCAACAGGACAAAACCGATGACCTTGCCCTTGTACTCAAACTGGAGCATCTCCTCTGGAACGATGGCCCGCTTCAGTTGGTCGGGCTTGATGGAGCCGAGAAACGACTCGCCCTCCTCGAGCGCCGTCGTCAGTTGGCGGTCTTCCAAATCACCACCGATGATTCGGAACGAGTCGACCACCAGGTTAAACAAAGGCTCACTGGCCTGCTTCGATGATGCGGGGCCGTCATAGAGTATCACGTAATACGACTGCGGCTTGTGCCGGATGATGGCCTGAAGTCGGAGCTTTCGAACGCCGTCTCGATAAAACGTTGCCGCAAGAATCGCCCCGGGTTTATCCGCAATCGGTTGCAACTGCTGAGATTGAACCTCAAGGCCGCTGAACTCCAGTTCCAGATTGTGGGCCACCTGCTTAAGCATTTCGTCCATCGCCACGCTCTGCGTGGTGATGGTTTGCTTGACGACGATTTCCTCGGCCTGGCCTGCCGAAATGGGGTGAATCATCCTGACGAGGGTGACACCGCGGCGCTCCGGCACGCGCTGCCGCACAATGCGCCAATCCGCGGGCGGCTGAATCGAAAACCCATAGCTTCCGTCAACAATCGGGTCGGCCAGCGGGCCTCCTGAGACCGGAGGCAAGGCCGGCTGTTGAGCGATGAGTAG
>CAZCGF010000008.1:15645-28091 GCA_964498115.1 uncultured Planctomycetaceae bacterium | reverse complement strand
CGATAGCTGACTTCGCCGCCGGAGTCCAAATTCTGCGACGATTCTTGCCCGCTCGAATTGAGGAATATCTGTTCGGCGCCTTGTGGGATGCTGAACCTGATCGGCCAATGAGCCAGCTTCGCCGCAACGAGCGGATTGGACTGCGCTGTCACGATCCAAGCGAGCGCAGTGGTCCCGGCAAGCGCGATTCCCGCAGAGAAAACCCCAAGGCGGGGACGACCCGGCGTTTCTCGACTGTACTCTTTCCACATGCCCTGGAGGATATTCCAGTAGCCCGGCATCGGCAATCGAGCCGGATGTGACGTTCAGGTAATGACGCGACCGTCAGGCGACCATCTCGCGAGCCTCGTCCTTGAATCGTCGTCGGAGCCGGGCAATGACATCTTTATGAATCTGACTGACACGTGATTCAGACAGGTCCAGGACCAGACCGATTTCAGCCATCGTAAGGTTTTCGGTGTAATAGAGAACCAGGACGAGGCGTTCTTCGCGGTTGAGGCCCCGAGTGATGTAGTCGGTCAGCATCTCCCGGGAAACCTTGGTCGATGGGTCCACCGCGCGCATGTCGCTGATGTCCCAACCGCCGGGCGAGCCTCGGTGGTGACCGTCTTCGTCATTTTGGACCGCTGAGAAATGGACTTCGTGGCCCAGGCGGGAGAGGCGAGACAGCTCGGAGTAGCGTTCGCGGCTCATGCCCATTCGGGAAGAAAGCTCGTCGTCGGTCGGGGGGCGACCCAGGGCGGAGTCGAGCACGTCACGGTTTTGCATCCGCTGCTTCTCAAAGCTTCTTACCGTGCGGGACTGTCCGTCCAATGCACGAAGCCAGTCCATGACCGCGCCGTGTATGCGCTGCTGGCAGAATGTCTCAAATTTTGCTTTGTGTTTCGGGTCGTAGGCCTGAACCGCCTCGAGGAGGCCGTCGTATCCAGCAGAGCAGATCTCGTCGTAGCTGATCTGTGCCGGAAGCTTTTGAGAAAGGCGGGCGGCCTGCATATGCACCAATGGGCGGTAGTGCTCAATGAGTCGATTTCGCAATTTAATTGCGCGACTGCCCAGGTACTTCTTCCACAGTGCGTCCACCTCGGGGCGGGCATTCTTCATGAAACACTCCTTTGTTCACGGGGCGCATCGAGGGTAGACGATGGAGCCCAGGGCCGTCCTTGTTCCGACCAAGATAAGGGGTGAACGCTGGTAGTTTCGAGTTGCCCGACATCCTTGTCAGGCATCAGAAGCGCTTTGGTGATTATTACCTCCCTGAGCGCTTAATTGTGCGGCGGGGCGAATACTAACAATCGTCCCAGCGAAACGCCAGCGAAAAATTGGCGAAAAGTTTTTTCTTTTCGCCGTCCACCTATTTGAGTCGACGGGACTGCGCACGGCGTACACTTCCGTGCCTGACAACGCACGCCCCAACTGGCAACCCGCGCGCCAAAACTACTTCAGAATTCTGAATCGGGGACCGTCGAGCAGATGGGCTCGCCGTTTAGCCGAGTATCAGTATTAGCAGGAGGATGAGAATAATAACGCCTTCGATAATGACGCCGACAAGAAGCCCGGAGTTGACCGAACCGCCCGAACGGCCCGGCATCTTCTGCGCGTAGCCTGCATTATCCTGCCCGTCGTACTCCGCCTCCTGACCCGAGGCAAGATTCTCCAGCACGCTGTCGTCATATTTTTCGCGGGCCTGTAGCGGGGCTTCGCCGCGAGAGACTCGCTCAAGGTCGGTCAGAAGGTCGTGCGTATTGGCGTATCGCTTATCGCGGTCCTTGGCCATCATGCGCTCGGTCACCTCGGCCAGCCCTGTCGATAGCTTCGGGTTGAGGTGGTCCGGCGGTACGAGCGGCTCCTTGAGGTGCTTTTGCATGATGGCGGCCGGGGTCGGCCCTTCAAACGGAACCTTTCCCGTCACCATGTGGTAAAGGGTCGCACCCAGGGAGTAAATATCCGCCCGGAAGTCGACATCCGCAACGCCCCGGACCTGTTCCGGCGAGATGTAGTACGGCGTACCGAAGGCCCGGCCCTTCTCGGCCGCCGCCGCCTCGGCGTCGTCCGCCTGCCGGGCGAGGCCCATGTCGGCGAGCTTTGCCGTTCCGTCCTTGGTGATCATGATGTTCTTGGGCTTCACATCCCGGTGGATGAACCCCTTCTCATGCGAATGCTCTAGAGCTCGGGCAATCTGAATGATCTGATCAAGGGCTGTCTTCTCGTCATAGACTTTCTTCCGCGTGAGATCGTCATAGACGGTCTGCCCGTCCACGAACTCCATGACGAAGTAGTGGTATCCGGCGTACTCGCCGACGTCGATCGCCTGTACGATGTTATTGTGATTGAGCCGAGCCGCCGCACGACCCTCGGCGTTGAAGCGCTTGACGAACTCCGGATCCTCGCTGAGTCGCTTGGGGAGGATTTTGATCGCGACGATCCGGTCCAGCGAGAGCTGCTTGGCCTTGTAAACGCTGGCCATTGCCCCGGCGCCGATCTTCTGCATGATTTGAAAGCCGGGAATCTGCTGCAACGACTGAGACATCGAGTCATCGGCCGGGCTTCCGATCCGCTTGATCTGACTGGCGGTTACGATGCCGGCGCGAACCAGAATCTCCGAAAGTTGCATGGGAGTCCCGGCGGAAGCGAGTTTTTTCTGCTTGGCAAGACAAGCCTGGACTTCTTCTGGCGTAGCCAGGCGCGCATCGACAACCGCCCGGCCCAGATACGTGTCTGCGCCGGTTCCAGTTTTCTGACCGACTGGATTAGGGTCGATCGCCATGCGCCTCCAGACGAGAGATTGAGCCGGGATCGTTTTCGGTCTCGGCTTACATTACTCTATGTCGCTCAAGGGCTTAATTCAAACTAATCGGACCCGTTTCCGGCGAGGATATCCAATTCGGTCATCATCTCAACAGGATAATCTGCGAACGGAACTGTTTCCGGACGCGCCTTCGGCGAACCCACTGGCACCGACCGTCGATCAAAACGGCAGCATCACCGGGGGCAGCCTGCACAGTCTGAGCAGTTTGGATTCGTCCACTTGAACCCCCAGGCCGGGACCCTCCATCGCACGCCATCTTCCGCCATATCCGAACCTTAGCGGCTTCGGGGCGATGTCGTCGCGGAGGAGAAACCTGCCAAAGCTGCCCTCTGCAAAGATGACATCTGGCACAAGCTGAAGAAACCAGCGTCCCGCGGCCGAGAGAATGCTTGTCTCGCCGACCATGCAGCCCAGTTGAACGTCTACATGATTCTCCTTCGCCAAGAGGGCCAGCCGAAGCGAGGGGATAAGACCGCCGTTCTTACTGATGCGAATATTGAACCACGAGGCTGCACCCCTGGCGATCAGCGATTGAGCATCTTCAATTGTGACGAGGGACTCGTCCGCCATCAGCGGCATATTTGTCTGCCGCGCCAAGGCGGCCCACGACTCGATGTCACCTTTTTCAAGCGGCTGTTCGATGGATGTGATCGGAAGCGACTCCCACTCCTGCAGGCGGCGGATTGCCTCCTCGAGTTTCCATGCCCCGTTGGCATCCAACCGAAGCGTCGCTCGCCCCCGTCGGAGTCCGCGGCCAAGCGCCCTGACGCAGGCTGCGATACGCTCCTCGTCCTCGTCGTCGCCGACTTTCAACTTGAAATCGCACAGACCATAAAGCCGCATCTTGAGCAGAGATGACCTCAATCGTCCCGTGTCGCCGCTGGAGATTACGCCGCTGAAACGAACCGTGTTTCGGCTTCCCGGCGGCCCTAGCGAGGTCTCGCTGACCCATCCGGCGATGGATTCGATCGACCTGTCAAATGCCTTCGAGTATGCATCCAGCAGGGCGAGTTCGACGGCGGCGCGCGTGGCCGTTATGACCCGACCGGTCGCATCCCGGACCGGCAGGGACGCCGCCAGCTCGATCGCCTCGCCGAAGTTCTGCGGACGGGCGCCGACCAGGATCGGGACGAAGACATCCCGAATAGCCGCCAGAATGTCATCGTGCGATTCACCGGTCACGTAGGTTCGGGGGTGCGTCTCGCCGTAGCCCTTGAGCCCCCCGGCAAGTTCCACCTCCAGAATGACCGGATCAGACGTCGATCGCTCGGCCGCCGCATGGCGAAACTTCTGTTTCATGGGGATCGACGGCGACCAGATGCGCAGGCGTGAGATGGGGAGCGGTCCGGTCATCCGTGGTATTGAAACGCTGCAGCAGGCAAATGTCGAAGCGGCGGGCCGATGGCGAAGATTTGCTCAGCGTTCGAGCGACGAGCATTCCTTGCGGGCAGGGCGTTTTCGCACTGACTGCAACGCGCACTAGCAACGCCCGAGAAGTTCCACCCAGGCCCTTGCCGCCGCGTTTGAATCAAACCGGGCCTCAAAAAGAGATCGGGCCGCGCGGCCTGACGCGGCACGTTTCTCGTTATTGTTGCGTAGCGCCTGAATGCTCCCGACCAGCGCCGCCGGGTCAGCGTGCGAGACGCAAATGCCGGCCCCGGAAGACTCGAGCCAATCGACGATCTCCGAGCGGCGGTTGCCGATGAAGATGACGGGCCTGCCTGCCGCGAGGATGGCGTAGATCTTATACGGCAGCGCCATGTCAAACATGGCGTCGTGCTGCGAGATCAGGCAGACATCGGCCGACGCGAGCATGCTCCCAAGTTGATGCGCCGGTTGGTAGGGAATGAGCTCGGAGTTCGGCGACAGGCCCTGGCGGATTGCCTCGCGCTGTGGACCGTCGCCAATGAACTGAAACCGGATACGGTCATCCGCCGCAAGCTGCTTCGCCGCCGCGAGAATCGCGTCAAACGGATGCGAGAGCCCCATGTTCCCCGCGTACTGCACCACGAAGCGACCATTAGGGTCGTGCTGCCCCTGAAATGAATTGCCCATCGTCGTCGCAAGCCGCATCGGATCGTAGCCGTCGTGAATGGTGTGCAACATGTCGCCGGTGACGGGGCGCGTTTGGGCGATGCGCCGCGTCATGCGCTCGGCGATGCACACGACCGCCGCCGCCTGTTGCATGGCCTTTGTATCCGCCGTCAGCCATCGCCGGTGAATGAAACCATTGGCTCGTGATTTGCCCAGCGCCGCCGCCAGATCGGGGTACAAGTCCAATACCTTGTAGACGTAGGGGCAGCCGCAGGCCTTGGCGATCTTGCGCGCGATGTCGCCGCCTTGCGGTGGGGCGGTCGTCCCGACGACGATGTCGATGCCACCGAGACTGCGTGCCGCGCGGATCGCATTTCTCCCGAATGCGGCAAACCCGAGGGCACGGCGAAACAGGTTACTTCGGCTGACGGCAGGGCGGTCAACGCGAACGACGCTGACGCCGTCGATCACTTCCCGAGCCGGATATGTCACCGAAGGATCATCCCACGCCCGATCGCCGCAGATGATCGACACCTTCCAGTCCGGCCGTAGGGCCGCGATCTTCGGCAGATGATCCGCCGCTACGACAGCGCTGGCGCAGATATCGGGGTGATAGAATTCATTGAGAAAGAGGATGTGCCGATGTTGTGGCATGACGCCCGTACCGAGAGTGCTTAGTTTTTCAATGAGTTCGTCGCTTCGGGCGCAGCCGGCCGTACCGATTCGCCTTGCAAGAAACGACTTTCAAGTCGTTCGCATACTTCTTCGAGCAGGGTAAGCGATTCCCCTATCGGGGCTTTCTCTTGCGAGAAAAAAAATCGCAGGACCCGACCGCCGCCGAATTGCTTCTCCAGTAATTGAGCCAGTGCATGATCGGTAGCCACCGGGGATTCCTTGTCATGGCGACGCCACGTGCAGGTCCGATGGCCGCTGGAGAGCGTAATGACTCCGCAGTCCATTTCAGTTGCCAGCGTGCCGAGCGCGCTAACCAAATCATTCTCGCACTCAGCTGCATCGATTTTTAACCGAGCCAATTGCGCCGCGGCATGCAGAATCTTCGTCTCCTGCCGCCCGGTCCAGTGCGCCGTCCAGCCGCCCCATTCGAGGTAGCCCAGCACCCGTGCCGAGAAGAGTGCCATCACGAGGACACCCACAACGATCAACCCCAGCACGAAATGGTTCGCCGTCATGGCCGCGATGCAGACCAGCGAGACAATAACGCTGGCGATGTAAATCTGGATCGCCGCGGCGCTCGGCGTCCGGCCTCGATCCAGCAGACGATGATGAATGTGGTCACGATCCGACGCGAAAAGCGGCTGGCCGCGAAAGACGCGACGCGCGATTGCCAGAAGCGTATCGAAGATGGGGTACCCCAAGGCAAAGAGTGGCACGAGGATCATCACCACGGTGTGCGCCTTCTGCGCGGATTGCAGAGACGACAGGGCAAGGAACATCCCCAGCGCCAGCGACCCCGTATCCCCGAGAAATACGCGGGCCGGATGAAAGTTCCACCGCAGGAAGCCGAGCAGCGAGCCCGCCAGCAGCACCATCATCACGCTCATGTAATGATTGCCCAGCCAGATGGCCACCACGGCGTTGACCATCGCCGCCAAGAGGCAGATGCCCGCCGCGAGGCCGTCGAGCCCATCGGTCAAGTTGATCGCATTGGTGATGCCGACGATCCACAGCAAGGAGAGCAGCCCGCCGATCACGCCCGGCAAGACAAGTGTGTCAAAGCCCGGCAGCGTTACAGCCTCGACGCGAAAGCCGAGCAGCACGGCCGCAAGCGCCACAACCGATTGCACCAGCAGCTTGACCTTTGGTCGCACGGCGTGCCGGTCATCGACCACGCCCAAAGCGATCATCGCGCAGGTGCAGGCGATGATGCCATAGACCTGCCTCGTTCGCGCGCGGAGCATTTCGCCGACGAGGTTCTCCAAGTTCATTGCCACCAGCGTTCCGGCGAAGACGACGGCGAAGACGACCAGCCCGCCCATCGTCGCCGTCGCATGCTTGTGCTGCTTGCGACCGGCCGGTCGATCGACCCATCCCAGCCGTTGGGCATAAAGGATATAAAGCGGCGTCAGTGCGGTCGTGGCGATCGCCGCGGCGAGAAACAGTGCCGCGTACGACTTGAATTGAAAGAAGTAGGTGATCCACTCCGGCAGGCCGGCGGACGGCGCCGAGTCATTCGCAATGATCTGAGAAAGGATCAATCGTCAGGCCTTTCTTGACTGCGCAGCAGCCTGGGCACATTCTAGCATCGGGCATTCGTCGTGCGAGGCGGTCGTCGAAGCAACTTCATTCCTCCAGGGAGCAGCTGGTGGCACTGCGGCTCATAGCAGGTCGGGCAGGAAGCGGCAAGACGCACTATTGCCAATCGGAAGTTTGCCGCCAATTAACGTCCAGTCGCCTCGAAGGCCCGCGGCTCATCATGCTCGTTCCCGAGCAGGCCGGCTTGCAGATGGAGCGTTCGCTGCTGTCGATGCTCTCTCCCCCGGCGCTGGGACGGTGCGACGTCCTGAGTTTCCGCCGACTGGCTCATCGCATCTTCAACGAGTCATCCGGCCCCACGCCCGCATTGATCACGCCGACCGGCCGCCAAATGGCCCTCCGATACATCATCGCCCGCCACTCTCGCAGGCTGCGAGAGTTCTCAAAGGTGTCGGATCGCGCCGGTTTCCTTGCCACCGTTGCGACAGGAATCGTCGAGCTCTTGCAGGAGGCCGTCACGCCGGATCACCTGGACAACGCCGCTCGTGCCGCGGAATCCGAAAACGACCCGACGAGCCCGCGCCTGCACGACATGGCGATCATTTTCCGCGCCTACCTGGAGTACCTGGGGTCGCAGCGCGTTGATCCCGAGGCGGTCCTCGACCTGGCCCGGTCGCGGCTGCCGGGCCTCGCTTGGCCCGACGGCGCACGAATCTGGATTGACGGATTCGCCGGACTGACGCAGCAGCAGATTCGCATGATCGTCGCGCTGGCTTCGCGCGCAGCACACGTCGATGTCGCATTGCTTCTGGATCCAACCATGCGGCGAGTCGGCGATCTGGACGCCGCGCCGGATGACCTTTCCCTCTTCGCCAGAACCGAACGCACATGGTTCGCCCTCACCCGCGCCGCGCGCGATACGGGAGTTCTGATTGATGAGCCCATTGTTCTTGGCGGCAATTCCTTGCCTCGATTTTCCCGGTCAGCGCAACTCGCCCGGCTTGAGCGAAGCTTTTTCCATGTTTCAACCTCAGGCGCCGATCCTCAGCCGGACGAGTCATCGCGTGAATGCGGCGTTCATCTGATTCGCGTGCTCGATCGACGCGAGGAAGTAGAGGCGGCCGTCGCGACGATCGTCGACATGGTCCAGCGAGATTCGTCTCCGCTTCGCTATCGCGACGTGGCGATCGTGGTGCGCGATTTGACGCCGTATCACGATCTCATATCGTCCGCACTGACGGCACGCGGCATCCCGTACTTCATCGACCGTCGCAGACCGACATTTCATCATCCGTTGGTTCAATTCGTCCGCGCTGCCCTGGGCGTCCTCGGCGGCGCGCCGTTCGATCAGTGCATCCTCACCATTCTCAAGAGCGGACTCTCCGGCCTGGAAGTAGGCGCGGCCGCCGCCATCGAGAATTACATCCTCGCCCACGGACTTTCCACCGCGGCGCTTTGGGAATCGGATTGGCCGTATCCTGTCCGCGCGAGCGGCTCTGATGCGAGAAGGACGCCTGAGAGCACTTCAACTCTCAACGAAATCAACCAATCGAGGCGCAGGATTACGGAGCGTCTCGGCAATTGGCTGCCCGGCGAGAAAGACGGGGCGATGCGTCCCACGTGTCAGCACCGGCTCGAAGGGCTGATGGAGGTGATGGATCGGTTTGCCGTGCGCGAGTCCATCGCTGGGTGGGCCGAGATTGCGGCGACGAACGGTCGAATCGACGAAGCCGCCGAGCACGAGCAGGTCTGGGACGATCTCATCAAGCTGCTCGATGAGGCCGCCGACACTCTCGGCGCCGAGCCGATGAGCGGCGCAAGATTCCGCGAGGTCATCGAGTCCGGCCTCGCCGACTTCACGCTCGGCCTGGTCCCTTCGACCATCGATCAGGTGCTCGTCAGCTCGATTGAACGGAGCCGTCACCCGCCCGTCCGCGCCGTATTTGTTCTCGGTTTTTCGGAGGGGGTGTTTCCCGCGCGGATTGCGGAAGAGGCTATCTTTGCGGACGAGCATCGAACATGCCTTGAGCGATTCGGAGTCGCCCTCGGTGCGAAGCAGACGAGCCGGCTGCTGGATGAGCGAATGCTGGCGTATATCGCCTTCACCCGTCCCAGCGAGTTTCTCTGGGTGAGTTATCCACAGGCCGACGAGGAGGGCAAGGCGCTAGGCGCCTCTCCTTTCATGCCTGCACTGTGCGCCGCATCGGGAGCAGAAGTGCTCGACGCAGCCGACTGGCTGGCTCAGGGGCGCTCGTGGCCGCCGGATGGGGCGATCATCAGCAGTGTCGGATCGCTGGCCTCCCGCATCTCGGAACGAATGCGCGCTGTCGGTGAAGGACGGCTTGATCCGGCAGAGGCCGCTTCGTGGCACGCCCTTTACGAATGGACGCGCAATTGCGAGTCATTGCATCCGACGATGGCCACTGCGCTGCGTTCCTTGGGACGCCGCCCCGATGCGAGTTTGACCCCGCCCGCGCGACGCTTGCTGTGGAAGGAGCCCTATCGGATCAGCGTCACCGCGCTGGAGACCTACGCCGCCTGCCCGTTTCAGCACTTTGCCGGCTATGGATTGCGTCTGGAGCCGCGACCGCTGCACGAGCTCAGCCGTCTCGATCTCGGCAGAATCTATCACGATGTGTTGGAGCAATACGTCAACGAACTCAATGAGACGGGCACGACGCTCGGCGAGGCCTCGCCCGAGCAGATCGCAGGCAGCCTGTCGAGGATCATCCAGCAGGCCGTCCCCCGCTATGCCGAGGAAATCCGACTCGATTCCGGAAAGATCGAGCGGACCATCGCTCGCGGCGAACGCGAGTTGACCGTCGCCAAGGAAGGCGAGCGTTTCTCCCTCGGCGGATCGAAGCTCAAGCCGATCGCGACGGAGCGAGCCTTCGGAATGTCAGGCGAAGACGGACTCCCGGCGCTCCTGTTGACGACGAAGGATGGAAAGACGATCGAGCTGCGCGGCAAGATGGACCGCGTCGATGTGCTTAAGGTCGGTGACACCAGTCTGGCGGTTGTCTTTGACTACAAGCGGTCGCTCGGCCGATCCCTCAGGCTGGACGAAGCCTATCACGGCCTCGCCCTCCAGCTTCTCTCCTACCTGCTGGTAATTCGCGACCACGGCGACAAACTCGCGGGCGCAAAGCTCGTGCCCGGCGGTGCGTTCTATCTTCCCCTGCTCGCCGGTCTGAGGAAGGTGGATCACCCCTCGGACGTCGAGTTAGGCGACGCCTTGCCGCTGTCAGCTTTTCGTCCGCGCGGCGTCGTGGATTTCGACTGGATCAACGAGTTGGACCCTTCGCACGAAGACGGTTGGAGCGAAAAGTTCCTGGCCTTCCGCAAAGCCGACGGTTCGCCGGGAAACCTCGATTCAACCGACGCCATGCCCTCGGGCAAGCTGCCGGAGCTGCTAGAGCACATGCGCAATCGGATGAGCGAGCTCGCGTCCCGATGGATCGGCGGGGACATCTCGGTGACACCGGCAATGCTCGGCACCTGGACGCCGTGTGGCACCTGCGCATTCCGAAGCGTCTGCCGCATCGAGTACGCCACGCGAAATCTGAACCGCCTGGAGTCGATGAGTCGAGAAGATGTCTTCAAAAAGGTGGGCCGCGAAAATGAGTGAGATTCGCTGGACGCCATCACAGCAGGCCGCGCTGGATGCCGGGGGCGGCAGCATTCTCGTGTCGGCGGCGGCCGGCAGCGGAAAGACCGCCGTCCTGGCCGAACGCTGCGCGCGCCTGATCGCCGACGAAGAGCGGCCGTGCGGTGTGGATCGTCTGCTCGTCGTGACCTTCACCGATGCAGCGGCCGCCGAGATGCGAAGTCGGATCGGCGCCGCCCTTCGGAGTCGGCTGGAGCGAAGCCCTTCGCACGCCCGGCTACAGGGTCAACTGGCACTGCTCGACTCCGCCCATATCTCGACGCTTCACTCATTCTGCCGGCGGCTGCTTGCGCGTTTCTTCCCGCAGGCTGACCTGGACCCCCAGGTGCCGATTCTCAATCCGGCCGACGCACGGCTCATGCGCCAGGAAGCGGTTGCGGCGGTGTTCGACGAATACGAAGGCAAGAAAGACGCCGATGCGGACGCGTTTTTCGATTTTCTCAGCGCCTACGGCGGGGCGTCCGAGCGTTTGCTGATGAAGCTCATTCAGCAATTGGATGAATTCCTCGCGTCATTGCCGGACCCCAAGGCATGGATCGCGCAGGCGAACAAGCGGATGAACTCGTCCGGGGATGCACTTTCGTCATTCTGGCTGGAGCGGCTACTTGGCGAATTGAAGGAGGAACTTGGCCTCCAATCGACACTCCTCGCAGACTACATCCGCATGCTCTCCGACTGGCCGTCGTCAGCGACCGCGTCTGCGGATTGTCTCCGAGAATACGCCGCCGCGCTGGAGACCTGGCAATCGAGTCTTGGAACGAGCGCCGATGTGGCGAGAGTGGATGACGTCTGCCTTCGGCTCATTCCCGAATTCAAGTTCCCTTCGCCGCCGCGCAAGACCAAGAAGCTCGAAGATCTGGCGGACGCGGATAAGCAGGCCTTTATCGACGCCGCGGAGCTCGTGCGGAAGATCAAGAAGGACCTCTTCGAAACCCGACTCAAGAAGCCCTTCGGCCGGTTCGCCGTCAAGGACTGGAGTGAGGGTATCGCACGGACCATGCCGAATGTCGCGCTGCTTTTTCAGCTCGCGGTCGATTTCCGTGCCCGATATCAGGCGGCCAAAGCGGAACTCGGCGTCCTCGATTTCACCGATCTGGAGCGCCGCGCGCTCGCGTTGTTGGCGGACGAGGCCAATGGCGTTGCGGCGCGCCTGCGCGACCAATTCGAGCACGTCCTGGTCGATGAGTTTCAGGACATCAATCCGGTCCAGGCGGAGATTCTTCGTCTCGTCAGTCGAGAGACCGCTGCCCCGCGCCCGGCAAACATGTTCACCGTCGGCGATGTGAAGCAGAGCATCTATCGCTTCCGCCTCGCCGAGCCGCGCCTGTTCCTCGATCGCAGGGCGGACTTCCTTGCCGCCGCCGGTAAGCCCGACAGTCGCGGTGTCGCGATCGACCTGGCCGACAACTTTCGCAGCCGCCCGATCCTGCTGGACGCCGTTAACTCGATCTTCGAGCGGCTGATGACGCCGGAGCTGGGCGGGATTGCCTATGACGAATCCGCGAAGCTCCGCCCCGGCCGCAAAGAGACGGATTTCCGCCCCGCAGTCAGTCCGCCGTTGGAACTGCACCTGCTCGAGGACTTCGCCTCGGCAGCGAGCGACGACGACGCGCACGAAACCGAAGAAGCGACCGAGGATTCCGGCGCCGCCGAGCTCGTCCGCATCGAACGTGAGGCGCTGGTCTGCGCCGAACGCATCAAAGATTGCATCGCTCATGGATATGA
>CAZCGF010000008.1:0-15545 GCA_964498115.1 uncultured Planctomycetaceae bacterium | reverse complement strand
CAGTCGGGCGTTGCTTTCTGCGAAGCGGTCTGGACCTATGCGGACGGCGGGGCGGATACCGACCTGCAATCTCGACTCGCGCGAATCCGCGATCAGATCGACAAATGGCGTCAAAGGGCACGGCACCGCCCGCTTGCCGAGTCCATCTGGGAAATCTACGAAGAAAGCGGTTACCTCGCCTACGTCAGCGGTCTCCGCGACGGCCCCCAGCGTAGGGCGAATCTCATCCGAATTCACGAATACGCCCGGCAGTTTGGAACTTTCCGCAAACAGGGATTGTTGAGATTCCTGCAATTCATCGACGGCGTCCGCGCGATGGGCGAAGACCTCGAGCCCGGATCAGTCATGACCGGTCCGCAGGACGTCGTTCGAGTCATGACGATCCACCGCAGCAAGGGTCTGGAATACCCCGTCGTCATCGTGGCAGAATTGGGCAAGCGATTCAATTTGTCCGACTGTCGTGGGGCGATCTTGTTCGATCGCGAGTTAGGCGTCGGCATGGAGGCGGTCGATCTCAAGAAGCGTATTCGCTACGAGTCGCTGCCGCATCGCATGGTCGCGGAGGCCGTCAAGCGACAATCACTTGCCGAGGAGCTTCGCGTGCTCTACGTGGCAATGACCCGCGCCAAGGAGCGTCTCATCGCGATTGGCACAAAGTCCCTCAGCCGGATCGACGAATGGCGAGCTCGACTTGCAGGCCACATCGGCCCGTTGTCGGTCGCGGACCGTCGATCGGCCACGAGCGCCCTCGACTGGGTGGTTCAGTCGCTTGCCTGTCACCCCTCGGCCTGGGCAGATGCAAAGGACAAGGGCAGTGACGAGCGATTCTTCGTGCGCGTGTACGACGCTGCGGAGATGGGGCGTTGGCAGCTCGACCCGCCCGTCAAAGCAGACGTGGCGAGCCGCCTGGAACAGATCGCCGCCTTCGACAAACTCGACTTTTGGGCAACAGCAGCGGATGCCGATTCGCGTGCATGGGTCAAACTCATCGAGCGTCGCCTGACCAGTACCTATCCCGCCCCGGCCATGACGCGTGTGCCGGCCGTGGCTGCCGCGAGCGTGCTCAAGCGGCGCTGGAATGCCCAGGAGGATGCCGATGACCCTGCTCACCCGTGGCATCTCTCGCAAGGGGCGGGTACGAGGCGTGGAATCGATGCAAGCCGACTTCGCCTCCCATCTTTCCGATCGACCGAAGCGTCCATTGATCAGACCCAGCGCGGTACCTGGACACACGAGTTGCTCCAGCGCGTCGAACTAACGCAGCCCTGCGATGAAGCAAATCTGCGGGATCAACTCGCGTCCATCATTCAGGCCGGCGATCTCCATCAGGAAGAAGGCGATCAGATTGATCTTGCGGCTTTGGCATGGTTCTTCACCACCGATCTTGGCCGACGAATTCGCGATTCGCGGGCGATCGTCCATCGCGAGTGGCCCTTTGTCATTGGCGTGGATCCCGTCCGCTACGATCCCGCGGCAAGGCAAACAGATCCGCAGGATGTCATGCTGGTACGGGGCATCGTCGATTGCCTGTTCGACGCCGGCGATGGCTTGGAGATTCTTGACTACAAGACCGATCGCGTCCCGGGCGAGGCTGTTGCTCAACGCGCCGCCGCATACGCGGGCCAATTGCGCATCTACGCCAAGGCCGTTGAGTTGACCTGGGGCCGGCCTGTGCACCGGTTGCATCTGGCCTTTCTCGCCGCGCGGCAGATTGTCGAAGTCCCACCCGAAACAGCACAATAGGACCAATAGGGCAACGACCAGGCGCCGCCAAACTGGAGGCAGACCTGTGCCTTTTGGTCCCCGACTTTCCAATGATCAATTGAGGCAGAAGACTAAAAGCCGTAGCCCGGAACCCACGCTTCATCGCGCCCAGTTCCTGACCACATCGAGTTGTTCCCATCAAAGGCGTAGCTGCCGTCGTCACGAACGCGATAGCCGAGGTTTGCGGGCAATTCCATGGAAGCGTGTGTGTCGACAAACAAGACGGCGGACTTGCCAAGGTGTCGGGGATCGGCGGCCGTTCGCTTGTCCGGGAAACCAGCCGCTTCTCCGTTGGACGCATCTATCCGCGGCGGATCGAGGTTGAATCCCTCATTGCCGAATCGATGTCCGTCCCGACCGTTGTTCTCGTAATTCCACCGATCCGTGGTCGCATACGTCGCGGCCGTACCCATACAGTCCGCGACGGCAACCGTTCGCGATGTGTCGCGAATGCGCGTGATGCTGACCGGCCAGTTCTTAAACGAAGTCGGATCCGCGGAATCGCTGATTCGTGAATTCCCGAGGAATTGATAGTTGTATCCATAGGCCCCGTTGCGCTCGTCCGTCCAGTCCGGCACACCGGGGCAAACATAAACCTTGCTCGAGTAATTCTGCTGATCGCCCGGCTCACCAAATCGATCAACCGTGCCCGCCGAAGGCATCGGATCATCGAACGCCGCGAGATTGACGTTCGTCCCCATCATCGCCAGAAAAGTCGGCCGATACTTCCAGCCGCCCTTCACCAATGCGCGCCAATTGTCATTGTCCAGCTTCGGCAGTCGCCCAGGTACGAGCTGGTCGTGATGCTCGGTCGAATACATCGTCAGGCCCTGCCCGAGCGTGCGTAGATTGGCTAGGCACACATTGCTGATGCCGCTTTGCCTCGCAGAGGACAAGGCGGGCAGAAGCAGGGCGATGATGATCGCGATAATGGAAATGACAACGAGGAGTTCGATCAGCGTAAAGGCACCGTGCCCCAGGGGATGCCTGTGTCTCTCTTTCCGGCCTTTCATTCCATCCAGTCTAGCAACCTGTACCGATCGAAACAAATGTCCGTAAACAACGCCCTTTTCATCCGCGCCAGGGGCGTGGCACAGTTTTCGCGAAAGATGTCGACCGATTCCTCGAAATGCGGACTAAGCCCGGCAGTCTGAAGAACCGATGGGTGCAGCAAGGCAAACGAGTCTCAGACGACGGGGGCCATCAAATGGAACGGCGAAGAGAAATCCGCACAGAAGCTGACGAGGTCATTCGGTGGAAGCGCCCCGGGCGCATTGAGGATCACCGCGCGTGGACCGTGGACAACTCGCCCTCGGGCCTCGGCTTTCTCACGCACGCTTTGCACGCATTGACCCCGGGCGACGAACTCCATCTTCGCCGCAAAGACGACGGCATGTGGGCCCCGCTGGATCGAAACGTGCGGATCGCTCGCATCACGCCGACGTCGAGTCCTGAACTGGTACTTGTGGGCTGCTCAATAAGCGATAAGTCGGAACCAGGCGCCTATAAGCCCCGCCGCCCCTGGTAGGACTTCCGAAAAATCCGCGTGCCTGCATCCGCGGCTCGAATCACTCGCAAGAAAACACGATTACTCTAGCCGGCCAGTGCGTGCGACGGCTCGCGCGAAACGAGCTCCAGCATGTCCACCTTCAATTGGCGAATCTTCTCGTCCTTGTAGAGCCACTTTGGGTAGCTCCGGGTAGCAGGCCCAGTCTTCGTGGCGTGCGCAAGAACAAAGGCATTCCAGTATGGCTCGGCAAGCCCGAATCCTCGTCGTTGATCGGCGACCAACCGCTTGAACAGCCAGCGCTTCCACCACTTCCAGTAAGTCGGCGGGTCCTGAACAATCGACGTGAGAACGTCCACCCGCCAACCTGTGCCCTCAAGCAGTTCGCCGATTTCCGGCGGCGTATACAGTCGCCAATGTCCCTCGGAACTGGGCCAGTGAATTCGCATGGGCATCGGATGCCCGCGCAGCATGGAGTGCGTCGCCTGAAAGCTGATGGCGTTGTCGGTGATAAGGCTGACAGTCGCCCCCGGCGCGGAAACACGATTCAATTCATAGAGCGAGAATTCCGGATCGCTGCGCAGGTGCTCCATGCAGCCCCAATAAACGCAGAGGCCGAATTCTCCATCAACAAACGGCCATGAGCCGCTCTCGATGTCGTGCTCAATCAGCGTGAAGCCGTACTGGGCGTCGCCGTTCGGATGCTTTCGAATCCGTCGCTGACGAACACCTTCACGACTGGTTGGCGCGCAAACGCAGGTGACATCGCTCCATCCCAGCTCGCCGGCGAGGTAGGGCACTTCAAGTCCCCACGATCCGACCACGAGGCATTTCTTGTTCTCGCCGGCCCGCGGAAGTCGCGTCAATGATTCGTGCAGACGCTGGGCGTGGCAGAGCAGATACTGAGCCTCGCCTCGCGCCCCAGAGGGCTGGTCGACGCTTTCTTTCGAAACGAGCCAATGCAGGGTCTGTCGAACGGCGCGGCCATAGGTGGACGGCGGCTTATGAGCCATGGGGGGTTCTCAAATCAGAAAATCGTTCAGAATATCGGGCATTCACATCAATACTGATCGACCGTTCGATCATTCCGTCGCCAGATAGGCGCAGAGGCGTCCCGTGATGTGAAGTCAGCCGCGCAGATTGTGCGCCCCATGCGGCTAGAAACCGACGAATTCGATCGCGGCGGTTGTGGTCCGCGCTTCAATCCGACCGCCGCCCCCATTGAGAACGCCGCGGAGAAAACCGGCACCGGTGGTGATGTCAGATACGATGAATCCCGTCAGGTCTGCAGAGATGACGCCGCCCGTGCTGGTGAGGTCAAGCGCAGCCGTACTCTTGCGTCCGATTGCCATCTGAATCGGAGCATTCGTCGTCGTCACGCTGATCGCGCCGGTGATCGATGGTTCCAGGCGAACCGAGACAGCCGCTTCCGACGTGGTGAGTTGTACATTTCCGGAAATGGAGCGGGCCTGGATCGGCCGGTTGCTCGTGCGTGCAACCACGCTGCCGACGATGTTGTCGAGGGTTACAGCCCCATTCGCCGTCTGAATCTCGACGCTTCCGACAAGGTCGATGATCTCAACTGGCGCATTCTCCGCAAAGACCTCAATATTCGCCCCGGCCGGCAGCACCAGCCGAATGTCAAATGCAATGTCGGTCGATGTCAGGCTCGGCGAATAACTCGCCTTGATATCCAGCCGCGTATTGTCAACAAACGACCGCTGGGCCTTCACCACCGATTCGCTGAGCTGCTTCTCCATCGCCTCTCGACTAATCCCGTCGGGGATGATCGTCTTGGTGACCCTGAGCGATGAGCTGCCGTCGAGGCTCTGCGAAATCGACACCCGACCGGTGGGGATGTCCACTCGGACGATTCGCACATCGGTGAAATCCACCGCAATCGTCGCTCGTTCGATCTTCGGATTCGTCGGATCGATGCCGTCGGGAATGTTCAGATTCGCCCCGGCGTCGAGGTAAGAGGTCGCCGCCGTATCGCAACCGACTCCCGCTGCCGCGGCCGTGCAGATGACTAGAATGATCAGGTTGAGCTTGCTCAAGGGTGCGCTCCTTCGCAGGGCCGAATGCGGCCGGTTTCTTCGCCATGTCCTCGTTCCGACTTATCGGCCATTGGACGTGTTCGCTGAAGCAACCAGTCCGGCGCAGGATTCGCACCGGCACGAATTGCAGAACGCGAATTTTCCGCCGGAGATGGCCATGTCCAGCCGGATTCGGCAAAAATGGGTATTATCTTTTCCTGCCCCGTCGGTCATGGTAAATCGCGCCCCATATCGATTGAGGCCGCAAGCACGCAGAGGTGACATCTTGAACGTGAACGACTACGGAACAGCGCAGGTGCAGATGCCCAGTCGTCGATTGCCCTTGCTCGGGGGTGTACTGCTCGGCCTGGCCGGCGGCTGGCTCCTCGTCGGGCAGATTCGCGGTGCAGGCGTCTCAACCAACGCAACCCCCAGAGTCGTGACGGCCCGGGGAGAATTGGCCAGTGACGAGAAGTCCACGATTGACCTTTTCCAGACCTCCTCAAAATCAGTCGTCTATATCACCAGCAAAGCCGTCCGTCGCGAGCCCATCGGAATGTTTCGTGTCCTCGAAGTTCCCGAAGAGGGCACCGGCTCCGGGTTCATCTGGGACGAACAAGGCCACATCGTCACGAATTATCACGTCATACGCGGCGCGCAGGAGGTCCTCGTCCGGCTGTCTGATCGATCAAGTTGGAAGGCTAAGCTCGTCGGCGTCGAGCCGTCCAAGGACATCGCCGTCCTCGCAATTGAGGCGCCGGCCGGCGACCTGCGGCCCGTGCCCGTCGGCCGATCCAGCGATCTTCAGGTCGGCCAGAAGGTATTCGCCATCGGCAACCCGTTTGGATTCGATCAGACGCTCACGACCGGCGTCGTCAGCGCTCTTGGCAGATCCATCCGCAATCCGATGGGGCAAACGATCGATGGCGTGATCCAGACCGACGCCGCCATCAATCCGGGAAACTCCGGCGGGCCGCTCCTCGATAGCGCCGGGCGGCTCATCGGTATGAACACAATGATCTACAGCCCCTCCGGCACCAGCGCGGGAATCGGCTTCGCCGTGCCGGTCGACACCGTGAATGAAGTCGTGCCGCAGCTCATCGCCCACGGCCGCGTGATCAGGCCCTACCTCGGCATCACCATCGTGCCGGAGAATTACGTTCGTGCATGGGGTCTTAAGGGCGTCTTGATTGAGTCTGTCGTGGACGGAACCGGTGCTGCCGAAGCACGCCTGCGAGCCACGCGAGTGGCTCGTGACGGCCGCATTCTTCTGGGCGACTTGATCGTCGGGATCAACGAAGCGCCGGTGGCCTCATACGATGACCTCCGCGCCGCCCTTGAAAACTACAAACCGGGCGAAGATGTGACCGTCCGCTTTATCCGCGACAACAAAGAACAGACCGCGAAAGTAAGGCTCCAGGCCGCAAACTAGCAGCGACCCGTGGGTAATCCGCCTTGCGCCTTTGACCCTAATGTCGATTGGCTCTACGGGCAGCCGCCGCCCAGCAGACAATCGACGAAAGGCGCCACGTCGTCCTGATCGACGCCGTTGTCAGGAACAAGTTCGACGTCTCCGGCGCACTTTTCTCTCGCCAGCCCGGTACCTCCAGCGAGCAGATCGACGAAACGCTGGAGATCGAGCCCGTCGACAAATCCGTTGTCATTCACGTCGCCTTTGGTGCACGTGACCGTGACTTCAAATCCGCTCGGCAGGCTGGCCACGTTGTTGTCCGGGTCCTTGAGGTCCACGTCCCAGACACCGACCTCCGCGCCTGATAGATCAAGCATGCAGGTGATATGCGTTGAGTCGACGACGTTGACGTTCTTCGCATCGATATCCGGGTAACCTGGGCGGGTCAGCTTCACGAACGTCATGCCGCTGGTCTGAAAGTTCGTCCCCAACAGCTCGGTGATCGGTACGACCGTATCGGCTTCACCGGATGGCGGCGTGATTGACTCGATCGTGGGCAGCGGAATGAAAGGACTAACATCGCCTGTGGCCACCAGCGCGTAGCCCTGCGGCCCTGGCGTGTTCACAGTCGCGGCATCAACACGCACCGTGTAGGCCCCCAGCTCCGGAGTGTTGATGAGCACTTGTTCAGTATTGTTGACGAGGTCCGCGGAACCGCCGGTTGTCGACTGCCCGCTGGAAAAAACGTTGCCCCGATAGACGAGGCTCGTCGGTGAGGTCACGGTCAGGTTGAGATTATTGATATACGCCGGATTCGCGTTAACCGCGGCTTCCTTCTCCGTCCAGACAAGGGTGAGCTTCAGCGACTCCGTGTTGTTATTGACGAACACCGTGTACTCGCGCGATTGACCCGTGGTCAACCCCGAAGCATTGCGAAGGTCCTCCAGCACGATGAGCTTCCTCGCATCGCCCCCGAAATAGAGCGCATTCTCAAGCAGCACACGACCCCAGCCCTCGCGCGTCGCCGGGAAACCGGATACCCCGGACATATCGACCGCCGAATTCGTCAGCGTCGCGCGAATCAGCGCGCCCGTTGGCGTGAATCCGTCACCCGGTACCGCCGCGCCGCTCGGATAAAACCCATCCATGAAATACTGCCGGACTAGAAGCGCCGCGCCGGCAACTGCCGGGCACGCCATCGAATTGCCGGTGAATCCACTGCTGGTGAAGCCGCAGGCACTGCCGGAACTGCTCGAGAGCGTGGAACATCCCGGAGCAGTAAGCTCCGGCTTGCGCCGGCCGTCCTGGGTCGGGGCGAATCCCACGCTGGAACACTGGCTGCCCTGATTCGGCGAGTCGCTGGTCAGCGCGACGCCGATGACATTCTTCGCGTTCTCCGGCTGATAGACCGCGGCATTCACGTTGGTCACGGCGAACAACACTACATCGTCCTCGTTGTTAAACGTGAAAAGGTCGATGTCCCGGCACCACGTGATGTACGTTCTCGATCCGTCGCTTCCCCAGCTATTGCTGTGTACGCTCGCGCCTGCTGCATGATCCTGAACCAGCTTGGAATTGAGATTCGACGACGTCACCGTGCCGAGGTTCGTGAACGCCATCTTCGCCAGGTACGCCAAGCCGCGGTTCGCAGTCGTTCCGTTGATCGGCTGCTCGTCGCCCAGGAAGGTGCCTGCTGTGTGTGTTCCGTGAGAGTCCGCCGTCGTGCTGCCAAAGTAAGCGACAATCTTGCGATGGCTCGGCCCAATGGGATTACCACCCGGGTCGGCAAAAGAGCAGTGCGTCTGCCGAACGCCGCCGTCGATATGCCCGCCGACCTGGCCTTCACCGTGAAGACCGTGGTCCCAGACCGTGGTCGAATTCGTCACGTTGGTCTGGAGGATCCATTTATTCGTCGCGTTTCGCAGGACGATCTCCGGGGCTTCTTCCACCCACTGCACCGCTGCGACATCTGCCAGTTTCGCATGATCGACCAGTGGCATTTCCACCTCGATCGCCGCTCCGCGTTCGTTGTCAACGGCGTCCCGAACGATGACACCGGCAATCCGCTGAATCTCGGCCAGTGCCTTCTCCATATCCTCCCCGGCAAACAGGGCAACCGTAAGCACCGCGTCCCCTCGCGCCGCGATGATCTGCCGCTCATCGGTCTCAAACGCCCGCATGCCGATCGAAGGATCGATCTTCCACGACTTCTCAAACGGCCCGACCCAGCGGACGAACGGCACATCGCCGAACTTCGCCGCCACGTCGTAGCCCGCAGGCAGCTTCACGATATAAGCATTCGCCGGAAGGTATTGCCCGAGTTCGACACCAACGCCGCGCAGTGCATCCACGCGATTCGGCGTCAGCGCCCCATCCAACTGCACCACGAAGTGCCCCGCTTCCGCAAGCACCGCCGGGCCCGCTCGCGAAATGGAGCGCGACGCATCGAGGTCAATCTTGCCTGCACGAAGATGAAGCGAAGTCGGCTCAAGCGACTGCGCGGCCATCTCGATGGGGGCGACGGGCTGGGCAGCCCGGCTCACCGTGGAAAGTGCTGAATAGACCGCTACCGTCAACAGGCTGAGCGCGAAACGCTGCATGGACGTGTCTCTCCGTTGTAGGAATAAAAAGTATGGCGGCACCGGTAGTGCCAATCACCCACTCCACAGGACCGGTCCTGCTCTCCATTGGTCTTGTTGGCCTGTGGATTCGGCTCCTGACGAGAACTCGCCCTGAGCATCGGTTGGCCCGTTGTGATGCTGGGTAGTGACGTTAGGGGGGCTCGATTCGGTCCACCCACCGACCTGACCGTTTGCACCAGTGTACCGTTTCGCGTACGCCAATAAAAGTGCAGATGCCCTCCCGGTTCCGGTCCAACCTGACGGTCGGGAACCATCACCTGAACTCACTCTATGTGAATTGGGGCACACCGGTTGCGCCCGATGCGTACAGAATCTCGCCGATCACCCGGGTTCTTCCTCACCGGACTCGTCAAATCACAGAGGGCGGGGAGTCAGATATCGGGCGAAACTGGCTAGGGGCCAGCGCTCAAGATGGCGCCCACAAAAGGTTGAATGTCCATCCCATCGAGCAGGCCATCGCCGGTCAAGTCTGCCCGCGAAATGAGGCTGGGATTGGCCGCCGGGTCAAGCAGGGCGTCGCCGAAAATGACAGCGTCCAGAATGTCGACGACGCTATCCATATTCAAGTCCAGTCTGGCGAAAGGAACGTCAATGCTCACCTGGGTCGGGAGTGACGAGTCGGCATCCTCCGCCGTGTAGGCGAATGCGTCGGCGCCGACAAACAGCGGGTCAGGCATGTAAGTAAACGATCCATCTGCATGAAGGTCGACAACTCCGTGAATCGGCCCCGCCGCCAGGGCCGCCGAGAAAAAGTCACCCTCAACATCCGAATCATTCGTCAGCACCCCGGAGCTCGTGACCACGAGCGGCCCCACCGTCGTGTACTCATCCGCGGCCGCGAGCGGCGCATCGTTCACGGCCAGAACCGTCACGTCGAAACTGGTCGTCGTGGCGTGAGTTCCATCCGAAACGCTCAACGTAATAGTCGCGGTCCCGAATTGTTCCGGCTCGGGCAGGACTGTCACAGTTCGATCTCCGCCCTGAGTGCCGATGGCGACATTCTTCGGCGGAACGAGAACCGGGTTGCTCGATGATTGCGTGATCATGAGGTTTACCGCAGGGGTCTGGGCATCGCTCACCGTGAACGAAAACTTGGTCGTCGTGATGTCTTCGACTGTGAACTGGTCCGGAATGGAATCGACCACCGGGGCGGCGGTATTGTTAAGGATGGCATTGAAGCTCTTGCCCGTCGCATTCGACGGCCCGACAACCACGGGGTTACTGAACCCGCTGGGCGAAAACCCGTGATCGAACTTATTCGCCGAAATTGAATAGTTCCCCGCCGGAATGTTTACGATCGTGTAGGCTCCATCGCTGTCCGTCATGGCAAAGACGCTGGCGGACGAGAACACTTTCACGTCCGCGAGCGGCTGTCCACTGCGTAGCACCTGTCCGCTGATACGAAATGTACCCGGTGAGCCGACAGTGATGATCGCCGACTTGCTCGCCGTGCCGCCCTTCATGTCCGTCGCGGTACATCGAACGCGGTACTCCCCTGCGACTGCGAAAGTGTGCGATGCGTTGGGACTGTTCACGCTCGCAAAGACCCCGTCGCCCCAATCCCAATGGTACGCGAGGACATCGTTGTTCACGTCGGAGGCCGAGGCGCTGAACAACACCGTCGCGCCGGGCGACACAGCCGTCTGACTCGGATTGATCGAGGTCAGGGTCGGCGGACTATTGCCCGCGAAGTTGCCGATGTTTACGACCACGTCCATCGACTCCGGTGATGTGCCGCCCTTGCCGATAGGCGTGATGAATATTCCGGCGACGTTGTCGGCGAGCGTCCTCCCGATCGTCAGCGGACAATCGCTTGTGTCAGGCTCGGAGCCGCTGTTGAAGGTCTCCGGTGTCGTGTCGATCAACTCCGGCCGGCCGCCCGTTCCACCGAATGGGCTCCAGCAGACCTCAACACCGTTCATCAGCCACGGATTCGAGGGGATCGCCTGCCGAAAACTGACCCAGTAGTCGCGAATGTCTTTGTTGATCCGCAGCGCATTGAATTGAGCAGGGTTGAGATTCGGCTGATCGAACGCGTGAATGCGATACACGCCGCTGGATGTCACGTCGATGATGGCCGAATCCGGCAGCCATTGCAGGCGGTGCTTGGCATAGGTCGTAAAGTGAGAGCCGGGATAAACCGGCGCAGCGCCCATGGCGTCGAACATGTTGCCATAGTTGATGTCTGTTCCCGGCCCAAGCGGGTTCGTTGTCGTGGGACGCCACTGATCGGCGTGCCGCAACCCGAGGTTATGTCCGATCTCGTGCTCGATGGTGCCCACAAATGGCGTTTCAATGTTGGACCCGCGATTTGCGTTCGCGGCGCTGTTGCCACCGGTCACATTCGGTTCCCACGTCAGGTCAAGGTCGAACGCATCGACGTCAAAGCCCGCCGCGCGAGCCGCATTCCGCGCGTCGAGATGCAGCCGCCGTAGACTGTCACGGCCCACCGCCGGATCGAGTGGATCAATGGGATAATCGGCAGCCGTCGTGGGCAGGTGCAGAACCGGTGTGACCGTTGAGCTGATCGTCATCAGCCCGTAGGAGTTCTCGGCGAAGTACAGCGCCGCCTGATTCATGATATTTGTTGCCTGTTGGACGGTCGCGATCGCCGCTGCATTCGGAAAATCCACCAGCATCACCAGGACCGACTTCGGCCCGGTCGTCCAGTTTGCCGGGACCCGCGGCGGCACGATGTCGGCATCCATGATCGGATAGTCATCGACCGCGACGCTGACGCTGTCGACGACAGTGCCGCCGTTTCCGTCCGAAACCGTCACTGTGACAATGAATGTGCTGATCGCCCCGAATCGGTGCAGGACGACCGGGCCGGTCGCATGAAGTCCATCGTCGAAGTGCCAGTCGAAGGTGAGGGCATCGCCATCCGGATCAACGGCGGCGACTGAGAATGTAACGGGCGTGCCCTGATAGGGATTTAGCGGCGTCGCTGCCGGACCCGCAATCAGGATCGGTGGATTGTTCGCGCCACCGGCAAGAGCAACCTGACTGGATGTCAGGGCGCCGATGCATATCACCGTCGCGCGCATTGCACGCATAAGGCACAAATGCATCTCTCACCCTCCCTCCAGGCGCGGGTCAATCGACCCGGGCGCTCGTCACTCTGTCAGATGCGGCGAAGTTCAGAATGTCGGCGTACTTGGAAAGTCGGCCGGAAACATCAGTTGGCTCGCGGCGGCCGCATCGATGAAGTTCATGTCCTGCGTGTCGAAATCGGAGCAGGCGGTTCCGCCCGCGTCGATCGTGCAACTGGAAATGTCCACACAGGCATTGCTGAAGTTAACCTGCGTCGTGCCACCGGTGGACAGGCCCGACAGCAGCACCGCCATTCCCCCGCGCTTAAAATGTGCGGCGAATGAGTAGTCGGCGAAGCCCAGTGGGTGCTCCGAAAAAGTGGACGTGGACCGAATCGTCCGCTCGACCTGATCGTTGGCGTTGGTGCGGACGTCCACGCGATGATGAGCCGTCGACGTGCTCACGTTAGGCCGCATGTGGCCGGTCGTGAAGGCCTCGTTCCACTTGTGCGTCGAGTCGGTGCGATCGTATACCACGTGAACAAAGAAGTCGGCCGGCGCGTCGGGGATCGCCGCTGAAGGCATCGTGAAGAACTGACCCGCGCCAAGGTTGGACGTCGTCGGCCGCGTCGTGACCAGGGCGCACATGAAGGGCTGATAGCCCGCGCCGCTGTCCGTCCAGATGCGAATCGCAACCGGCTCGACGTTGGCCATTCCGGAGCCGTCCGCCGCTCCGTCGCCGTCGATGTCAAACGCCGAGAAGTCCGCCTTGTACGCGGTCGTGCCGCCGAGAACGGGGAACGTGCCTTCCACCTGCGTCTGCGTCGGATCGTCGATGTCGTTGCGAATCCTCGCGCCAAGCGCCAGGGCGCGGTCCGCGAGGCGATGGAAGGCGTGTGTGACGACAACGCCGACTCGCAGGGTGCGGTCGATGGCCGGGTCGCCGGTGCAGCGCGCCGCCTCCTCGTCCTTCATCTTCGCGGCATTGGTGTCCTCATCGCCGAGTTCGCTGATGTCGAGCGCGATGGCGTCGGGCAGGACGTCCCGGTTGGCGGCGCTACCGCCAATGAGGCCGAGCGGGAACTGGCCATTGCAGCCGAGTACCGTCAAGGTCGAGGTGATCGCGAGGCCGAGCATCGTCATTGACTTGCGGTTCATTGTTTGGCTCCTCGGATGGAATAAGTCTCTGGCGGGCGGGGGCCCAGTGCCTCCTGTGGCTTGGGCGACCATGTGGGCATTAACGATGAATCGGCCGCCTTTATTGCATGGCTTGATATCGTTATTTCGTCCCAATTCCCGGGGGCGGCAATAGGGCCGCGCACGGAGGGGCGCTGGTCTTTATGTGTGGAGATTCGTTCTAGGACGATGGGGATTACGGACGTGTCATCATGGCGAATCGTTCGGGAAAGACGGTTTCCTCGACGAGGTCTTCGTCGCGGCGGGTTCCGACGAAAGTCCCGTCATCTTGCAGAACGCCGGTGAAGATGAGTCGCAGCCTTCGGGATGTGTCTGACCGCAGGTTGTAGGTCACCGTGATGACGATCACATCGCCGGCTCGCGTGATCTGCGGCGCGGAGATGATGCGCGAGGCGAAGCCCGATCCGTCGCTGCTGCAATTCACGTCGATGATGGAGACGCGGGATTCCTGAATGACGATGCAGGACCGTGCCGATGCGGCGTCCGAGATGACCCACTGGCCCTCGAGCAGGCTCTGTGTATCGTTCAGCAGGCCGACCGGCACCGGCAGAAAGATCGGCAGCGGCAACACGGCGGGCAGGCCCGATCCACCGCCACCGCCGCCGGGACCGCAGCCGGCGGTGAGGCCGATTAGAATGACGAAAACCCTGCGCTTCACGGCGACCCCCTCCGGTGCGATCGTTGCGACCGCGCCGCGCCGTCCGTGGCCCCTCGCTCAATAGGCCGCTACCGGCCTCGCGATCATTTTACGCCATGGCACCGTTGCAATTCAATGCAAACCGGTCGCGTCGCGGTGCCCGATAATGCACCGCGGACTCCTTTCTGATGCCGCTGCCTGTGGACTTACCCGCTCGAGTGGGCGAGAATCACGGCCAATGGAATTGGAGAGTAAACGATGAAGCACCTGCTCCTTGTCGCCGCGATGACTCAAGTGATGTTTCTGTCCGCCTGCGCTCAGTCGGATTCGACGACGCCACATCAGCCCGAAGCGACCCAAGAGAGTCAGGCCGCCGCCGATGCACCTGCTCAACCGTCGGAGCAGGCGGCCGCGACTTCGACGCAACCGGGCGCGGCAGAGACGATCGACTCGCTGGAGGAGAAAATCCTTGCCCTCCGCGGCCGGATCAAGTCGTTCACGGCGACGATCGATGTCAAGTTCGACTCTTCGCAGAATGACGCCTGGGTCAAGAGCCACACCTACGGACCGATGGCTTACCTCTTTGACGGCGACAAGGTGCTTTACCGCATCGACATGACTGTCGAGACGAGTCGCATCGGCGGCGGCGAGGACGAGAAATCGACCGCGGTCCTGACGCTGATGAGCGACGGCGAGTACATGTATCAGTTTGGTACGCAGGACGGCGTGAAAAAGGCCTTCAAGGCCCGGATCGACAAGTTGCAGTCCTCGGTCCCGTCGCCGGAGTTCTTCTTCTTTCTGCGCCGCGATTACAACCTGTCGGTCCTTCCGGACGAGAAGGTGGACGGCAAGGACTGCTGGGTGATTCGCGCAGCCAAGATCAGCGAGGAAGAAGTGCTTCAACTCAAGACTCTCACTTTCTTCCGCAAGGACATTCCCCTCATGGTCAAGACGGTCAACTACGACCGCTTCGACAATGTCATGCAGGTGACAAAGATCAACGACATCCAGATTGACGTGCCGGTCGATCCGAAGCAGTTCGAGTTCCACCTCGAGCCGGGCGTGGAGCTGCAGGACCAGACCAATTGGTGACGACGGGGAAACGTCAAAACACCAAAAAGTCAAAAAATCAAGACTTTGGACGGGGGCGGTGCGCGCGGGCATTCGTGGATCCTCCTGGCACTTGCGCTCGGCCGGGCTCCGGGTACGCGCAAGTCGTGCAAAATCGAAGGTGACATATAGTGACACACGGGCCTTCGGAAATGTGGCAACACTTGTGGCGGGCGCGGGTTGGGGTGGTTCGAGTTTTTGGGTGGAAA
>CAZCGF010000007.1:30987-49874 GCA_964498115.1 uncultured Planctomycetaceae bacterium | reverse complement strand
TGTGCCCGATGAGTGCGAAACCCCCGGAATCGTGGAGAGTTTTTGGGTAGCGAAGGATGGCGCGTGGAGCGACCCTAACAACTGGTGCCCGACCGTCGTGCCGAATAATGCGGGGATGACCCAATACGAGGTGTTCGTCGATGGAAAAACCGCGGTTGTTACGTTGGATATATCACCGACGATTCTGTCGCTGACCACGTCGAACGGCGGGACTGTTGAAGTCAACTCTTCGAGCGGAGCGAGCGCCCGGTCCATCTTTGCCGACTTGCCGATCGAAAACGGCGGCGCGCTGCGAGCCCGGGATGGGAGACGCTTTCTGTTGGATGCGGCGAGTGTCTCACAGGCAACGGTCGGCGAAATCTGCGCAGACGGGACGGGCAGCAAGCTCGAAGTGAACGGCCAGAACGTAAGTGGCGGCAACATTGTGGGTCTTCAAGGAGGACAGATCGAGCTGCTGGGAAGCGGGACTCTGGAAGACGTCATGGTCCAGGGTGATGTCATCGCGCCAAACGTCAGCGTGCCCAACGGCCAAACGGGCGCGCTCAAACAGACCATTGTCAATGAGGGCGTCATCGCCGTCGGATCCATCGATGCGACGAATGCTACGTTTCTGGTCCCGCAGGAGTCGGGTACGACGTTGTCCGGAAAAGGGTGCGTCCGGATGGGGAACAGATTTGCGAGAATCGGGGAATTCAAGGGTTCTTTCACCAACAGCACTGGTCATCGTATCGAAGGAGCCGGACGGATTTTCGGTGAATTCATGAATGAATTCGATGCCATCGTTATGGCAGACCATCCCTCTGATCCTCTTCGAATAAATGCGCCAGGGTTAAAGACAAATAATGGAATATTCTTGGCTGTGAACGGCGGCGTTCTGAACATCGAAACCAACTTAGGTGGTAATGGCCGAATTGAAGCTCGAGGGGGGACCGTCAAGATTTCCGGTAACACGACCACGATTGCCGACTGTATCGACGTTCCGCCTGGAAGCATCAGCATTGTCGAGATCGGAATCAATCCGAATGGTCCCGCGACGGTTACCGCCGCAGTTCTTCCCATCACTGGGGGAATCGTGAATGTGCGCAATGGCTCGACAGTCACGATCAGCGGCACTGTGACCATCTGCCCCGACCCGATGGGAATGCCCCCGACGGCTGAGTTGCATGTGCTTGGTTCGACGCTCATCGCCGGCACGATCGATCTGTGTCCCGGCGGCGTGCTGGAAGTTGCAAGCACCTTGAGGGTTGTTGATTCATTCAGGAATGCCCTGACCGATGGCACGTCGGCATCGTGGTCCTGGGGAGCCGGCTCGGTGCTCATGATCTCGGGCGGACAGTCGCCCGACTTGACGCCGGGTTCGCTGACAGGCTGGGCAACTTTTGAAGCCCCCAGCGAGGATAACGGCGCGTCGGCCGTGGGTGCCCAAGACAACTTCAGTTTGCGAAACATCACGCTGGCTGCGGGTTCGCATGTCAGTCTCGTCGACTACCTTGACAATGGAGGAGGCGCAAACATGGAGGTCGTCTATTGCGAAAACCTCACGCTTGGCCCCGGCGCGGTACTAAATCTTAATGGCCTACGGCTCTACCAGCTCGCGCCGACGCCGATGGAGATTCCGCCCGGCGCAGTCGGCGGCGGGATGATTGTCGATGAGCAGCGCGCTGTTCGCGGGGACGCGTGTCCCAACGGCGTGGCCGATGAATCCGATATCACCTGCTTCGTTGCGATTCTGCTCGGATCGCCGCCGACAGGTCCGCAGTTGGCTGCGGCCGATCTTGATGGCACCGGTCAAGTTGACGGACTGGATATCCAAGGGTTCACGCAGGTACTTGTCGGGACATTCGCCCCATAGCTGCATAGCGGCACCATTCTAGTCTTATTCGACCGGGCGACGAATGCGCCAAACAGCACTCGTTTTCGTTCTTGAGTTCAACCCGCGCGGGTTCAGAATGTTGATGGTCATTCTTTTTGACTGTGGAGAGTTAAGAGGGCGGGATTCGACATTTGCCGACGCGACAACCTTTGCTGGCTCGGATTGACAAGGTTTGGTCGGCGCGGACAGTCTGTGTCATGACGATTCTAGGGGGGCATAACCAGAAACAGTTAAGCTCAGAAAACGGATCCGTAAACGAGCATTGCCTCTGTCTGAAAAACGCGGGCACTTGAGGACGGTGGCGATTCCTCTGGAGGCGGCTTTGGCCATCGTTCACCAAGTTAGCCGCAATAGGCGGGCTTTCAAGCGGTACTAAGTGATGTCGGCGTCGATTACCGGGAAAGGCATCCCAGCCGTCAGCCCGTTCGTGCGGTTTCCGGGCTGGTCTCGGTACGAAAGATCATCGCGACACTCTTACGCTTAAGTTGATTGGAAACGACGAGCGTGGAGCATCTGATTTGGTTCGCATGCCAAAGAAGGGCCTCAGTGATCTGATGCCATCGGCGCGGTGACATCGCGATCGTCGTGAAATCGAAGACGATGCATTCAGGAAACCGGTCTTCTCCAAGTATATCGAGCCGTTTCAAGAAGGCTCGAACGTCGCGGCGGGTGACCGATGATCGCAGGGGTTTGACGTAGAGATGTCCGGTCTCGGAGAGAGAGAAGTACCAGGTGTCGAGAAACTGCCTGATTTCAGTGAGCGAGGCACGCAGCGTGTTCGTGCGAAGCCAGGTATCAATCCGTTTCATCATGGCTGCGGCATCTTGATCTAGGTAAATCGAACCAGGTAAACACTGACGACGATGGATTCCGCAGCCAAGCGTGGCGGCTACGCGATCGCCCTACGACCGCAATGCGAATCCTGCCGTCATCCACTTGCTCGACTCGACTGCATGTACGATTACGAGCTGGCCAGGCTGAATCTCGCCGGTGCGAACCATCTGGTCCAGATGAACGAGTGTCGCTGCGCCGCCAACATAACCGACTCGTGAACATCGAAACTGAATCTGGTCCTTGCAGATTCCGAGACGATCCATGAACGCAGGAATATGCTCTTCATAAAGCTTCAGGGAAGGGATGGAAACGACATAGTGGTCGACTTTGTGTGGTGGCAAACCGAGCTTCTTCGTGAACCTCTCGAGTCCGTCGAGCAGCAGGGGTGCGGCCGAATGACTGACGGCGTTGAAATCCTGCCACAAATGATGTTTGCCGGCAGCGTATAGCTCAGGAATCTGACAGGTGGTTTCGATCAAGTCCGCTGCCGCGCCGCCGGCTGTCATGCCGGGCGGGCGACTGCCGCCGACCGACTCAACGAAGGTATCGATCAACAGCGGTGCTCCTCGTCCATTTTCGTCGGACGTGAGCACAACGGCCCCAGCCCCGTCAGCGAGAATCCAGCGGAGCGCGGCATTCACTTTGTTGACTTGCGATTGGTTGAAATAGCAGCTCCGCAGGTAGACCGAGGAAAGTTGAGCGTAGCAGACGAGAGCCGTCTTGTAGCGGCCTCTGGCGATCGCGTCGAAGGCGATCTGTACACCCTTGCCGGTTCCGGAGCAGTTGGAGTGTATTTCCATCTCAGCACATGCATCGATCCCCAAGCGCTCCTGCAGCAATGCACTGGTTGGCGGCGTGCTCTGGTCATAGGAGGGACAGGCCATGACGATTAAATCGACTTCCTGCGGTTTGATGTCGGCCATGGCGAGCGCATTTCGGCACGCAACCTCAGCCATGCTTGCGAAGGTGTGCGTCAGATTTCCGGTCTCTGGATCGACTGCGAAATGCCGCGCGTTAATACCGCTGCGTTCCAGCATCCGCGGACCCATGGCGTCGACGAAAGATCGCACCCTCGGCGGCGCGCCATCTAGTCTGCCGAGAACGTCTTCCAGACGATCATTTGTCACTGGGTTGCCCGGCAGAAAGCTTCCGGTGCCTGCGATGTGGACTGGTTGCGGTGGGTACATGATCAACTCCGAGTTTGATTCGAATGCTTCATCGCGCGTCGCGTCCAAATCACGTTTTGTGAACGTCCATGAGGACTGCTGGTGTCAAGAAAAAGGGAGGAGAGACGCCCGTTGTCGAGTTGACCACGGGACGCCTCCGCCTCCTTTGGGGGGGCGACAAAAGGGGAGATTTCCTTTAAGCGTGTCGCCCACACCGCTCCCACCATCTTCTCCAAAGGCTGTACGGTGAGTCAGCCGGACGATTGGGTTTCTCAGGGTTCGTCAGAGTTACAATTAGACGCCGGGCGTAGGGAAGTTGGGCAGAAAGTCCTGAATCTGTTCCAGGAAATTGCAACCCGCGGCCTGAAACGCCACGAATCCACCGGCTGCCATCAGCCAATTCTTCACACGTGAAAACTTCATAAACAAACTCCTCGAAATCCGCCGGCTCAACCAGACTTCCGCGACGTCGGGAACCAATCCCGACCTTGTCTTGCATCACTTCGCGGCATCCCGATCCGCCGGGGCCGGAAGTAAACGCGACGGAGACTCATCCGATCCGCAAGAGATATTTAGGAATTCAAGGGGGAGGCGGCGGCTGTTTATCGGAACCGTTGGGAGTGGCTAGGCCTGAAAGGTGGGCTGTCGTTCAAGTCGGGGAGGCCGAAGTGATTCGAGGGCGCTCCAGGCACACAGGCCGAGTATGGAAAGGGCCGCGAGGAGTCCGTATCCGGCGTACCAGGCGCCAAGCTGCGCGGTCAGCGGAAAGTTGGTCAGCAAGCTAAGGACGAAGAGGGCGATGATCAGGCTGAGCAGCCCCCATCGGACAACGAGATAAAGGGCGGTTGAAACGCACACGACGGAGATCAAGAGCCACGCTGTAAATGGATTCGATCCTGCGAGGGAATACATCGCTGAACAGATCAGCCAGGTCGCGACAATCGCGGCGCGGCGGTATGGGCCAGCGATGCGGGTTGCAAGAACGAGCAGAAACAGGACAACAAGGCCCTGGTAGATACTATCTCGAATCGCGTTCAAGATGCCGACCAACGCGAAGCGGCTTCCAAACAGGTGGATGAACGTTCTGGCGGAAAACCTGCCGGGCGATTCGGCGATCCAACCCATCCAGCCGGGTAGTCGCTGCTCAAGATAGACCATCGCGGCCCAGAAGCATCCAAAGAGGCAACCGATCAGAACATCGCGGCCAACGAAGGGATCGCGGATCTTGCCCAACAGGACTCGACTCCAGCAGCCCAGCGTCCTTGGCCAGAGTCTCCGCACTTGAGACTCGATCGCCAGGTAGAAGAGGGAGACAATAAGTCCCTCGCAAAGCGCACTGATTGCGCCTGATGCCAAGGAATCGATCAACTCGTCGAAAGTGCTTACCTCAGGCATCGAAAGCTGGCTACCTACGAACCTCAGAATCAGCACAAAGAGACCAAGTCTCGCTGCGCCAACGAAGTCGCCGCGATCGCGTGCGCTCTTCCACGCACCCGGAATACCGACTGCAAGCAGGATCAGAAGAACGAGATTCCGCGTGGTACGTACAAATGTGTATCGTGACTCCGCGATGGATATCGGCGCGGCGGCGCCTTGCTCGCTGGCTTCTTTCAGAATCGCAAACGATGATACGCTGTCTCGCGTACCGTCAATTTCGATTCTGGCGATGACGTTGGATTCGCCATCGGCTCGCCGCGCGGTAAAGGCTGTGTGAATTACCCCAGGATACTCCGCCCTGAGGATCGACGGCACCGAAGCCAACGATTGTGGATCAAATCCTCCCATCGCTGTAAGCGCATCAAGCGTAAGCGGCGACGTATCCGCCGGCGGGGCCTCGCCGAGTGTCATGTTGGACTGCAGGAGAAGCGGCCTGCCCTGGCCGTCCAGTATGACCGTGGACCCATCGCCCCTCTGCGATTCAAACTGGGCCGGGCTTGCGCCGGGCATGATAAAAGCAAGCGGGTTGCTGACGAGAGAGCGCAGTCCTTCCTCGTCCCGGCGGTAGTAAAACAGCAATTGATCGGAGTGTTGTGCAGCCAGGTTGACTCGTGCGCCCAGGATGGATTGCACCGAGCCCTCTAATTTTTCATCTGATGCGAGATAAAACCTTCTCTCCGAATTACCACGAATCGAACCGTGGCCGGATTGGACAACGAGTTGCTCGCATCGATCCGTCAGCGCATCAGGAGACTTCGTGCCGCCATATAAACCCAGGGGAGAATTCTCCAATCCGAGCAGTACCGCACTGATCAAGAGCGCTACCGTGGCCACCGCGACTTTCGAAATCGACGGGCGATCTGTGGGGCAGGTTGCGGCTGACTCCGCCAGCATCTCTCGGGTGGGAATCTGCCCGGCGGCGAGCGCTGCCGCCAATATGTCGCCTCCAGGTAGTGCCGCCGCGACTTCCAGTGCAGACGCAGGCCGCCCAGCGGGGTCCTTGCGCAGGCAGGCCATGATAACAGCTTCGACTTTCGGATCTATTTCAGGAACGATGGATGAGGGCGCCACGGCTATGACGGACCGATGGAGCTGCACGTACTCAACGACGTTCTCGGCATCAAATGCGCGCTGGCCGGTAAACATCTCGTAAAGCACCAGACCCAGTGAATAAATGTCACTTCGTTCGGTCACGGAGATTCCGGAGATTTGTTCCGGGGCCATGTATCGAGGTGTCCCCGCGCGAATTTCACCAGACTCAACCTGCCCGACCAGCGCCGCCAGCCCGAAATCGGTAATTCGGACGCGGCCCTCACTGTCAAGCATGATGTTCGCCGGCTTCAGGTCGCGATGGAGAACGCCGTGGATGTGCGCTGCCGCCAGGCCGGCACACGCCTGGCGCGCAATGTCGATGGCCCTGTCTCCCGTCAGTCGACCGACTCGTCGCAAGAGGGAAGCGAGATCCTCGCCGTCAACGAATTCCATCGAAATGAACGCCGAGCCATTCTCCTCGCCGAGATCGTGAACGCGACAGATACTCGGATGGCTGATCTCGCGAGAGAGATTTACCTCTCGCTCCACGCGCTGCCGCCACGCCGGGTCAATGACGTGTAGCCGCGGGAGAAACTTCAAGGCCACAGTCTGGTGCAATCGCACGTCTTCCGCACGATAGACGCGCCCCATCGCGCCCTCGCCGAGCAGGGAGACAATCCTAAAACGACCGGCGACCATTGCACCGGTTTCAAACGTGGGCAATTCCGTAAGTTTGTGGGATTGGACCCTTATTCTGACGCGGGCATCAACTTCTGGAAGTTTTTCGATCTGAACATGGGGTTGTTTCCCTACGATGGCAGGCATGTGAAACGCCAGAAGGCGCTCAACCTCGCCGCGCAGACGATCGTCTCCGCGGCAAATCTCGGACACCCATTTCAATCTCTCACCGACTTGCAGCTCGCAAGCCTGGAGAAAAATTTCCTTGGCTCTACGATGTCGTTCCGCCGCCTCTTTCATTCATGGAACTCAATTGGGCACGAAGCCAGGCCTTGGCATGCGTCCAGTCACCTTCAACCGTTCGTTTGGAGACCCCCAGGACCGAACAGATTTCCTCCATTGAGAGCCCCGCGAATAATCGCAATTCGACCACCTTCGCCTGTCGCGCATCGAGCTGGGCAAGTTTTTGGAGCGCATCGCGAAAGTCGACGATATCGGTATCAAGAATCGCCAGTTCAGACACGACATGATCGAAGGCAACGCGGCGCCAGTCCTTCCCGCCGCGCTTGGCCCGCTTTCTGGCGCGTGCGTGGTCGATCAAAATCCGTCGCATCGCCTCTGCGGAAACTGCGAAAAAGTGCGTCTTGCCCTGCCAATCGACTCGGGTCTGATCTACAAGACGAATAAACGCCTCGTGAACGAGGGCGGTCGGATCGAGGGTGTGCCCATTCCGTTCGTGCCGCAAATAATTGGCGGCCAAGACTCGCAGTTCAGCGTAAACCATCGGCAGAAGCTGTGCCGCGATGAGCGATGGGTCTCTGGTACCCAACGCGGTCAACATCTCTGTCGCTGCTGAGGGCTTTTCTTGTGTCATGAATCCGCGGCGGGCCGACCTGTTAACGTCAAATCGCCGATTATCCGGTAACACCGCACGGAACACAAGCATGCAGGGTACAGAAGGGGGGAATCGCGATTCTCTTCGGCAGCATCAGAAAAGGGCTGCCCTTCACGATGGCACCGGCGTTACTCGATGACGAAGGAGATGCCGTTCAACTTGATCGGCGGATAGATTGAACGCCTGGTGTCCGGCGATTGACGGGCGGCATCGCCGAGGTCGCAGGTTTGACAATCTTGGCGCCTGTTGTACTGCACAATGCGACACTGAGCCTGCGTTGACTTCGCAAACTCCTGGAGCAGGCGAACGACGAGCTCCCAATGGTCCGGGTGAGCTTCCACGCGATCAAAGTGGAAGACGACAACGCTGAATACGTCATTTCTGAATAGACGCTGAATCCGCTTCAGGAGCGAACAGAACTGCGGAAGGCTCAGGGTTTGCCGTTGAGCTTGAACCCAAAGACAACCATTGTCCCAGCCGGCCACATACCACTGTTCGATGAGTCTTTCCGCAAACTCGGTTTCATTGCCGCGCTGATTGTCGAACCTTCCAATCATCTCGATTCCCCTTTATGGCTGGCCAAGAGTCCAGTCAGGTTTTCTTGCGAGATTCGTTTCCGTATCTCGCTCATCCACAGCCTCCCCGGCACAATCTGGGGGTTATGAGCCCAAGACAGAACGCGACGGAAAGACTGTGTATCCGCAGAAATCGCACGCAGGCCGGTGATGTCGCCTGGATGGGGGGCTGTGTGAGGCTGGATTCGGGAAACAAGGTGGCTTGGAGATCGTCAAAAAGTTGCGTGAGGCGACTGTGCTGATCGCCCAAGGTCGGACGGCGGCCCAGGTATGTAAACAGATCGGCGTGACCGAGCAGACTTTCCATCGTTGGCGGAAGTAGTACGAGGGCCTCAAGGCTGACCAGGTCCAATGGTTCAAGGAGCTTGAGCGAGAGAATGCTTGGCACAAGCGGCCGCCGGCCGATGCGCAGTTAGAAATAGCAATCCTTCGGGAGGGCCGCCCGTCCAAACTTCTGAGCCCGCTGTGGAAGCGCCAGGCCATCGCATGAACCGCTTCGCGGCCTCTTCACGATTGGCTAATAGAACAGAAAGGCCGCTCCAACCATCAGCCCAATAAGCGAAAAATAAGCCAATGGGAAAATCCAACGACACCGGCGATCGATGCGATTTCCAAGCTCAGACTTTCCCTTTTGATCGAGCGATCCAACGATCAAGTTGATCACCACGGTTGCGCACATCAAGATAAAACTCAAGTTTAAGAAGCCATGTATCAGTGTGCTATAGGAAATGCGTGGCACAAGGTCACTCACCACGATTTGGTATGCCACGCCGGTCAGAATTCCGATGAATGATACGTTGATCCGATCACCCAACGATGATCGGTCCATCCAAAACACCGAAAAGGAGAGCAGGACGATGACGATCAGCGGAATCACAACCAGTCGGATGATGTAAAAGCTCTCCCGCCGAGCATCTACGCTCACAACTAACGCCGACGCAACGCCCCGCTGTCCGGCGTAGGGTGCGGCGCGATCCCTGATCTCCGAGCAAACACTCGAGATCGTCCACTGGGGTATGTGCACCCTGCCGTGCGCATCGCCAACCTCGGCGGCAGTCTCCAATACCACTTCAGTATCGTCAAAGCCCAATACCTCAAAAACGGCCTCGAGTTGATGCTGATCAAACGGGAATCGTCTTATGGAGAATTCTGTCTTTGCAATTGCGTTCACCGTCTGAACCAGAATCTGCGTCCCGTCCGGCTTTGCCCGCAGCAAAACGCCATGCGTTTCATACATGCCTGACTCATTAACGAGGACCACCTGAGGAAACCAACTGGGAGCAATCTCGTTAAATTGAAAGTCGCCCTGATAGAGCTTCTCGTCAACACCAACAACAGCAGCATCGAATTCTTGTCGAGCGTCACGCCACGTAAGCGTAAGCACTCCTCTAAACTCAAACGTCTCGCTGCCGTCGTCTATCGCGTTGATGTCATCCAGATAGAAGCGCGCTTGAACCACCACCGGGCCATCAGCCACTGGAGGGCTGAGCACAACGGACTCAGTTGTTGGTGTTCCCGCGGATTTATGAGTTGGCCCTGCAACCGGCTGGGCGGCACAGATGTGACCACGATACGATAGCGCCAGGGAGAGCGACGCGATGAACCAAATGCGCTTGCACATTGACTGACTATCCTGGTAAACGTTTCAATGGAAGCGAATCTGCGATTTTGATGGCGGCCTCGCAGTGTTCAGTCTTACCAGTCATTTGAGAATTGCTCCATTTCCAGGTCTTTACTCGTACGGCTTGTGCCAGCCACCGATTCCCTACTACAGGCTAAGAGATTTCGAGCCGGTGCCAGCATGTAGAGTCCGAATCCATACCTCGCGCGTACTTCTGGATGATCGTCCCACGTTTACGCTCGGGTACTCGAGAATCCGTCGGAGTCCGGCGCATTCTACTTCTTCCTCAGATAGTCGTCGTGGATTTCGTAGAAATTCTTCATGCGTTTCTTCAGCGGACGGCCGTGCTTGGCCCCGGGCTGGCGATTGTCACGCAGCATTAAAATGATATCCGACGACACGGCCGGACTGCCTGTGAAGTAAGAGTGGCCAGTGGCATCCGACGTCACCACGGCCATGACCATGTTGATGGGCAGCGTTTTGAGCAACTGGCGCAACTGCGGCGGCACATCCTTGAGCTGAACCTGGCCCAGGCGGATGGCGCCCAGCGTCAGAATGTCTGCGAGACCCAGGGCTCGATCCGAAGGTGATGTATAGATGGTAACTCGCTCTGGCATGAAACCGACTCGCTCGCCGCCCAGCCGCTCTTGAACGACGTCAAAATCCAGATCGGGGGCCGCGAGTACGACATTGCCCAATTTCAGCGCCTCTCGAGCCGTTTTGTCGGCATGCTTGTGCTCGATCAGGAGCTCGCGCAGTGCGGCTGTGGTCACTTCGGTCCCTCGGCTGTGAGCCACGATGTGGACCTTTTCGACCTGCGGGCACCGGCCGATCGCGCGAAGCAGCTGCTTAAAGTGAAAGACGGTGAAGTCGCATGACACGCTGTCGTAAACGTATCCCCGCCCGCTCAGCCCGCGACCCGCCGGCCATGTGTAACTGATGGGGACCCCTTGTCGGCCGAGAAAGTGCCATAGCTCCGCGGACGTGAACATCGCGTCCTCGAAAGTGTTGGCAAAGCCATGAACGTATAGGTAGACCTCTTTTCGTTCGGAGCGCGCGAGCCGGGTCGCCAGATCATGGTGTAACGCAGCTTCCGTCTGGTCATGTAGCGACAAGGTGGCCGGGTCATCGATTGGCGGCGGTCCGGCATCCGCGATTGGATAGGGAACGGTTGGGAAACGCGCTGATTCGCGCACCTGTTTTATCGCGAGATTCAGCGATCGATCTCGCTTTGTGCTCTGGCTGTTTCGCACCAGGTCGTCCCAGGAAAGGTCACGCCCAATTTCCACCACGCATGAGCCGAATGCGAGCGAGTGCGAGCGACCGTAACCATATGTGGGTCCGTTCTTGGATTCACCATTTGGTGATCGATCTGTGACGTAAAGGACATCCACTTGGTTGTTGCGGTAATCGGCCGGAACGCGATCGAAGGCATCATCGTGCGCATACGCGTACAGGTCCGGCGTGGGCATCAATTGCCGCTGACAGCCGGACATAGCGAAGCACATTATGGCCAATCCGATCGGCGAACTGAGTTTCCATCGGGAGACCGGCTTTACACTTTGCCGCATCGATCGGGGTATTCGCATTTCAATCTCATCTTGTTGAGCCAGGATCTGTCGCCGGACATGTTATCGATGTTTCCGCCTAAGTCAAAGATCGGAGCTCCTCTCGGGCAATCGTTTTGGCACTGAAAACCCGGCCCACTGTGGGGGCGGCATGGAAACAATATCTGATCAATGAATGCTCTTCGGTTCGTTCTTTTCTTGTGAGACCGATTGCCACACCACGCCCATCAACACATTTGATTCCAAGACTTACCTGACGGGAGGCTTGCTTCATAGATTCGCTGATGGCGCGTGTCATTGGCGGCTGGAGGCCGATGCGGAGTTGGGCAAGGCGGTTTTTCGGGAGGCGGCCCACCCATGGCGGCGCGATCTCCCGAACATCGAGAGGCGGCGTTCTTCAGCCAACGTTCAAAAACTTACTTGTGCACGCAAGCCGTAAGCGATCGCCACGTCACGATCCTGGAAGCCCGCGCCGGGATCGACGATCACCTGAAGATTCGGCGTGATGTGCAGCCAGGGTGTGACCTCAATGTTATAAAACAGCTCGGTGCCTTGTTCGGCATCCATGCCCAGCATCTTCGGGAGATCGTCGCTTATGTTGATGAGGTAATAGCCCAGTCCCCATGTGTCGCGGTCGCGGTTGGGGATTGAGCCCTTTCCGCCCAATCCGATGCTGTAAAACTCTTCGATGGGGTTGGACTCGCCGGTGGACCAGCCGAACCGTCCGAACAAGCCGAAGCCCTGAGTCGGGTCGTTTGCCTCGGTGTAGAGGTATTGATCGAAGTTGTAAAAAACCCCCCAGTCATCCGGTCGCTCATTGGGTTCGTCTGCGCTGAACACGGTATTCCCCACACGAATCGAACGAAGCGACCGTGGCAGCTTGGGGAACTTTAGAGGTCCAAGTCCGCGCGGGAGCAGCCCGACGCGCTGCGTTCGGCCTGGTACGGGGAGTCGGGAATCCCCGGCGAAATCAATGAAATCCCGGTTCGTATAGAACCAACCAAAACGCTGGTTCCCCGGCTTTCCGAATAGTTTGACCTTGATGTCATATTCCTGAGTGATGCTCATCCAGTTTCGTCCATGAAACGCCGTGTTGAAGCCGGTCGTTCTTGCTGCACCGTTTGGATCGTTGTCGGTCACCAGTGTACTGATAGTGAGCCACTTAGTAGGAAGGAGGATCACTCCAGCTGCCATCGTGGTATATGGTGCGGCAGGAAACAGCACCGGATTCACGTTGAACGCGGTGTTCATGAATTGCGTGGTATGTGATGCGTCGCCCGCGAAGACGTTTCGATCGCCAGCCATGGGGTCTATTTTTCCGGCGATCAACACTAGCTTCTCAGAGAGCGCCTGCGTGATGTAGAATTCCGATAGCGTCGTGATACCGGGATCGCCGGGAAAGGGCAGCAATGACTTGAAGTTTGACGGCGCAAGAGAGCCCACGTTCCCGTTTGTGCTCTGACCCATCTGCGTCTCACCGTGCAGGGTAATAAGCCCGCCCGGCCAAAGCCCCATTCGAGCCGTGTCCAGCCTAAGCGTGTAATCGGCGGCCCCCCCATATTCGAATGCGCCACTTGTGTTCTTACCGCCGTGGGCGTTGCCTTGGCCGTTCTGCGTCACGGTGAGGTCGAACAGAATACCTTGCTCGGCCAGCTTGGTTCGTTCGCCGCCCCAATCGCCGGTGAGAAAAGATCGCTTCCACAAGTCTCCGCTGTAGTCAGGGAGCGTCGGGATTAGCGATTGTAAAGCCATAGGTTGGCTGGTCGGCGGCTTGGCCTCTTCTGCGCTGGATGGCGTCTCGGCCGCAGCATTTTCGACCGGCGGTTCCTCCTGTGCGGCGATGGGCGTGGTTGCCGTCAATAGGACCGCAATTGTGAGGACACTCCCGCAAAAGAGCGCCTGATGCTCTCGCATAGTTCAGCTCCAACCAGCCTGAGCAAACTTGGCTCAGGGTATGCCCCCTTCATCTTCGATGCTTCGTACTTTGTTACATTGAATGCCGCACATGACTATTTGACGTCAATCGTCACCTTCTCGATCTTGCCGGTGAACGTGTTGTCGCCCTGCTTGTAGTCGAGAGAGACGTTTGTTTCTCCGTCCTCACCAACGTCGGCGCCTTCATCTGCGGAAAAGGCAAATGGCTGGGTCTTGGGGATGTGTCCTTCCGCGGCTACTCGTCCATCGATCGAGAGTATGGACTTTCCGCCCGCCCCGGGCTTGGCTGCATCAGGGATGAATTCGTACACGACACTGTGCTTGCCGGGCGCGAGGGCAGACGGCGCGGCGATGTTGGTGCGCTCCAGGGCGAACCAGTTGTACTCGTGATGGACCTTGCCGTCCTTCATGTACAGGGTCCAGCCGCCGAAGTAACCTGCCTGGGCGATGATTACGCCGCCGGCATTCGAGTCCGTCACTTCGATCTCGGCGGTGACAGTGTGATGTACCCCCTTTAGGTTGATAAAGGCGTTTTCCATCATGCCGGTCATGCCTTCGTAAACCGTTAGGGACTTGCGACCACCCATCAGATCGGGGCGACCTGCGATGGCCGGGTTGAAGCGCTCGGAGCGACGGTCGTCGATCGGCAGAACGTGGTTCTTGATGGCTTCCTCCATGAACACCTTCTGCAGCTCTTTCAACCTTTCCGGCTGTTGGCTGGCGAGGTCGTCGGCCTGACTGAAGTCCTTGTCAACATGGTAGAGTTCCCAGACATCATCGCTCACGGGCGGATTCTGAACCATCAGCCACGGGATTGAGTGACGGGTACAGGCGACCCAGCCTTCGTGGTAGATGCCGCGGTTGCCGAACATCTCGAAGTACTGGGTGGTGCGGCGGTCCTTTGCTTCGGCATCGTCCACGCTATAGAGCATGGATACGCCGTCCATGGGTCGCTGCCTGATGCCGTTTACGAATTTGGGCTCGGGGATGTTGACCGCGTCCAGCACGGTCGGTGCGACGTCGATAACGTGATGGAATTGCGAACGGATCTCGCCCTTGGATTTGATCCCATTGGGCCAGTGCAGCACCATGCCATTGCGCGTGCCACCGAAATGGCTGGCTATTTGTTTGGTCCACTGAAATGGCGTGTCGCCGGCCCAGGCCCAGCCGATGGCGAAGTGCGGGTATGTTGTGGGCCCGCCCCATGCGTCGATTTGGTTCAACATCTGATCCGCGCGGCCGACGACTCCGTTGAGCGCCATCATTTCGTTATAGGTACCTTCCGGCCCGCCTTCGGCGCTGGCGCCGTTGTCGCCAACGATATAGAAGAAAATCGTGTTATCCAGTGCGCCGATCGATTCCAGTTGTGCGACGAGGCGCCCCACTTCATGATCGGTGTGTTCGGCGAAGCCGGCGAAGGTCTCCATCTGACGTTCGAAAAGGCGCTTCTGCTCGGTATTCATGCCGTCCCACGCAGGGATCTCAGAGGGACGTGGGGTTAGTTTGGCGTCAGCGGGAATCACACCCCGCTTCTTCTGTCGGGCGAAGGTTTCTTCACGCAATTTGTCCCAGCCGCCTGCGAATTGCCCCTTGTACTTCTCGATCCACGCCTTGGGTACATGGTGGGGGGCGTGGGTGGCGCCGGGGGCGAAGTACAAATAGAACGGTTTGTCGGGGGTAAGGGATTTTTGGGCGCTCATCCAGTTGATGGCTTGGTCGGCCATGTCAGTAGTGAAATGGTAGTCCGGTCGTTGCGGCGGCTTTACGCGAACGACGCCGTCGTAGATCGCGGGAGCCCATTGATTAGTTTCGCCGCCGATAAAGCCATAGAACTTGTCGAAGCCGGAGCGGGTCGGCCAGCGGTCGAAAGGACCGGATATGGAGACTTCCCACGGGGCGGTTTCGTGGTACTTGCCGAAAGCTGCAGTGCTGAAGCCGTTGAGGCGGAGGATCTCTGCCAGGGGCGTGACATTTTCGGGGCGCACGCCGGTGTTACCGGGGAAGGCCGTGGCCAGTTCCATGATGGCTCCGGCGTTGTTAACGTGATGGTTGCGGCCTGTGAGCAAGGCGACGCGCGTGGGGCTGCAAAGCGCCGTGGTATGGAAGCGATTGTATTTGAGCCCTGATGCTGCCAGTTTCTCCAGCGTGGGCATGTTGATGGGTCCGCCGAAGGCACTGGAGTGGCCGAAGCCGATGTCGTCAATGAGCACGATGACGACGTTGGGCGCGCCCTTCGGCGCTTTCACTTCGAAGCGTGGCGGAGGCTTGGCATTACGCGCGTCGAGTTCGGTGTACACGGGAGGCTTGGGCTCTGGAATCGGCAGGACTGAGCGGTCGAGTTGGCCCCCCGATAACAATGGCTGTGTCTGTGCGCAACCGTTCAGAGAGGCGACACAAGTAAAAACCGCCAGCGCGGCAAGTGTAAGCGTGGTAATGTAGGCGCGTTTCATGGTCCCTTTCCCTCTTGTATTGACGTCGAATAGGTTGCACACCAGATAGTGTGACCGGAATACTACGGCCGGAACTGGCGTGGTGGAAGCGCGTTATTTTTCGGAAGCTTCTCTTCAGTGCGGACAGCACCCCTTCCACTCCGCTGCTTGTGGGACTCGGGCGCATCGCTATCGAGGAACTGGGATTGGGCGTTGCCCGACCAGATGAAACTGTGTGTGGTGGGATTGAGTACTTCACGTGCGAGCGATCCCTCCTCGATCATTTCACCGAGGGTAATAGGTCTGTGTTGGGTTTTTTCCGGCCGGGCGACGCGAAGGAACTTTGGGTTAAGCTCGTGGACATTCATTGAGCCGAGTTTCTTGCTCAGCTGGATTCGGCGTTCAATTGTATGTAAGTGGGCGACCGGAAGACTTGATACCTGGATCATGCGCGGGAACGACGGAGTTGGGGCTACCTGCGTAGCAGCCCGAGCGTGCGTCGGCGCCGGTACGGATCTTCTATTTGTCCTTATTGGCTCCGGGTTTCGATGACTTCGCGCCGTCGTTCCGCTCCTGTTTGGACTTCACACACCGAAAGCCCAAGTGGCTCATGCTCGTGTCCGGCGTTTGTCCGCGTCGAGCGCTTGAGCGGTAGGATTCGCAGTAGCTCTTGTGACACAAGAATGATCCGCCGCGGATGACGCGTTTGGTGGTGGAATCAATCGCGTCGTCAGGATCCCAACTATCTCGCGGGCCGGCGGGGTTAACCAGCACGGCGCCCTTGCTCTCGGTCAACACGCGTTCATACTCGTCCGCTCGATAATTATCGCTGCACCATTCCCAGACGTTTCCAGCCATGTCGTACAAACCGTATCCGTTCGGCGCAAACGACTTGACCGGCGCGGTCCGCATGTATTTATCCTTGAGCGTATTCTTCCAGGGAAACTCGCCCTGCCAGATGTTGCAGCGAGGGTCGCGATCAGTGGGTTCCTCTGCGCCCCAGGGAAAGCGTTTATCCACGAGTCCTCCGCGGGCCGCGTACTCCCACTCTGCCTCGGTCGGAAGTTGATTGCCCGCCCACTTTGCATAAGCGGCGGCATCGTCCCATGCGACATGAACAACCGGGTGATTCTCGCGACCTTCGATCGAACTCTTCGGTCCTTCTGGGTGGCGCCAGCTTGCTCCCGTCGTCCAGGTCCACCAGCCGCGCATATCGTCTGCTGGTACGGCATGATCCGGAGGCGTGAAAACGAGTGAGCCTGGGAGGAGCATCTCGGGAGCGGGTTTGGGCGTGCCGGGCGGCGCCTGTTTTTTTAGTTCCTCCCAGTCGACCGGGCGCTCGGCAAGGGTTTTGTAGCCCGTCGCCTTCACGAATGCGCTGAACTGAGCATTGGTCACCTCAGTTTCATCGATCCAAAAACCGGTGACGCGGATCCGGTGGGCCGGCTTTTCCGTGTTCCAGGCAGATTCGTCGTTGGTCCCCATGACGAATTCTCCGTCGGGGATCCAGCGCATCCCGTCGTGGGCATCTTTGGGCAAGTTCGAAGCGATGGAGACGTGCGACGATTTTTCCCGTGGTTGAACAGCGTCTTCGCCGCGGGCCACTAATGGGACCATCGCCAGCGCTGCGCACCACACTTTCAGTGACAATCGGGTCACCTTTGCCCACTCCTGGCTTACGGTTGGATAATGCGGATGATGGCCGCACTTAGCCGTCTGTCGGCTTCCAGCTTTCGTCCGGATTGAATTCGGTCATGGCTTCAGCTTGCTTGGCAGTATCGGGACCGAGGTCCTTCTCCACGAGAGTGCCCTGGTGGCTGACCAGGAATGTCATAACACCGGACGCGCGATAATCCGCGGGCCAAGCCACAATTGCAAAACCGGCGATCATGTTTCCGTTAATGACATAATCATATTTGCCGCCGGGCGGTTTCGCGCCCTGACGCGTTATGATCTTGAAATAGTAGCCCATATACGGAACCCGCTCCTTGGTGTGCCGAATTTGGTCAAAATCATCGGGTAGCAGGGCTTCGAACGGGCTGGGTTGCTCGGAGGACTCAGAGTCCCTTTCCCAGTACAGGCCGTCGCGTTTGCCCGCAGTACTAATGATCCGCTGCGCAAACTCTCGCACCTGATCGCCATCCCGATCGACTCGGGCATATTCGACCTGGGCCCGTACATATTCGCGGCACACCTCGATCGCTGCCAACTCGTTTTCGCCGACGCGTCGCGCCAACATCTCCTCCATGCCTACGTCGGTATCGAACCGCCAGCCCGCGGGCGCCTTTACCAGTGGAACCGGCACGGGCCAATGCTCTCGGCCGATAATCAGCACGGCTCGGTCTTTCTCTTGTTCCTCAATTCTCATGAATTCCTGTGATTTTTGATAGAAGTTCGAGCGATGTTGTCGCTCTTCCGCGTTGTCGATTCGTTCCAGTTGCGCACCGTAGCCCGGGCCCAGCATCCGAATCAGCGCGGCGGAGTCGTTTTTCTTGCAGGCGTCCAACATCGCATCCACCGCAGCCTGGGGCGAAGGAAAGGACTGTTGTTCGTCGTTAGGTTTCGACGAAGGCGTTTGTGCGTTGGCGGTGGTGATGGCCAAGGCCAGCAACGTTCCAAAGATGAAGAATCTAATCATTTTCCTGTTCCCGTGCTCGTTCGACTTGCTCGACTTCACTCGTCATGCGAACTCTCTAAGGAAGACTCTTACCGCCGGCCTCGGCCGCCTCCTCTGTGCCCACCACCGCCACGGCTTCCGGCGCCGCCACCCATGCTTCTGTTGCCGCGGCTGCTCGCCCGGTTGGCGCTGTGGCCGCTTGAGTATCCTCCGAAGGGACTTCCGCC
>CAZCGF010000007.1:5886-30887 GCA_964498115.1 uncultured Planctomycetaceae bacterium | reverse complement strand
CGGCCCGCAGTTCCAGCTCCACGCGGGTCCACACGACCGCGCGGATCGGCTGCGCCACGAGGGTCGCGTGCACCGCGCGGATCAGCAACGCCGCGCGGGTCGGCCACTCCCCGCGGGTCATGAATTCCACGCGGATCGTAGGGTCCACGGGGGTTGTACGGGTGCGCGGGATGTGCGTAGGTGCCGTAATGGACCGGATACGCTCCGTGATAAACATAGCCCCCGTACCAATCGCAGGAGTCGTTGTTCAATAAGGCTCCAACCGCTACGCCGACGCCAAATCCAACGGCTGCCGCAGCGGCCGTTTGTCCTGTATTGCTCGTCACATTGGCCACGACGACGCTTGGATTGTACGTGGGAACATACACCACCTGTGGATCAGTCGGGACGATTTGGACCACATCCTGCTGAATGACGACTGATTGCTTGTCATTGGATTGAAGGGTGCCGGCGGCATTGGCTGATGCGCGTATGGCTTGAATCGACTTCATCACATCGGCTTGTTGCGCGAGGACGGCCTGGCCTAATGACTGGGTCCAGTCCAGGTTTTCGTCCATGCGGTAGATCACGTCGGGGAATTGCAGCAGCACAAAGACACTGGTGTTCCATTTTTGATCCGGCTTTGGATCAGCCTTGCCGTTGTTCTTTCGGAGGAAGCGGGCGGCCTGAACCAGATCCAACGCCGCTGTTGACGCAGGTAGAATATGGGCGATGAGTGCGTCGGGATAAAGTGCGATCGGCGCAACCAAGTCCTGCAAGTCCGCTGAACTGAGTTTGACCGGCGCCGATTGCGCGGTATCACCGCTGGCGGGCGCCTGCGCCGCAGAAGACGCGACAATCAAACCCAATGTTGCCAGCGCATATAACAGACCGAAACGGAATACGGTTTTCATGTTCGATCTCCAACCCTAGGTTAGCTCAGTCGCTTTCTTACGTAAGCCCAGAAAAGGTGACTCACGCCGGCTTCCGCATTGTTGATATGCGGGAACCGTGGGTTTCGGTCCTTGGCGAGTCAGCGAAGGATACAGACGTACCGTGACAAATTCAAATGTCGCATTGGGCGATTTTACTGCGTCAGGCTTTCTGGATATCGATTGGCTTGGCGTTCAGTGTCAGGGGTTCTGCGTACCCAACGATTGATGGTCTGCCATCCGCGCTCGAATCCGCTGCGAAAAGTCCGTGGCCTGATCGGCCGCCTGGGCGAGATCATTGATATGGCCGCGCCTTTCCAACTCCTCAAACGACACGCTATGGTCGAACCCGCCGGACTTGTAACCATATTTCGCCGAATAGCCGCTCACCAGTACGCCAATCGTGAACGGTGGATAAGGTGGAGCGCAGCGAAGATGTGCGAAGAGACTCGTTGTGCAGTTTTCGGTGAGGGCATTGTAGAACTGCGGACGCTCACGCAGGGCATTGATCGTAACCAGGTAATCCCTAAAGACGGCACGCATTTTCTCTAGCGGCGCGCGGGCCTGGAACATGTACACTTCTTCGTTGCGATAATTGGTCCGCAGCCGGATGACGTCGCGCTCGTCGCTCACGATATAGATCAATTCATATTGTCGAAAGAACCCCTCGATGGCTGAATAGTCCTCGCCTTTCTCCCTACGCGTTTCGATCGAGATAGCCACGTGCCGGCCGTCATCGAAACCGAAGCTCAGGAAGGCGTGGGCGATTGCGCGGCCGGACCAATACGAAAGGATGTACTCGCAGGAGTTAAGCCGTGAGAGATTGAAGGTCCGATCGTAATAGCGCGGTGTGAAGTCGGTTTCCGACCGGTAGTCGAAATCACGGATGTTGTGCAAGGTGACAAGATCGCCGTTGATGGTCGCGTAGGGCAGGACGGCAACTTCCGGGGCCCAATCGCGCTCGTTGCTCGGTCGAATTGAAAAGAACCAAAACAACACGCCGGCGAACATCAGCAGGAAAATGCTGATTCCCAGGCGACGCGGTCGAACAAAGGCCGGGACCGACAGGGCTGTGATCGCCAGCAATCCTGCCAATAACATGCGCGGTGCGGCGGAATGCAGATCGGTGTAGCAGACCGCCATCGCCATCCAGGCGGTCATTCCCAGGATCAAGACGATGACCAGCGCGAGGAGGATTCCGCGCGCCAAGCGTCGCGGCCACGTTTGCGGTGGCGCGGATGCATGCGGTTGCGACGATTCCATCATGAGCCTTCTTGCGATACGGAACTATTTCTTTTCAGCAAGCAAGTGGCCGTCCTTGATCTCCCAGAAGCCGCCCTTGATGAGGCTCATCGGGCGACCGTTATCGGCGCCGGCGAGCGGGGGCATTTGAACCACAACCGAGACGCTATCGCGATCCATCATTCATCGCAACTGGGCGGCCATTGCGAGCGATCGGGACCCGCAGAACGGGCTCAAAATGTTGTAGGGCCTTTGTTATGGCTTCGGCGGAAGTTTTTGATTGGTGAAAATGCCGGGCAAGTCGGAGCTGTCGCGGGCGCAACCAATTTGTCACGCCATCAGCGCGAGGAAATGTTCTACTCGGTTTACCCTTTAATCAGATGAGCCACTGCATTCAGGTCAAGTTATCGATTCGGTCACGCAGCGCCATGGAAGTAGCGAAACCAGGATTCAACGCATTAGATCAAAGAGACGAATAGTGGCAGCTCACTGCGCCGCTCGCGCGGTCTACACCGCGCAACTGGCCCCAAACGACCGCAAATCACAGCAATACTCGCAATCCACAAACCGCGTTAGCATCGTTGGTTACGCGTTTCAGGTTTTCTTGAGGGCGGCTTCCAAGCTGGACGTTGCCGGTTCGAGTCCGGTCGCCCGCTTTTCATGTGGATATCGCCGCCGTCGATCGTTCGAGTGATCTACCGGTGTACGGTAGTGCGGCTTGAAGTGCGAGGTTGCGCGGTGTTACACAGCGCAGGCGTATTGGGGAGGTCGCATTATGCCGAAGAAAACCAAGTTGCGAACGAAAATACCCACCCATCGCCAACGCGGAGGTTGCTCGCAGGCGCTCGTCATGCTGACGGATTCTGTGAAGCGCCGGTAGATTGATTGCAGGGCCGCATGGGCAAGCCGACTCTCACAACACCGCTCTACATCAACGACGATAAAACTTTCGTAGCCTGCGGCTAGGCGCCAGGGCAATCAGCCATAGGCACAGTAGTGATGGTTCCGGGATCGTCAATGTGATTGAATCAAAGTCAATGTCGGACTTCGTCGGTGGCTGACGTCCGAAGGTTCCGATTCCGCCGAGCCCCAGCGAGCTATCAATCAGGGCCGCACCCAGGCCGACGGCCGTCATTTGCGCGTAGCTGATACGAGACCAGTTTGGCTCGGCGCCCTGGCCCGTGAACGATGCGTCGTTTCCGCCAAAGTTCTCGATGAGCCCCATCGGGTTGTTAATGAGTCCCGAGGTCAGGAGGGTGAACGGGCCAGGGCTATGAAAGAGGGCGTCGGCTCTGAGTATGCTGCTGTCAAAGGTCAGGTCGGTGAAGAAACCGGTGATTCCGCTGTTGACCGGCCCCACATCGCTGACCCATATCTCAAGAAAAAGCGTGCCGCCGGGCGCGAAGAGGGTTTCATGGCCGAGCAGCATTTTGAGTTCCATGTCCGAGCATGTGATCATCGACTGTGCCGAAGGCGTCGGTCGCGCAATCGTGCGCATCAGCACGTCCATGGAATCAGAGCTCGCCCATGCGCTACCCGAAGGAACGATCGCGAAGATGAGACCGGCCCATTGAGCTGCGCCGATCCACGAAACGGTTTTCCTGCCCCCTGACATCAGCTCTCCTCCAACGAGTCATTCGCGGGTTTGACCGACCCGCGAAATGACGATGACGCGACAAAGGCGCGACTTCACCGGACTATTGCCGCTGCGCTTCCTCCCTGCTGAACTGCGATTGCGGCCTGCGACTCTGCGTGACGGAGACGGTTCCTCGGCCGATTGCCGAGACACCATCGACGGAAGGAACGATTTCAAACCCTGGTCCCGCGGGGAGGCCGACCAGCGCGGTCAGTTCAACAACCGCCACTCGGGTCCACCTGCGAACGGCGACATCGGCCTCTAGTGTGGCTCCTCCCAAACGAGCGATCCGCCCGGGTTCCATGGCGCCGGAACCCAGCATGCTGAAGGTAGCGCCGTGCTGCACGGAGCCGATCAGGACCTGCGCGGGGTTGAATGCGGCATCGACATACACCGCGGTCATGCCGCGCGAATCCGCAGTTTCGTCGCGAACCCAGATTTCCGCATAGAGCCGCTCGCCTGCCCGGAATCGAGTATCGCCCGCGGGGAGCACATTCGAAGTGATGATCTCCTCAAGGGCGGGCTGGCGCACAAATCGTTGAGCGAGGATCACCTGATCGGGCGGGGAGGGCGCTTGCGAAGAGGAACCTGCCGCGGACAAGGCGCTCGCTTCGCCAATCATCGAATGAAACGCGTCGAGTCCGTTATTCAATGCGATGATCTGCGGCACGGCGCACCGTCGACAGGGCGGCAAATCGGACAGGGTCAGTGCGTCGCAGCTCTGGAGCCAGGCGGTTGCGAACCAGCCGAGATCGCCGGCGGCGATGAAGCCGCTGCAATCAAAGTCGCACTGGGGATCGTAGTTGGGATGGCCTGTGCCGGTGAGCCAGTGACCGGCAAACAGACCCAGATCGCCCGCGTTGACGAATGCATCGCCCGTCTTGTCGTAGACGCAGTCGATGCCAGGGCTGACTGAGGATGTGCCAAGCTGCTGCTGTTGCGGCGGGACGGCTCCGCGGCCACAGGCCGACACTTCATTTGTGCTGGGGGCAAGCGAGACGACCGCGAGTCCCTGAGCGCAGAAGTCGGGTAGCGCTCGACACTCGAGGACAGCGACGCGGACCCACATCGGGCTGATTCCGGTGCAACTGAAAGTTCCATCGTTGCCTCCCAGCCCTGTGACCGTTCCCATGGCGTTGTTGACCATGCCGCCGGCCAATAGCGTGAATGGTGGTCGATGATCAATGTTCAGGACCTCAAAGCGACCGGGCGTGAATGCCAGATCGACAAAGAGGCCCACGAGGCCTGTGTTCTGTTGCCCCAGGTCCGAAGCCCATAGCTCGACGAAGAATGTCGAGCCTGGGGCGATGGTTGGATCGGACGCCGGGAGCCCGGCCGACGCGTCCTGTCCGGGGTTCGTTTGCCTGATGACTGTACCAATGTGTACGTCAAGCTCGCAGTCGTCGGGGATGCCGTTTGTATCGACGTCCTGGCTGGCGCCCGACAAGATGTCGCAAGCGTCGGGAATGCCGTTGGTATTGCAGTCGTGCGCGACAATGTCGCAGGCGTCCGGCACGCCGTTGGAATCGCAGTCCGGGCTCGCGCCATCGGTGATGTCGCAGGCGTCGAGGATGCCATTTGAATTGCAGTCGTTACCTTCGATTTCGCAGGCATCGAGAATGCCGTTTGAGTCGCAGTCGTAGTTTCTGAAAACGACGAGTTCATGGACTCTTGGCTCGCTGCCGCCGCTGAAGCGGACACCCTCTGCTGTCTGAATCAGTGAAATCGTCGAGGCGTGCAATCCCACTGCGAAGAACCCCGACGCGGCCCCCATGTCGGAAACGGCTGAAGGATTCAGAGGGATTTCCAGAATCTGACCGACATCCGCTGGTGTTACATTGAAAGTTGCGTAAACCGTTCCTGACTGCAGATCCTCAAAGATGGCGGGGTTTGTCCCGGATGCCTCGAGCACCGCGGGCGCCGTGCTTACGTCGTAAACCGTGATGGTCTCGAAGGGATCAATACCGAAGTAACCCTCAACCTCGAGCCTCAGCGTCGCCTGATTGACCGAACGTCCGTCGGTAAGGAGGAAGATAAAGTACGAATTGGTAACGGAGGATGCGGAATGGCCGGTAAAGGTGTTGTTGTTTGTCGATTCGTGCTGTCCCTGACTGGGCCACCATCCCCTGTGGATGGCTGTAAAGGTCTCATCACTTGCCAGATCGCACTCGTCGGGTACGCCGTTTGTATTACAGTCCTCGCTGCTGCCGGCGGAGATATCGCACGCGTCCGCAACACCGTTTGAATTGCAATCCGGGTCGCCGCAGAAGTCGATGACGCCGTTTGAATCGCAGTCGAGCGACGGCGAGGTCGCAATGTCACAGTCGTCCGGGATTCCGTTTGTATTGCAATCAGCGACGCCGCTCCCCAGGTACTCTACCCGGACGCGAACGAACGAAGTCACGCAGACTCCCGGGTTGACTGCTGAGCTCGCGACAATGTTTATGGTGACCGTTCCAGTTTCGGCGGCCGCGTTGAAGGCCACCTGCGGAACTACAAGCGGAGCAGAGGCGACGATAAACTGACAATCCATCCCGCCGGTTTGAAAGACTGTGCCGACTGCCGAACCATTGAGTGAAATGGTCAGGAACTCGGACGTGTCCAGGAGGTCGGCATTGGCCTCGAAGAATAATGCGACATCGCTGAGGGCCTGTTGTGGCGAGGCGATGACAAAATTCTGCGGGGCCCCACTGTCGATCGGCGAAAGTGACGGCGAAGTAATGGAAACTGACCCCACGGTCTGACACTCATCGGGGACGCCGTCCGGTTGACAGTCCTGGCTGGCTCCGGCCTGAATGTCGCACGCATCGACGATGCCGTTGCCGTTGCAGTCGGGTTCGCAATCGTCCAGAATCGCGTTGGAATTGCAGTCGTTGCCGGTCAGCTCGCATTCGTCGGGCATGCCGTTGGTATTGCAATCGGCGCTCGTCATCTCCGAAACATCGCAATCGTCATTGATGCCGTTGCTGTTGCAGTCGAGCTCACAATCATCGGGCACCCCATCGGAATCGCAGTCGGCGACGCTTCCGCTGGCGACGTCGCAGGAATCGGGGACTCCGTTCAGATTGCAGTCCGCCGTTCTACGAATGCGAGAGGCCCGATCAGCCACTTCCAGCCAATTTGCGGGCGTCGGCGAAGTTGTGAAATCGTATCCGATCCACGTGACATGTCCGGCGCCGACATCCCAGGTTGCCAGCGTCGTCAAGGCGCCATTGTGATAAATGGCGCGGGCACCCGGAGGAAGCTGGGCGATGACAAGTGAATTCGTTTCACTTGACGCGGGCACGGAGACCGGGCCGCCCTCGAAGACGGTGCCTGACGCGGCGCTCGTATCCAGGAAGGTCGGTCCCCCGAACGAGTTACAGGTTGTCAGAGAGGCTCCGAGTACGCCGTTGAGAATGCCGAGGTCGATTGTGTTGGATTCGCGGCAGTACGACTGCACGAGGCTTCCACCGTTATAGACGAAATCCAGCAATGCCATTCGTGCGGAAGCGCTCATTGCGGCAAACAGGTCTGGTCCGTCCACTTCGGGAACCACCAGCACCTCGGCGTCGGCAAGTGCCGCGGCCCAGGCTGGTCCCGTTATTCCCGTGAATGTCGTGACCGTGTGCCCGCGACCGATGAGCGCATCGCGGAAGAGTCTCGCCTCAGTGAAGTCATCGACATAGATGGTGTCGAAGAAGAAGGCTACGCGGCCGGCGACAGGCGGAAGTCCGAGGACGACGTCGCACTCATCGGGGATGCCGTTGGAATCGCAGTCCTGGCTGAATCCCGCGAGGATATCGCATGGGTCGCCGATTCCGTTGGAATTGCAGTCGGGGTCGCCGCAGACGTCGATGACGCCGTTCTGGTCGCAGTCGATCATCGGATCCAAGGCGATGTCGCAGGCGTCCAGCAGGCCGTTGGTGTTACAGTCGCCGGCGGTGGAGGATGTCTGGAACATCACGTTGTCGATGGCCGCTCCGTTGGTGCCGGTGGAAGTCGACGAGTTCTTGTCATACCGCCATTGCAGGACGTGGACGCCGGGTGAGATCAGAAATGAACTGGTTCCGGATGTGGTGGCGCTTTGCGTCAGCATGTTGACGCCATCGACGTCGAATCTCAGAAAATCACTGGATGACTGAGACTGAATCGCCCAGTTAAAGGAGATGTTTCCGCCGCTCGGGCCGAAATCGTAGGTGGCGTTGATCGCCGTCGACTCAGATGCGGTCACGGGCGCGCTCTGAAGGACCTGGCCCACCATGATGGGACTGATGTTGTTAAAGAACCAGCCCGGACCTCGAACGAAATTCGTCCAGGTTACGGGCGGCTGGCTGGAAAAGGCGCCGCCCGTGAAAGTCTCAACGGTGCTGGTCACAATTTGACAAATGTCTGGTACGCCGTCCGCATTGCAGTCCTCGACAAGGCCGTTTGCGATGTCGCATGTATCCGCAATTCCGTTGGCGTTGCAATCGGCCTGGCAATCATCCGGAATACCGTCGGTGTTGCAGTCGTCACTCGATCCATTCGCGACATCGCACGAGTCGGGAATGTCATTGTTGTTGCAGTCCGGCTGCGTTCCGGCGGCGATCTCGCAGACGTCGTTGACTCCGTTGGTGTTGCAATCGGCCTGGCAGTCATCTGGAATGCCGTTTGAATCGCAGTCCTGGCTCGAGCCGGAGGCCAGATCGCAGGTGTCGGGAATGCCGTTGTTATTGCAGTCTTTCGGGCCGGGGGCCAGCGCAGCGCGATCAAGCACATCGATCCACACGGCCGGAACGGGAGTCTCAAAGAAGTCGAATCCGAGCCATGTCACACGACCAAATCCCATTTTCCAGGTCGCGACAGACGCGTTCGTTCCACTTGCGTAAACCGCCCTGGCGATCGCGGGAAGCTGTGCGGTTGTAATTGTGTTGATGTCATTGGACGGCGGCAATATGGATGGACCGCCCGCAAACGGCGTATCCATCGCGGCGGCGGAATTTAGAGTTGTGGAAGTATTGCCGATTCCCACCGTCGTGACATTGGCCCCGAAGAGGTTGTTGAGCATACCGACATCGACTGTGCCGGATGTCCGGGCGTAGGCCTGAACGAAACTCCCTCCGCCCAGCACGAAATCCCTCAGGGCATTTCTAGCGGCGGTGTCCAAAGAAATGTAAAGGTCCGGACCGTCGAGTTCGGGAATGACGACGGTATCGGCGCTTGCGAGGGCCGCGGTCCACAGCGGTCCGAAGGTGCCGGTGAAGGTGGCCACCGAGTAGCCGCTGCCTTCGAGCGCTTCCCTGAGCTGGCGCGCTTCTGTCAATTCATCCACGAATATCGGATCGAAGAACAAGGCGATGGTTCCGCGACTCTTGGGGCCTGAGTCGAGAATGTCGCACTCATCCGGCACCGAGTTGGCGTTGCAATCCAGACTTGTTCCACTCTCGATATCGCACGGGTCCGAGATGCCGTTCGAGTTGCAATCGAACTCGTCGCAATCGTCGATAACCCCGTTGTGATCGCAGTCCAGTGAAGGGGTGATTGCGATGTCGCAACTATCGGGTACACCGTTGCTGTCGCAGTCGAGCAGTCCGGGGCTTTCGTAGGAGAGTTCGACGCGGATCGACGGGGAGGAGCAGGTGCCCGGCGTCACCGCGCTGGTCGGCGTCATCGCGACAGTCAGGTTTCCGCCGGCGATCAGGGCATTGAACGCGGTGCTGGTCAGGATGAACTGGGCCATCAACGGCATTGCAGTACAGTCCAGGCCGCCGGACTGAAAGACGACGCCCTGGCTCGTTCCGTTCAGACTGACGGAGATGTACTCGTCGAAGCCGGAGAGGTCGCCGCTGGCGAAGAATCGGATCGTCACGTCTCTGATGGCCGGGGGCGGGTTTTCGAAGACATGAGTTCTGGGGTTGGAGGCGTCGATCGGCGAGAGCGTGCCGGAGCTTGAGACAAATACGCCGACGGTCTGGCATTCATCGGGAATGCCGTCCTGCTGACAGTCCAGGCTCGTCCCGGATGAGATATCGCAGGCGTCGGCTAATCCGTTTGAATTGCAGTCGGGCTCGCATTCGTCGGGGATGCCGTTTGCGTCGCAGTCGTTACCGGCCAGTTCGCAATCGTCGGGGATGGCGTTCGCATTGCAGTCGGCGATGGCGCCGGAACCGATGTCGCATTCATCATTGATGCCGTTTGAATTGCAGTCGTCCTCGCATTCATCAGGCGTGCCGTCGACGTCGCAGTCATCGCTGAGGCCTCCGGCGATTTCGCATTCGTCGGGTATCCCGTTGGAATTGCAGTCGCCCGAGCCCGTGATGCGCGCGGCCCGATCGGCCACTTCGACCCACTCCGCCCCCGGCTGCACGCCATAACTCGAGCCAAGCCATGTGACTCTGCCGAGTCCCATTTGCCAGGTAACCAGGGTTGTCTGAGTGCCATTGCTATAGACGGCCTTGGCGTCCGGGGGAAGCTGGGCGACCAGAAGCGAATTGGTGTCGGTGAGGGCCGGGAGGATGGCGGGGCCGCCGACAAACGGGGTCCCGACGGCGGCCAACGGATCCAGCAGAACCGGACCGCCGAATGAATCGCATGTCGTGAGGGAGGCGCCGAACAGCGCATTGAGAAGTCCCAGATCGATGGTTGTTCCTGAACGACTGTAGGCCTGAATGAACGTTCCGCCGTTCTCAACGAACGACATGAGCGCCGAGCGCGCTCCCATGGACATGGCCGCCAATAGGTCCGGCCCGTCGAGTTGTGGGACGACCACGGCATCAACCCCGGTCAGAGCGGCCTGCCATGCGGCGGTGGACGTCCCGACAAAGGTGATGATGATGTGCCCGCGGCCGGCGAGCGTATCGCGCAGAATCACCGCCTCACCAAATTCGTCAACGTAAGTGGCATCGAAGAAGAATGCGATATCCGCGGGCGAGGATGTTCCTTTGCGCGCGATGTCGCATTCATCCGGCACCGCATTGGAATTGCAGTCGGTGCTAAAGCCCTCGGTCACATCACAGGCGTCGGCGACGCCGTTTGAATTGCAGTCAGGATCGCCGCAATCATCGATGACACCGTTCCCGTCGCAATCGAGGGACGGCTGCGCGGAGATTTCGCACGTGTCGAGGATGCTGTTTGCGTTGCAATCCTTGGAACGGCGGATTGAACATGCGCGGTCGACGACCTCGATCCACTCGGGCGGCGCTGAAGACTGGTCAAAGTTGAAACCCAACCAGGTTATGTCGCCGAATCCGGCACTCCAGGTCACCAGCGAAGTCTCGAGTCCGTTGGAATAGATGGCCCGGGCCCCAGGGGGCAGCTGACTGACGATGAGCGAATTCGTATCCGTTGGTGAGGACAAAGAAGACGGGCCTCCGGCGAAGATTGTCGCCCCGGCGGCGAGAGAATCGATGTTGTAGGGGCCGCCCACGGCAGAGCACGTTGCCAGCGTCGTGCCGAAGAGCCCGTTAATCAGGTTCAAGTCGTTGGTGCCGGTACCGCGGCAATAAGCCTGAACGAGGCCCCCGCCGTTCAGGACGAAATTCTGAAGGGCCGTTCGGGCGGCCGCATCCATGGCGTTGTACAGGTCAGGCCCGTCCATTTCAGGCAGCACAACGACATCCGCACTCGCCAGAGCCGCCGTCCATTGCGCCCCGGTCGCCCCGGTAAATGACGAGACATAGTGGCCGCGGCTGACGAGGGCACTTCGCATTCGTGTAGCGCCGCTGATCTCGTCTACGTACAGGCTATCGAAGAAATAGGCGATCCTTGCGGGAACCTGAAGCCCGCCGGTGGCAATGTCGCACTCATCGGGAATGCCGTTTTGGTCGCAGTCGGTGCTTGATCCGTCCTGTAGCTCACACGCATCGAGGATGCCGTTGCCGTTGCAATCGGCGCCGGCGCCTTCGGCGACGTCACAGGCGTCCGGGACGCCGTTTGAGTCGCAATCGGGGTCGCACTCATCGGGGATGAAGTTGAAGTCGCAGTCTTCGCTGAAGCCCCCGTCGACGTCGCAGTCATCGGGCGTATTGTTCGTGTTGCAGTCGTTCCCAGCAAGCTGGCAATCATCCGGAACCCCGTCGGAGTTGCAATCCGGACTGACGCCGGAGGCCAGGTCACAGGCGTCGGGGATGTCATTCTGGTTGCAATCCGGGAACGTGCCGGAGGAGATGTCGCATTCGTCGGGAATGGCGTTGGAATTACAATCGGGGCTCGTCCCGGAGACGATGTCGCAGTCGTCTGGAATTCCGTTGCTGTTGCAGTCTGATTCACATTCATCGGGAATCATGTTTGAGTTGCAATCGAGACTTGTTCCTGACGCCGTATCGCAGGGATCAGGCGTACCGTTACTGTTGCAGTCGACGTCGCATTCGTCGGGGATGCCGTTGGAGTCGCAGTCGTCGCTGAAGCCGGCGTCGATATCGCATTCATCCAGCGTTCCGTTCAGGTTGCAGTCGATGAATCCCCTCAGGACGAGTTGGTGAACACGGGATTCGTTGGCATTGCTGAAGCGGACGCCCTCATCGCCGGATGGCAGGTTGAGCGTGGTCGCGCGCAAACCGACGGAGAAAAAGCCGCTCGAATTCCGAATGTCGGCGATCGCCTGACTGTTCAGGGGGATCTCAAGCACGGTGCCGACGTCCGACGGCCGGACGACGAAGGTGGCGTACACATTGCCCGAGCCGAGATCATTGAAGATGCCGATGTCCGTGCCACTTGCCTCAAGCGTTGCTGCGGGCGTGCTGACGTCGTAGACAGTAATTGTCTCCGATGGGTCCGATCCGAAGTATCCGTGAATCTCAAGGCGCAGAGTGGCGATGCTTGGATTGCCGAGTCCGCTGAGGTCGAAGATGAAGTAAGTGTTCAGGATGAGACCGGAGGAAATGACGCGACCGGTGAAGGTGTTATTGATGAAGGAGTCGTGGAATCCATCGGAGCGCCACCAGCCGCGGTGCACGGCGTTTCGTGTGGTCGGAGGGGGCCCTTCGCAATCATCGGGAATGCCGTTTGAATTGCAGTCGGCCCGCAGCCCGCAGCCGGGCAGGTCGCATGCGCCGCCGGGCGTGCCGCAGTTCAGATCGCAGGCATCGGGAATGCCGTTTGAGTTGCAGTCCTGGCTGCGAACCGGCGCCGCGATGGTGCAAATCGCCAGGGTGATCAGGGTACAGGCGCGTACGAACTCAGACTTGTTGACCGACATTTCTGGAGCCTCCTTGTCGATGGTGAATTGCAACCCATCGCATCCTTCTGCCGTACTGCAGGTATCCCTGCGCCTTGCGGGGGAGCTCATCTTGCATGCCTACGCGCAGGTTGCCTCAGCGCCGAGAATGCACCCCAATGGTTGATGGAAATAATGGGCTTGACCGCTCCTCCTTGCGGACATTGTCGTCTGTAGGAATATCTTAACGACGACGGACAGGCCCTATCAAGTGGCGCGACCCTCTTTCGGCATGCAAAGCGGCGTGAAAAGCACGGTGTCAGGGAGGGCGGCTTCGATTGTCTTCTGTTTTTGGGGGGGCACGGCGCGGCCGGGCTTCGCCGATTCTCGGGCGATTCGGGGCCGGTTTACGGTCTGGTGAGCATGGGAATGAGGTTTGTGCGCGAGAGTTGGCGCTTGAAGAAGATCTGAGCGGGAGAAATCGGAATCGATGCCTGGGGGCTGGGTGATGGCCGAATTGCACCGTTTCGCAGACGTCGCCGGCGCGGTTTGGCGGCGTTACTTTGGCACTTCGGAGCAGTCGATCGTCTCTCCGTTGAGGTAGCAGGTTTTCTGTACGTTGGCTTCGATGGGGGCGTTGTCGGCGATGAGGAAGCCGATCAGCGAACCGACGCCGAGTGAGACACCGACGATGGGGGGCGGCGCTATTGAGCCTAAGACCGAAGTGATCATTTCACATCCAGCGGTGGGCGAGAGGAGGGCTACGACGCAGACGATTTGGATCCATTTATTGGAAGGCTTACGCATGGGGTCACTCCGTGATCGATTCGCCACCGTTGATCAGTGCGGACATCACTGCGCCGCACTGGGCGACGGTCAGGAGCCGACTTGATGATTCGCGACCGGCGCACGTCTTCGACGTCGAGCGGAAGCGGATCGCAGGAAGCAGAGCGACATGAAACCGAAGAGCGTCGGCGCTGTACTCAGGACTCCGCATGGCGTGACGCGCCGGAGAGTTACTGTCGTGACTTCGGTGTAGACATTGTCCTCGCCTTCGCCGCCGCCACCTGCTTTCTCATCATGTATATCGTCATCGACGATGTGCACGAGGAGATATTGGACCTGCAGGGAGTTGTAGGCTGAATCCATGCTGGCGACGGTATGACCGATAATTGAGACGTGCGGCCCTTCTGCGACGGTGTCGTTGATTGCGGTGACAGTCACTTCCTGCGGAACACTCCAATTGGATGCATTAAAGGTGATTCCCCGCGCAACTCCTGCGCCCGATCCGACGCTGGTTTGCAGGTCCGGGGTGATTGTCACCGTTACATCGGCCGTGGGCTGTGAGGTGAGTGCGATGGTGTATGAATCCGACGTCGCCCCTACTTCCTGGACATCGGTTGAGCCGCCGGTTTGTGTGATGGAGAGTCCGACCGTGTCGTTATCCGTGACGATGGCGAGGACATTTGAGACGGTCATGCCGTTGTAGTTCATGTCTGCGCTAGTGACTGTGTGGGCGATGATTGATAAGTGCGATCCCTCCGCGAGATTGTCGTCGATTGCGGTGACAGTCACTGCCTGAGGGACGTTCCAGTTAGATGTATTGAAGGTGATCGATTGCGCAGCTCCTGCGCCTCCGCCGACGCTGGTCTGCTGATCCGGCGTGATGGTCACGGTCACGTCGGCCGTGGGCTCTGAGGTGAGCGAAATCGTGTATGAATCGGAGGTCGCTCCCAGTTCCTGGACCTCGGTGGTTCCGCCGCTCTGTGTGATGGAGAGACCGGCCGTGTCGTTGTCGGTGACAATGGCGACGACATTCGATACGGTCATGCCGTTGTAGTTCATGTCTGCGCTGGCGACTGTGTGGGCGATGGTTGAAGAGTGCGATCCTTCTGCAAGAGCATCGTCGACGGCCGTAACGGTGACGGTTTGCGGCGTACTCCAATTTGCAGTTGAGAACACGAGCATGATCGCGGTGCCGGGCCCCGCGCCCACGGTGCTCTGGTTGTCGGGGGTGATGGTTACGTTGACGGTGGCCGTCGGTTGCGAGTCGAGGACGAGTGTGTATGTATCGGAGCTTGGGCCGGCTTCGCTGACGGCCGTGCCGCCGCCGGTCTGGACGATCGTCACGCCGGGAATGTCATTGTCCGTGATGCTCACGACGATGTCGGGGATTGAGGTTCCGTTGTAGTCGGGATCGCCGCTGGCGGCGGTATGGGTGATGTTGGACGTGTGAGGTCCTTCCTGAAGCGCATCATCGACCGCGGTCACGACGACCGTGCGCGGGGCGCTCCAGTTCATCGTTGTGAATGTGATGTTAATCGGCACGCCTGGTCCGGCGCCGAGGTCCAGTTGGGTGTCGGTATCGATTGTGATGGTGACGTTGGCCGTGGGGCCTGAGTCGAGGACGATCGTGTAGGAGTCTGAGGTCGGTCCGGTTTCACTGACGGCGGTCGAGCCGGATGTCTGGTCGATCGTGACGCCGTCCAGATCGTTGTCCTGCACATCGGCGGTGACATTTGAAATGGCAATTCCGTTGTAATTGCCGTCGGCGCTGGCCGCCGTATGGGTGATCACGGACGTGTGGGGGCCTTCGGGCGCGGCGTCGTCGATCGCGGTGATGACCACGGACTGTGCCACGCTCCAGTTTCCGGCGTTGAAGACCCGATTGACTGCGACTCCGGCGCCTGCGCCGACGCTGGACTGACTGTCGGGCGTGACGGTGATGGTCACATCGGCGGTGGGCTGCGAGTTGAGGACCAGGGTGTAGGTGTCGGAGGTCGGACCGGTTTCGCTGATGACGGTGGTGCCGCCGGAGATCTGGACATTCACGCCCGCCGCATCGTTGTCGGTGATCGAGGCAATGACATTTGCGCCGGTCAGGCCGTTGTAGCCGCTGTCGGCACTGGCGGCGATGTGGGTGATGGTCGAGTTGTGGGCTCCCTCGGCCACGGCATCATCGACGGCGGTGACGATCACGGTCTGGGGCGTGCTCCAGTTTGCGGTTGTGAACGAAAGGGCAACCGGTGCACCCGAACCGGCGCCGACGTTGGATTGTGCGTCGGGATCGACCGTCACCGATACGTTGGCAGTCGGTTGCGAATTGAGGACGACGGTGTAGGAGTCCGAGGTGGGGCCGGTCTCGCTGACGGCCGTTGAGCCGCCGCTCTGGGTGATGACGATGCCTACGGTGTCGTTGTCGGTGATGTTGGCAACGACATTGGCGATGCTGAGGCCGTTGTAGCCTGTGTCGCTGCTGGCGAAGGTGTGCGAGATGGTCGACGTGTGCGGCCCTTCGGCGACGAAATCGTCCACGGCTGTGACGGTGACCGTCTGGGGCGTATTCCAGTTGGAAGTATCAAACATGAGAACCACGGCGGTTCCGGCGCCGGCGCCGAGGTTCGATTGACTGTTAGGCGTGACCGTGACGTTGACGACGGCGGTCGGCTGTGAGTTCAGGACAATCGTATAGGTATCCGAGGTCGGTCCGGTTTCGCTGATGGCGGTCGAGCCGCCGCTCTGGACGACGGTCGCGCCGACGGCGTCGTTGTCGGTGATGTTGGCCACCACGTTTGAGATACTGATTCCGTCGTAGCTTCCGTCGGCGCTGGCCGCAGTATGGGTGATCGTTGAGGTGTGGGCGCCCTCGGCGACTGCGTCATCGACGGCCGTGACCGTGACTGTTTGGGGCATATTCCAGTTTCCGGCGGTGAACGTCAGCATGATGGCAACGCCCGCGCCGCTGCCCAGGTTGCTTTGTGCATCGGGTTGCACTGTGATGACCACATCTGAAGAGGGCTGAGAATCGAGTGTCAGGGTGTAGGTGTCCGATGTGGGACCGGCCTCGGCGATGTTGGTCGTGCCGCCGCTTTGACTGATGGCGACGCCTGGGAGGTCGTCATCCGTCACGTTGACGACAATGTTGGAAATGACGAAGCCGTTGTAGGTGGTGTCCGAGCTTGCGGCGGTGTGGGTGATTGTGGAAGTATGAGGCCCTTCCTGGACGCCGTCATCGACCGCGGTCACGGTGACGGTTCTGGCCGAGTTCCAGTTTCCCGAGGTAAAGACGAGATTGATGGGCGTACCGGCGCCGGCACCGATGTCGGTCTGAGTGTCGGGGTCTACGGTGATGGTGACATCGGCGGTGGGCTGAGACTGAAGGACGATGGTGTAGGTGTCCGACGTGGGGCCGAATTCGTTGACGCTGGTGCTGCCCCCGCTCTGCGTGACAATGATGTTGGCGGTGTCGTTGTCCGTGATGTTGGCGACGACATTCGCGATCGCGAAACCGTTGTAGTCGGTGTCGCTGCTGGCCGCGGTGTGGGTGATTGTGCCGGTGTGGGCACCCTCGGCGACGGCGTCGTCGACCGCGGTGACGGTCACGGTCTGGGGCGTCGCCCAGTTGCCCGTGGTGAATACGAGATTGATGGCCACGCCGGCGCCGGCTCCGACACTCAGTTGTGCGTTCGGCGTGACGGTGATGGTGACATTGGCCGTCGGTAGTGATTCGAGATTGATGGTGTAGGTGTCCGAGGTCGGGCCGGTCTCGCTGACCGCTGTGGAACCGCCTGACTGAGTAACGGTGACGCCCGGCACGTCATTGTCGGTGACGTTGGCAGTGACGCTTGCGATGGCGATTGCGTTGTAGAAGGAGTCTGCGCTGGCGGCGGTATGGGTGATGGTGGAGGTGTGAGGCCCTTCCTGGGCCAGATCGTCCACGGCGGTCACCGTGACGGTTTGCGCCGAGCTCCAGTTGCCGGTCGTGAACGTGAGATCGACGGGAACGCCTGCGCCTGCGCCGATATTCGTTTGAACGTCAGGATCGACGGTGATGGTGACGGTCGCGGTCGGCTGCGAGGTCAGGACAATCGTGTAAGTGTCCGAGGTCGGACCCATTTCGTTGACGTTTGTTGAGCCGCCGGACTGTGTGACGGTGACACCTGCGGTGTCATTGTCGGTGACGTTGGCCACGACACTGCCGATGGCGATGCCGTTGTACATGGTGTCGCTGCTTGCCGCGGTATGCACGATGGTCGATGTGTGCGGGCCTTCCGCCACCAGATCGTTGACGGCGGTCACGGTGATGGTCTGCGTCGTATTCCAATTGGCCGTCGTAAAGGTTCGAGTGATGGCCACGCCGGCGCCGGCGCCCACGGTCGTCTGAGGGTCGGGATCGATGGTGATCGTTACGCTCGCAGTCGGCTGTGAATTCAACCTAATCGTATAGGTGTCTGACGTAGGCCCCGTTTCACTGACGTTTGTTGATCCGCCGCTTTGCACGATCGTGACGCTCGCGGTGTCGTTGTCCGTCACGCTGGCGACAACGTTTCCGATGGCGATGGCGTTGTATCTCGTGTCGCTGCTGGCGGCGACGTGGGTGATCGTGGAGATATGCGGGCCTTCGGCTACGGAGTCGTTGATGGCCGCAACGGTAATGGTCTGCGCCGTATTCCAGTTGGCCGTCGTAAAGGTGCGAGTGACGGCGACGCCTGCGCCGGAACCGACGGTTGTCTGGTTATCCGGAGTAATGGTGATCGTGACGCTCGCTGTCGGCTGGGAATTGAGCGCGATGGTATAAGTGTCGGAGGTGGGCCCGGTCTCGTTGACGTCGGTCGTGCCGCCGCTCTGAACGATGTTTACCCCGGCAGTGTCGTTGTCGGTGACATTGGCGACGACGTTTGAGATGGAGATGCCGTTGTAAACCGTATCCCCGCTTGATGCTGTGTGGGTGATGGTTGAGGTGTGGGCATCTTCGGCGATGGCGTCGTCAACGGCCGTGACGGTGATGGTCTGGGGCGTGTTCCAGTTCATGTTCGTAAACGTTCGGTTGACGGCGGTGCCGGCGCCGCTTCCCAGGTCGGTCTGCGTGTCGGGGTCTATGGTGATGGTGACGTTCGCCGTCGGCTCAGAATTGAGCACGATGGTGTAGGTGTCCGACGTGGGCCCGGTCTCGCTGACGTCGGTCGAGCCACCGGATTGGGTGATGACGACGCCTGCCGTGTCGTTGTCGGTGATGTTGGCGACGACGTTGACGATGGAGATTCCGTTGTAATTCGAGTCGGCGCTCGCCGCGGTGTGGGTGATCGTCGAGGTATGCGCCCCCTCTGCGATGGCGTCGTCGACGGCGGTCACGGTGATGGTCTGGGGTGAGTTCCAGGTCATGTTCGTAAACGTCAACATGACGGCCACGCCGGGGCCCGATCCGAGATCGGTCTGGGCGTCGGGATCGACAGTGACGGTCACATTCGCGACCGGCATGGAGTTGAGTTCGACCGTGTAAGAGTCGGACGTCGGCCCGGTTTCATTGATATTTGTGGAACCGCCGCTCTGGGTGATGCTCACGCCGGCGGTGTCGTTATCCGTGACGCTGGCGACGACATTGGAGATGGCAACGCCGTTGTAGTTGCTGTCGGCGCTGGACGCCGTGTGCGTAATCGTCGAAGAGTGCGGCCCCTCCGCGATGGCGTCGTCGACGGCGGTGACGGTAATAGTCTGCGGCGTACTCCAGGTGATGCTGGTAAAGGTGATGACGATTGCGGTTCCCGCGCCGGCGCCGAGGTTTGTTTGTACGTCCGGGTCCACCGTGATGTCGACGTCGGCGGAGGGTTGGGCGGCCAGGACGATGGTGTAGGTGTCGGAGGTTGCGCCGAGTTCGCTGACGGCCGTGGTCCCGCCGCTCTGGGTGATGGTTACGCCGACGGCATCGTTGTCGGTCACGTTGGCCAGGACGCTGGCAATCGCGATGCCGTTGTAGGTGGTGTCGGCGCTGACCGCCGTGTGGGTGATGGTGGAGATATGCGGGCCTTCTGAGACCATGTCGTCGACCGCGGTGACGGTGACCTGCCGCGAGACGTTCCAGTTGAGTGTGGTAAAGACAAGGTCCATCGGCGTTCCAGCTCCGGCGCCGATGTCTGTATCGTTGTCCGGATCGACGGTGATGGTGACCGAGGCCGTGGGCTGCTTGTCGAGAACTATCGTATAGGTGTCGGACGTGGCGCCCTGTTCGCTTACGTCCGTGGACCCGCCGGATTGCGAGATGCTGACACCGGCAGCGTCGTTGTCGGTGATGTTGACGGTGACGCTGGCGATCGCGATGCCGTTGTAGTTGGTGTCGGAGCTGGACGCACTATGCATGAGAATGGATGTGTGCGGCCCCTCGGCGGCGGCGTCATCCACGGCCGTCACGATCACCTGGCGGGCGAAATTCCACGTGCCGGGACTGATGACAATGACCTGGTTGACACCGGGCCCGAATCCCAGGTCGACCTGGCTGTCCGCGGTCACGGTAATGGTGACGTTTGACGACGGGCGTGAGGACAGGGTGATGTCATAGCTGTCCGAGGTGGGGCCATTTTCGTTGACGTCGGTCGTCATGCCGGTCTGGGTGATTACCACGCCGGCGGTGTCGTTGTCGGCCACATTGGCGACGACGCTGGGGATGGAGATCCCGTTGTAGTTTCCGTCGGGACTGGACGCGGTATGCACAATTGTGGACGTGTGTGCGCCTTCAACGACGGCGTCATCGACCGCAGTGACCGTCACAGTCTGTGGGACGTTCCAATTCCCGGTTGTAAAGGTCAACAAGATTGGCGAACCGATGCCGGCGCCGACGTTTGTCTGCGTATCCGGATCGACGACGATTTCCACATCAGCCGTAGGAAGTTCATCCAGGACAATCGTGTAAGTGTCGGAGGTCGGTCCTGTCTCACTGACGGATGTCGTGCCGCCGGTCTGGGTGATGCTGACGCCCGGTACGGCCTGGGCGACGGACGTGACGAGTGCCATCACGAAAAGGGAACTGCCCCAATGGATACGAATGAGCGACGGCCCCCGAGCATTTCGTTCCACTTTTTTTGCGCCAAGTATATTGCTTGACGAATGGTGCGTGATGCTCAGTCCTAACTGCTTCTCACTCCGCCATGGGCGCGGGCCTTTCGCAAGAGAAACAAAATGAGAAAGCCCCGTCTTCACTGCTGTGACCCCGCCTATCGTGGGCATTTACCCTTACCGATACTGTTGCGATATCGGCCCCAGGAGGTCGAAAGTTAAGACTCAAGAGGTCTTGTTTTAAGCATTTACCGCACGCATTTAAGGCCTGTTTCATGCCCGCGCGAGGATTGCCGGAGGCCGTCTTTTTGCCGGAAGTACCGGGGCCGATTTCAGGGTTGAGGATGACGATTCGGCATGTGTTGCGCGAGGTCATGGAGCAGTGGACGTCCGGGTAGCAAAAGGCAGTCTTCGCCGGGCAAAGTTTTCTTTGCGTGCGGCTGAGCCGCGATGCGCCGGAGCGCGCCGAGTCCGCGACCTGCCGAATCCGGGGTACCGGCGTCGCTCGAAGTCGGGCCGGCGTCGGCATACAACTGCCGGCCGGGATTCCGAGTACAATCCCGCGGGTGACGACTGATATGGACATCAATCGCACATTTCTCGCCAACATGGCGGCGCTGTGGCGCCACGATCCGCGACTGGCGCAGCAGATCGACGACATCGATCCCGATGCAAGACTTGCGGTTACGGCGTCTCGATCCGGCGCACTGACGGCCAGCGTGACGACGCAGGACGGCCGGACGATTTTCCTTCACAGCCGTTACGACCCCGTCAAAGAGGCCGCCGACTTCTGCGGCAATCTGGAGAAGACGGAGGCCGCGTGTCTGCTACTTTGCGGGCTGGGGCTGGGGTATCACGTGCTCGCCTTACGGGCGACGTTCGGCGATGAGGCGCTCATCGTGGTCAGCGAGCCGGACCTCGTCACGCTTAAGACGGCGCTGGAGTTCACTGATCTTTCGTCTGCTATTTCGTCGGGGCGCGTCATCTTTCTGACGACTCTCGCTAAATCGACGCTTCACGATCGGCTGACGCAATACTCCGTGCTGCTCATGCTCGGTACGCTCTTCGCGGTTCCGCCGGCTTCGCGCGATCACCATTCCGATTTTCACGCGGCTGCCCGACAGGCGATTCTCGACTTTGCGGCATTCGCCAAGATGTCGCTCGTGACGCTCGTGCGCAACGCCGAGATTACGTGTCGAAACATCGCCAACAATCTGCCGACCTATGTTTCCACGCCGCCGCCGGACGTGCTGCGCAACCGATTCGCGGGATGTCCGGCGATCCTGGTTGCGGCGGGCCCATCGCTTGCCCGGAACATCGATCAGCTCGCGGGCCTGCGCGACAAGGCGGTCATCATCGCGGCGCAGACGACGCTTCGGCCGCTGCTCGAGCGGGGCATCAAGCCGCACTTCGTGACCTCGCTGGACTTCAATGAGATGTCCAAGCAGTTCTTCCAGAATCTTGAGATTCCCGAGGACGTCGTATTAGTGGCCGAGCCGAAGGCGGCGTGGCAGGCGATTGACGCATTTGCGAGCCAGGGCGAGGGCCGTCCACAGGGGAAGGTGATCCTGCTGCAGAACCATTTTGCCCATCGATGCATCGGCACGGACATCGCGCGGCGAACGCCGATGGAGCCGGGCTCCACGGTCATGCACCTTGCGTATTACCTCGCGCAGTGGCTGGGATGCGATCCGATCATCTTCATCGGGCAGGACCTCGGCTTTACCGGGCACGTCTATTATGCGCCGGGCGTCACGATGCATCGGTCGTGGACGCCGGAATTGGGTCGCTTCGGCTCGCTGGAGATGAAGGAGTGGGAACGGATCGCGCGGCAGCGGTCCATCCTGCGGCGGGTGAAGGACATTGAGGGGCGCGAGATTTACACCGACGAGCAGATGTTCACGTATCTGGAGCAGTTCGAGCGCGACTTCGCGAAATCAAATGCCAGAATCATTGACGCCACGGAGGGCGGGGCGCAGAAGCGCGGCGCGGCGGTCATGACGCTGCGGGAGGCCGCTGAGCAGTTTTGTCGCGATGCGATCGACCCGGGTCGATTTGCCGCGGCGGCGGGCCGCTGGCGCGACGCGGGTCAGTCGGGGCCGGCGCGGGAGGCGCTGCGGAAGCGGCTGGATGAGTTGGCGAGGTTTAAGGAGCTTTGCGAGGAGACGCGCGGGTTGCTGCTGGAGATGAAGGGCTTACTGGGTGATCCGGCGGCCTTCAATGCGCGGCTGGTGCGCGTGGACGAGCTGCGGACGCTGGTTCAGCGGCACGAGCTGATCTTTCAGATGGTCCGGGAGGTTTCACAGCTCGGCGAGTTGCAGAAGATCGCCGCGGATCACAAGCTGGCGGCGCTCACGCAGGCGACGCGCGACCGGGGCGAGCGGCAGTTGTCGCGCGATATGCAGTTCATGGACAACCTGATAACCGGCTGCGTTCTTCTTGAGCAGATTCTTCGGGAGTCCGTCGTGAGGTTTGACGAGGCGATCGGAGGGGCGGCATGAAGTTCATCGCGGCGGTGATCGCTGATCTTCGTCAGTCGCCATTGGGCACGCGAAGCCGACTCGCCGAGCCGATCGCGGGCGTACCGGTGCTTCGGCGGTGCCTGTCGCGGGTGAAGGCGGCCCGGCGAATTGATGAGGTGTACGTCGTGGCATCGCCGGAGGATGCGCAGGGCGTTCAGGCGCTTGTTGAAGGATTGGGTGTTCAGCTTGAGACGGCTCAGTTGCAGGCGGGCCCGTTTCAGGAATTGGTGCGTGCGGGGCGATGGTGGGGCCTCGATGGGTGGCGAGGCGGAGTCGGCTCGCTCTCGGTTTTTGATGAGGACATGAACCTGCCCGTGCTGGCGGCGCTGGCGCAGAAACATGAGGCCGATGCGGTGGTGTGTGTTCCCGGTGCGGCGGCGCTGGTGGATGGTCGGTTGATCGACGCGATGGTCGAGCACTACGAGAAACTTGGGCACGAGATGAATCTGACGTTTGCGCAGGCGCCGCCGGGCCTCGCGCCGATCATCCTCGGACGCAGTCTGATTGCAGAGATTGCGCCGGCGAATGAGCCGGTCGGATTGCTGCTGGCGTACAATCCCGATCGACCGGTCGCCGATTTGACGGGCAAGGACGCGTGCTATCGCGCGCCGGCCGCGGTGATCGAGGCAGGCGGGAGGCTCCTGTGCGACACGTCGCGGGGGGTGGAGCGTGTCGGTGCGCTCATCGCCGCCGGCGCGGATGAGTGGAACGCCGAGCGCATCGGCAGGTACCTCTGCGAACAGGCGGCTTCCGAGGTGTTGCCGTTTCCCGCGGAGATTGAAATTGAGCTGACAACCGATGCGTCGTCATCGGGCGATTCGATTGCGCGACCGAGCGGCGATGCGGTCGGCCGGCGCGGCCCCATAAAGCTCGAGGTCATCCGGTCGATCGTCGATGCGATCGGCGACCGCGATGATGTTCGGGTGGTGCTGGGGGGATTCGGCGATCCGCTGATGCATCCGAGCTTTTCGGAGGTGTGCCGGATGTTGCGGCCGAGGGCGGCGGCGCTGGCGGTGAGAACCTTCGCGCGCGTTGAGAGCACCGATGCGGAAGACGCGCTCTTCGAGACGCCGGTCGATGTGATCGAGCTGCCGCTCGACGCGACCACGCAGCAGACGTATCAGGTCATGCATGGCGTGGACAAGTTTGCCGATGTCATGGCCCGACTGGAACAATGGCTGGAGCGGCGCATCCGCGCGAACAAGGCGCGGCCGCTGGTGGTGCCGTCGTTTAGCAAGTGCGATGCAAATGTGCACGAGATGGAGGAGTTCTTCGACAAGTGGCAGCGGCGGCTGGGCATGTCGCTTATCACCGGTCACAGCGACTACGCCGGTCAGCGGCCGGCGAGGGCGGTGACGCGGACGACTCCGCCGGCGCGCGGCATCTGCCGACAGACTTTGAGCCGAATGATGATCCTCGCTGATGGAAGCGTGACGACGTGCGATCAGGATTACCGCGGGTTGCAGATTACGGGGAGACTGCCGGAGATGAACCTGTCGGATGCGTGGCGATCGACGAAGATCGAATGCGTACGTGCGCAGAAGATTGAAGGGCTGCCGCTGTGCGGCGCATGCAGCGAGTGGCATCGCCCGTGATGCCGTCCACGATAAAGATCAATTGAGTGCTTACTTGCGTCCGGCGAGAATTCCCCAGATGCCGACACCGAGGACGGCTGCCCCGAGCCCGCCGAAGACGCTGTAGTGAATGACGTCACTGGCGATCGGATTGAGGAACGACGGCCACACACC
>CAZCGF010000007.1:0-5786 GCA_964498115.1 uncultured Planctomycetaceae bacterium | reverse complement strand
CTGATGACGTCGAGGAGCGCGGCGCCCAGGCTGGTGTCGTCGCTTTCCTGAGTGATGTCGAGCAGGCCGCTTCCGCTGCCGACGGTTTCCAGTTCGTCGATGCCGCCGGAGATTCGCGTCTCACCCATGGGGTCGGCGTCGATCTGGAGTTCGTCATCATCGAAGACGCTGATTCCGGTCTTGCCGGTTCCGGCCGGCGCGGCGGGCGGCTTCTTCTTGACGGGGGCTGCTTCCTCCTCGGCGGTCGGTTCGAGACTGATGATGCTCGATCCGGAGAGACCCAGATCAGGCACTTCGATGTCCACTGCCTCTCCTTCCATGGAAGGTGAGAGCTCAATGTCAGGTGAGATGCCGCCGAGCGGGGACATGCCCGCGGAGGAATCTTCGCCGGACGGGAAAAGATCGATTTCGCTGGTGAGTTCGTCAGCCTCCGCCTTTTCCGCGGCGGGGAGATGCTCCGGAAAACTGTCGGCGGTCAGTTCGACGACGGGCGAAGCATCGGCGTCGTCATCCACGAGTCGAAAGTTCGACGAACCGACTGACGAATCGGACCCGGCCTCCTCGGCAGCGGGTTCCGCGTCGTCCAGCGCCAATTCTTCCGGCGCCGGCTGCGGGCTTTGGTCGAGAATGCCCATGCTGGAGGACTCATCCTTCAGGCTGGAGAGGGCGTCGGCGAAAGACGCGACGTCTTCGCCGCCGGCGTCCATGGCTTCGGCGGCATCGAGATCGACGATGCTGCTGCCTTCCTTGGCGTTGATCTGATTGACTTCGTCCTGACGGAAGAAGACCTTGCCGCCGTCGCGCAGCTCGTGCAGGCGACCTTCGGCGACGAGGGACCGAACTTCGGCCTCGGTCTTATCCAGATGTTTGCAGGCTTCCTCGAATGTGTAGAATTCGTTGGCCATGATGTTTAATTCCCAGGCTTGGCGCCGGCTTGGATAACCCACCCGTTACAACCCGTCGAAATCGACCTGTCACGCCGTTCGGCGCGATTCAGTCAAATGCCCGATCTCAGTCGTGGGCCGTGTGGGGCCAACGAGCCGAGCCGTCCATTCGGCGGGCGGAATGCTCCGATCCCTATTTCGAGTCCTTCTTTCCGCTTGCCGCTCCACCCGACGACGGCATGCCCGGCACGCTGATGCTCAGGGCGTCTTCAGATTCGGCGGTTCCCCCACGTTCGTTGCGCTCTGCAATGCGGCGCTCGTCATTAACGAGGCCGATGACTTCCTGGTAGGTCGGGACGTCGTTGTTGTAGTCCTTCAAGTAGCGGTCATAGTCAAAGTTTCTGGCGGCCACGAGTTTGAGCTTTCGCGTGGCGGGCAGGTACTGGTAGCACCAGACCGTTCGGGCATCGACGTCCATCATGAACAGGCCGTAGCTGTTCTTATCCAGTTGACCGGTGAAGGCGAAGATGCCGCGGGCGCCGACCATCGGGGCGTCGCCGAATGCCGGCTGGACCGCGAACGGTCCGGGGCTGCGGACGATCAGCGCGGTGGCAATGATCGAAAGCAGGATGGCGATGATCCAAAGCGCTGTCTGTGGCGACTGGCGCGACACCGCAACTGCACTGTCCTCGCGTGGCATGGCCTTCATGGGTCGTACCTTCGTACTTGTCTCCCCCGGATTGCACCCTTCATCAGATTATACAACCAGAACCGGCTCCCTCAAGGCGAAACCGGGCATCGTCCGTGGTACCGACCGAGTCCGAATCGGCACGTGCGCATATATCGGATAGGTCGTGGCTGATCCGCCGATAATCCCGCTATACTACTCGGCTTATGCCTAACGGCCGCCGCGACGCCGCCATCCAATCGTTGATTCAGCCCATCCCGCAGCCCGGTAACCTGGCGGCGCTGCGCCGTGTTGTGGGTCGTTTGCCGCACGCGGTGATGCTCGAGTCGGTCGCACACAGCAAGACCTTCGGCCGGTACTCGATCTACGCATGGTCTCCCGCTCGTGTGATGGTCGGGCAGCCGGGTGGGCAAAGTGACCCGTTCGATCAATTGCGGACCGTCTCCGGTCCGTGGGCGAAATTGGAGTCCGGTTCGGAGCTGCCGTTTATCGGTGGGTGGATCGGATATCTCGCATACGAGGCGGGTCGTTATGCCGAGCCGACGGCGGCGCGAGCAAGCGGCGAGACCGGTCCGCTACCGGAGTGGAAGTGGTGCTTGTTTGATGCCGCGCTCATTCACGATCGACTTCGCGATCAGTGGTTTGCGGCGGCGGTCGAGCTTCCGCCGGAGTTGTCCGTCGAGAAGCGCCCGAGCGCGGAAGCACGCATTCAGGAGCTGTTGGGCGTTGCGGCATCGGCGAACTCGGAGTCTTCGTCCGTTCCCATGACTGTGCGGTCCGGCGGGTCGTGGGCCTATTCGCGGGAAAGCTATCTTGGCAAGGTGCAAAGGGCCCTGGACTACATCCGCGATGGAGATGTTTTTCAGGTCAATCTCGCGCGCATGTTTGAAGCTCAGATCTCCGCTGATCCCATCGACGTTTACCAGAGTCTCTGCGACGTGAATCCGGCGATCTATGCCGCATACATTCAGGTTCCTGAGACGCCCAATGGTGCGTACCCATCGGCGGTGATTTCATCTTCGCCGGAGTTGTTTCTCAGTCTGCTCGGCCGGCGTGTCACGACGCGGCCGATCAAGGGGACACGCCCGCGCGGCCGGACGGAAGCCGAAGACGATGCGGCGGCGGCTGAACTGGCCGTGAGCCAGAAGGATCGCGCCGAGCTCAACATGATCATCGATCTGGAGAGGAATGATCTCGGGCGTGTTTGCGACTACGGGAGCGTGCGTGTCCTGGAGGAGGGTTGCATTGAAGTGCACCCCACCGTCTTCCATCGCACGGCGAGCATCACCGGCATGCTCCGCGCCGATATGGACGCGATCGATCTTCTTCGGGCGGCGTTTCCCGGCGGCTCGGTGACCGGCGCGCCGAAGGTCCGGGCGATGCAGATCATCAGCGAGATGGAGCCACATCCTCGCGGGGCCTATTGCGGGGCGATCGGCTACATCGGTCTGGACGGCAATATGCAGCTCAATCTGGCGATTCGCACGATGACGGTCGCCGGCGGGCGCGCCCGGTTTCACGTCGGCAGCGGCATCGTTTCCGACTCTGATCCGGAAGACGAGTTTCGCGAGCTGGCCGCGAAGGCCGCGGGGATGCTCAAGGCACTGGGCGCCGACTCGGAGCCGGCGGTCGATGATGAACCCAGCACGGTCGTTCGTGTGTAAGGCGACTGCACATCCATCGCAGGGCGGCGAGCCCGCGAGCGTTTTTTGATTTTTCCCTCCTTCTGCTCTTCAATACCGCACGGGAACACAATGCCTGATTTCGTTTTTCTCAATGGTAAAATCGTGCCGGCCTCCGAGGCTCGTGTGTCGGTCTTCGACGCCGGCTTCACTCATGCGGCCGGTCTTTTTGAGACCATGCGCGCCTACGGCGGCAAGGTGATGCGCCTCGACGCCCATCTGCTGCGGCTCATGCACTCCGCCTCCACGCTGGAGATTCAAATGCCTGCTGCGATGGAGGCCGCCGTGCCTTCGGCGACCGACGATCTGCGGCGGGGTATTGCGGATGTGCTGTCTGCGAACGAACTCACGAACGCACGGTTGAGGCTGGTCATGACGCCGGGCGACATTCCGCGACCGGGGCAGGACCCCGAGCATCGCGCGCCGCCCACCGTGCTGGTCACGGCGTCGCCTGTGCAACCCTATCCGGAACAGCTTTATTCGCGCGGGATGCGCGTGTGCATCAGCCCCTACAAGCAGAACCGCCACGATCCGCTCGCCGGTCACAAGACGCTGGCCTACCTGCCGCGGCTATTGGCGATGAAGGACGCCGCCGATCGGCAGTGCCAGGAAGCGCTGTGGTTTACGGCGGAGAACCGGCTGGCCGAAGGATCGATCTGCAATGTCTTCGTCGTCATGGGCGACAAGGTGCTAACACCGCCGGTCGATACGCCGGTTCTGCCGGGCGTTGTTCGGGCGTCGATCATCGAAGTGTGCCATGCCAATGACATTAAAATCGAGGAAGCCCCCATCGATATCAACATGCTCATGGAGGCCCAGGAGGTCTTCCTGACGGGGACGGTGCTGGAAGTCATGCCGGTGACGTCGATTGAGAAGCACATGGTCGGCGACGGGGCGGTGGGGGAGATGTCCAAGAGAATCGGCGGCCTGTATCGCGAACTTGTGGCCCGCGAGTGCGACCTGATCTGATGAAGAGTTCCAAGACACGCATGAAGCAGCGATCGGCAAAGTCAGAACCATCGCCTCGAAACAAAGCGAGCGTCGCCGCGCTTTCGGCGGCGATGGAGACGATCGCCCCGACCTGGGCCGCCGCCGACTGGGACAACGTCGGTCTGCTGGTCGGCAGTCCGAACTGGCCGGCGCGCAAAGTGCTGCTCACAATCGACCTGACGCCGGGCGTACTCGATGAGGCGATTGCCGGCAGGTTCGACGTCGTGGTTGCGTATCATCCGGTGATCTTCAAGCCGAGCGCGAGGATGCTCCTCGATCGTCGCACGGCTCCCGGTCTTGCGGCGGAGGCGCTGTCCCATCGCATTGCTGTCTATTCACCGCACACGGCGCTGGACTGCGCCCCCGGCGGGACGAATGAGACCTTGGCGTCGCTCTGCTATCTGCGCGATGTGCGGCCCTTTGAGTCTGCGCAATTGCCCGCGCGACAGTTCAAACTGGTGACGTTTGTTCCTGAGCGGCATGTCGACCGCGTCGCCGAGGGGCTTTTTTTCGCCGGCGCGGGCGTCATCGGAGACTATCAGAAGTGCAGCTACCGGCTCAGCGGTCGCGGTACGTTTTTTGGCACGGAGTCCACGAAGCCGACCGAGGGCAAGAAGGGGCGGCTTGTGACCATCGACGAGATTCGTCTGGAAGTGGTGCTGCCTGCGGAGAAGCTGTCGCATGTCGTCGCCGCCCTGCGAAAGGTGCACCCCTACGATGAGCCTGCGTTTGATCTTTATCCGCTCGAGACTCCGCCGAATCCGTGCGTCGGGCAGGGCAGGATCGGAGCCTTTGCAAAGCCTGTGACCCTGCGGTCGCTTGCCCGGATACTCAAGAGGAAGTGCCGCGCCGCCAATGTCGTCGTCATCGGCAATCCCTCGGAGTCACTGCGTCATGCTCTGATCTGTGCCGGCTCGGCCGGGTCGTTGCCGTTTGAGATTCCCGGTCGCCCCTGCGGCAAGGGCGATGTGGTTATTACCGGTGAGATTCGCCATCACGATGCACTGGCCTACTCGCGCAGCGGCGCGGCGGCCATTGCACTGGGTCACTGGGCCAGCGAGCGGCCGGTTCTGATGCCTCTTTCGCAGAAGCTTCGGCAGCGAATGCCCGGCACGGCGATTGTCATCAGTCGAAAGGACAGGGACCCGTTCAACCCGGCATGACGGCGCAAGGCTGCGCCCGCCGGACGTAAGGAACACATGACACCGACTGTTTTGAAATGGATGCTCGCGATCAGCTCTCTCGGACTCGCGCTGTCTTACGGTTGCGAGCGCGGGGGTCAGCCTGCGCCGAGCGTGCGCGATCAACTCTCGATGGCGCAGGACCCGCCGACCAAGGCGACTGCCGAATCGCCGGCGAGCCAAACGGAGAGTGCGCCGCCCGCTCCCAAGCCTGTCAGCAGCCGACCCATTGCCATGGTCAACGGCTCGCCGATTGAGCGGCAGGACCTCGTTCAACTGCTCATCGAAACGCGAGGGCTCACTCAGTTGCAGCAACTGGTCCTCGCGGAGGTGGCCCGGCAGGAAACCAGGCGGCAGGGGC
>CAZCGF010000006.1:38801-54854 GCA_964498115.1 uncultured Planctomycetaceae bacterium | reverse complement strand
GTGCCTATCAAGGATGCGATGCGGTCGTTTTCGTACATGGCCCGCCTTCCGGACCTGGCCAAACAGATCAAGCAACTCGAAGCGCAGGTCGAGGCGCTTCAGAAAAAACTAAGCAGTTGAAGGGGCCGCATCGACTGCTCGTCGATGCAGGATGACGCGGGGTTTACTGCCGGGGGTGGCAGCGTTCGTGAATGAACTTCAGTCGCGAACTGTCCACATGGGTATAGACCTGAGTGGTGGCGACATCGGCGTGGCCGAGCAGCTCCTGCACGATGCGCAGATCCGCCCCGCCTTCGAGCAGATGCGTCGCGAAGCAATGGCGCAGGGTATGCGGGCCGACCGGCTCGGTGATGCCGCTGAGCCCTGCGTAGCGGCTGACGAGTCTCCAGATATTGGTCCGATCCATCGCTCGTCCGGTGCGCGACACGAAGAGAGCGTCCACATGCGGCGCGGCCTCGGTGAGGATGCCGCGCAGCGAGCGCAGATATTCACTGACCGCATCGACGGCGTGCGTGTTGATCGGCACGATCCGTTCTTTGTTACCCTTGCCCAGGCAGCGCACGTAGCCGACCTTTAGATTCACATCCTTGACATTGAGACCGGCCAATTCAGAGACGCGCATTCCCGTTGCATAGAGCAGTTCGAGGATGGCGCGATCGCGGGCGTAGAAGGGTTCTCCCGGCTGCGGCACTGCGAGCATGGCATCGACCTGCTGCTTGCCGAGCGTGCCGGGCAATCGCCGCCACTTCTTGGGCGACTCCAGCAGCGCGCCCTTGTCGTCCGGGGATAGCCCGACGATGAAAAGATACCGCAGGAACATCTTGACCGAGCAAAGGTGCCGCGCGATGGTCGAAAGCGCGAGTTTGCGCTCGGACAATCGAACGAGAAACGCGCGAATCACCAGCGTATCTATTCGGGCGACCGAGCAGATGTCCCGTGCGTCCAGTTCGTGGACAAACTCGCGCAGGTCGCGCTGGTAGGCTTCGATCGTGTTCGGCGCCAGGCCGCATTCCGAGACGAGGTATTCGACGAACTGCCGTAGGAGGCGCGGCCAGTCGGCATGGGCCGTCGAAGGCGCCTGAGCCGGTTGCGGCAGAGGCGGCGGAGCGATGCGATACGAAGGTGTTGCACTCATGCTGGTGTTTCGGATCAGTGTCGATTCGTGTGAGCTAATGTCCTAGCAGTCTATCGGCCGTGGCGCGCGAAATATGGAGTGTTCGCGCAGGGGTCGACATATCGGCGGGAAATGCGCAGAGAAGTGCAGATCATGCGTGAGGCCGTAAAGACCCGTCTTGGCAATTCACTCAAGTTCGACTCTCGCCGATGCGCCCTCGCGCGGGCAGCATGAGCGAGAAGCAGGAGAAGTGTGAGCCGTTGCGCTCGCTTCGACGCAGCATCAGCGCGCCGCCCAGACACTCGGCCCAGTAGCGCGAAAGCGACAGCCCCAGTCCGACACCGCCGGCGCGGCGATCGTCCGATCCTCCGCCTCGGCGAAACGGTTCAAAGACCTCGCGCCGCTCTCTAGGAGACACGCCCGGTCCCTCGTCGTCGACTTCCAGGATGATGCCGTCGCCCGGAGCGGGTCGAGCGGTCAGCCAGATGCGGGCATTGCCGTTGCCGCCGCTGTACTTGCAGGCGTTCTCGATGAGATTGGTGAGAATCTGGCCGACGTATTCGGTGTCGGTGTCGACGACGGCGTCGCTTGCGCAGCGGTTTTCGATGATGAGCTGTTTGCCGGATTTGGCGCACGTTTCCGCCGTCGCCTCTCGAGCCGCCTCAAGCATTTGCTCGGGCCGGGTGGCTCGAGGATTCAGCTTGGGGGCGGCGTCACCTACGCGTGAATAGGCGAGTACGTTTTCAACGAGCCGGGACAGCCGGCGGGACTCAGCCTTCAAGAGTCCGGCGTACTTGTGCCGTTGCTCCCCGCTTTCCACTTTCATGTCGCTCAGCAAATCGCTGTAAAGCTGGAACGAAGTCAGCGGCGTGCGCAACTCGTGCGTCACGGCCGCAACGAATTTCATCCGCCGCTCCGCAAGGGCCAGGTATTTCAGGACACCATAGGTGATTGCCGCGAGGGCCAGTAGCGTCGCAGCCCATCCAACGGCGAGGCCCTGCACCAGGCTTGCGGAAATTCCGCTGGCGACGACCGGCGTGCGGTGGCCGGGAATAAGCCGGGCGTTGAGCATCCGAACCATGCCGCGCTCATTGGCTGTTGCGGCCAGGGACTCATGACGAACGGGAACCAGCCGTCCCTCCGGGTAGAGGTCTTCAATCTGCTTTTCCAGCGTGGACTTGAGTTGCTCCCAATCGATGAGACAACCCTGCAAAGTACAATGCTCGGCCGTTTCGACAGACGCGGCTCGTACGAAAGCAAGCTGCGGGGCGCCATCCATCGTCAGATCGAGCCAGACCGGCGTCATCAAAGGCGTGCGGACGGGGATGCAGGCCCCGGTGTCGGTCAATCGCGAGTTGCCCCTGGCGGTGCCGGTTTCGAGATTGGCTGTGGCAACAAGCTCCGGCTCGCAGGACGACTCCGGCTGGATTTCAAGCTGCAACTGCATCAGTCGCTCGGCGCGTCGGGCCGTCTCGCTTGTTCCGATCTGCGACTCACTCGTCGAGGGCTCCTCGGCCGAAGTGTCCAAGTCGCTGACGGGCTTGTCATAGCCGGCGCGACTGGAGTTCATCAGCGTTTCTATCAACACTTTTTCCAGGGAATCGGGCGTGTAGCGCTCTCTCAATGCCGCGAACCAGTTCTCGGCTGTCGCTTCGGTGGCACGGTGGGCGGGAAGAATCGAGCCGGCGGGCATTGCGTAGTCGGCCTCGTCGCCGAGCTGAGGACTGCTCCAACCCTCGGCGACCGACACCTGAAAGTGCAATAGCAGCCACGCGGGTCCTTTGAACTCCTTGAGCGGCGAGACAACTTCGATGTCGCGACTGACATCGTGATGATTGCCTCGGAATCGCGCTCCCGTCGTGACGTAGAAAGATCGAAACTGCGAATAGGGTCGCGCCCGCTCGGCGTAGACGATTGGTGCGACCTCGGTCTCGATGCGAGCCATGGCGCGCTCGAATCGAATGTCGTCGGCCCTTCGCATCGCATCGTGCGTTTCGATTCGGTCCAGCTGAATCGCCGATTTCGTCGCCCAGGCCAGGCCGCCGCAGACGAGCACCCAGACCGCCGCAATGGCGATCGTCGCGTGCCTGCGTGTGGTATTGACCGGCGTCACGTGATTCTCCCTGGGCGGCTCAAAGTCCGAAACGGGTCGCCTGCCTACCGGACGGTCGAGCGGCGAAAGGTGCGACCACCTATTATCCGACGCAGCGCGGCGATCGTAAATAATTCGGCTTTGGCGGCGAATACCCTGACCGATAGATGGTATGTCTTTTTGTGCGGCTAGGCCGCTCTTTTCTTATTCGGGGGTAAACCGTCGTGATCACCATGAAACCACCGGTTGATGCCAATGTTCGCTCGAAGCCGGCCGGCCCGGGCCCGGAAACACGGCTCAGCGACGCACTTCGCCCCCCGATGATTCGCTCCGCGCGACCCTCAACCAAAACGCCCTTTACACCCGTCGCCCCGGTGTATTCTAGCATCCTGACCATCGGACTTGGCGGCGCGATGCTGTTCATGAGCCTCCAGCGCGGGCTCCTATTGGGCCAGATCGCCGCGGCGGCGCTTACCGCCTGCACGCTGCACGGGCTCTGGCGCGGCGGGTTTCGCAAGCTGGTGATGCTCGCATTCGCCGTTGTCATGGTGGCCTTCGGCCCGTCCATCCAGGCCTTTACCTCCAACCTCGTCACCCAAACCACGGGCAGCCCTGCCGGCGTGGGCGGGTTTGTCTTGACTGCCCTCGGCGGTGCGGTGCTTTGGTGTGTGTGTCACTTCGGGACTAAGAGCTTTCGCCGGCGCGTGATCATGCGGCGCGGCGGACTTCTCGCGGTCGATCGAGTGAGCGGCGCGACGCTGGGTCTTGCCGAGGGTGTTGCGATCGTTTTGTGTCTTTGCTGGTTCTCGACGTCGCTCCAGCCGTTCGCGAGGTTGATGATCGACGAGAAGGTCTCCCCAAAGGGTTCGCCGCGCGCCCAGGTCGGTGCGACGATGCTCAGACTGGCGCAGGAATCGCGAATGGGAGCGATGGCGAGCGTCACGGATGGGACGAATCCGATCGCGAAGATTCCCGCGCTGCGCGACGCGATTCACGAGTTGAACACCACTGGTCAGATTCGGCCGGAACAGATCGATCCGAAAATGGCCGAGCAGCTCCGCGAGCTTCTTAAGAATCTACCCGCCGGAAACGACCTGAACCCGGTGCTGCAAGGCGCCGGCGGCGGCATCTCGCTGGAGAAGGTCTTGAATCAGGCGAAAGAATAAGTCTCGATACGGATTCGCGCAGTCCTGCTCCCCGTGAACCGACCCGTTCGGTTTGCGCCAATTGGCTTGTCACATTCGCAGGAAATTCGCCAGCAGCTTGGTGCCTTCGTCGGTGAGGAAACTCTCCGGGTGGAACTGCACGCCCTCGAGCGGCGCAGTCTTGTGGCGAAGTGCCATGCACTCGCCCTGATCGGTTTGGGCGGACACTTCAAACTCGGGCGGCAGCGTCGCGACGTCGACCATCAGCGAGTGATATCGCGTTGCCGTAAATGGGTTCGACATCTCCGCGAAGATGGTCCTGCCGTCGTGGTGGATGGGGCTGGTCTTGCCGTGCATGATTCGCCCTGCGCGAACGACGGCAGCGCCGAAGGTGTGGCCGATGCACTGGTGGCCGAGGCAGACGCCGAGAACGGGAATCTTCCTGAAGAAGTACTGGATCGCGTCGTTGCTGATGCCGCCCTCGGCCGGCGTGCACGGGCCGGGTGAGATGACAAGGTGGGTGGGCTTGTCCTCAGCGAGGCGCTCGACGGTGACCTGATCATTTCGATAGACGCGGATTTCGTGGCGCAGGGCGGAGTCTTCGATGCCGATCTCGCCGAAACGCTGGACGAGGTTGTAGGTGAAGGAGTCGTAGTTATCGATCAGCACGAGCATAAGACGACGGCTTTCTCCCGGTCGCGGGCACGCCTTTGAATCGGACACCCGGCGATATTACGATGCGTCCTGACAATCGCGTAACACTATCCGCACGGCGGCAAGGAGTATAGACGTGGGCGACGGACAACATCCAGGCATCGAAACACTCTGCGTCCATTATGCGGAGAATCGGGAAACCAACCTCGGCGCGGCCGCTCCGCCGTTGTACCAATCGTCTACGTTCACTTTCCCCGACAGCGCATCGTTTCACTCGCGGTCCGAAGACCGGCAGCGGTTTGATTACACGCGCGTCGGAAACCCGACGGCGCGGCTGCTGGAGGAGAAGATCGCGGCCCTGGAAAAGGGCGAGGCCGCCCGGGCATTCGGCTCGGGCATGGCGGCGATTTCCGCGGCGATCTTGTCGTGCGCGAAGTCGGGGGATCATGTCGTCTGTGTCGGGACGGCGTATGGTCCGACACGGAGATTACTGACGAACTATCTGCCGCGCTTTGGGATTGAGACGACCTACGTGCGCGGGACGGAAGCGTCGGATTTTGAAGCGGCGACGCGACCGAATACCAAGCTTTATTATCTGGAGTCTCCGTCCAGCATCTTGTTCGAGGTGCAGGACCTCGCGGCCATCTGCGCCCATGCCAGGTCGCGCGGGATATCCACGATCTGCGACAATTCCAACGCGACGCCGGTCTATCAGAATCCGCTGACGTTGGGCGTCGATCTGGTGGTCCACTCGGCATCGAAATACATCAGCGGCCACAGCGACGTGATCGCCGGGCTCGTCGTCGGCTCGGCGGATCGCATGAAGTCCATCGTCAACCTTGAAGGTGAGCTGCTGGGCGGCGTGGCCGATCCGTTCGCCTGCTGGCTGATGCTGCGAGGATTGCGGACCCTTGGCGTGCGCATGGAGCGGCATTCGCGCAGTACCGCGGCGATCGCCCGGCTGCTGGAGAGTGACATGCGTGTGGCACGCGTGTATTACTCGGGTCTGGAGTCGCACCCGCATGCGGCCCTGGCTCGCAAGCAGATGCGCGGCCACAGCGGGCTCATCAGTTTCGCCCTGAAGACGCCCGGCAAAGAGGCGGCGTTCGCCGTGGTGGACGCGCTGCGGTATTTCGGCATCGCCGTGAGCTGGGGCGGCTACGAGAGCCTCGCCGTCCCGCTGGAGGTCACCGATCCGTCGGACGGCAAGAGCAAGTGGGTGATCCGCATCAGCGTGGGTCTTGAGTCCGTGGAGGATTTGAAGGCCGACCTGTATCAGGCCCTGACGGCCGTCTCAGGGTGATTTTTCGCCGGGGCGCGGTTGGTTGTGAGGATGGCGGAATCGGGCTAGAATCCTCATCGCTGGATGATTCCGGCGGGCGATCTTCGGGGGCCGAAACGAGAGACGTCTCGCCGACGACGGAATGGTGCACTTGCGTCCTATCAAGCTGCTGATCCTCGATGTTGACGGCGTGATGACCAGCGGCGGCCTCCCCTACGACCAGCATGGCAACGCGATCAAGGAATTCCACGTGCAGGACGGCGGGGCGATTCGTTTATGGCAGCAGGCCGGTGGTAGTGTCGCGATTATCAGCGGCAGGCAATCCTCGGCCGTCGCGGCGCGTGCGGCCGAGTTGGATATTCAGTTGATTGCCCAGGGCGTCGGTGACAAGTTGCCGGTGTTCGAGTCGTTCTGCGAAAAGGCGAAAGTGTCCTCCGCCGAGACGGCGTTCGTCGGCGATGACCTGTTGGATATCGCCCCGATGCGAAAGTGCGGCTACCCCATCGCCGTCGCCAACGCGGTGCCGCTCGTGAAGCGAGCCGCCGCTTATGTCACTCGGCGAGCCGGCGGGTACGGCGCTGTCGCCGAGGCGGTCGAGCGATTGCTTCGCCGCAATGGAACCTGGTCGAGCGTCGCAAAGCGTTGGTCGGCCGATCGATCGTCCACGGATACGTAATGAATCGGCGGTATTGAATATGCGAGAAGGACTTCCCAAGAAAATCCTGCTGATGGGCGCGACCTTTCTGATGGCCGTCGCGGCCTATGTCGTGTTCTCCAGCCCCGATCAGGCCACGGTCGATCAAGGCGCCGGAAATTCCGCCGACGTCGTTCACAAGTTTGTGACTCGTGCCGCGGCGACAACGCAGGTCGCAGTTCAGGGTATGACGGATGCGCGCATTCCTTTAAGCCCCGGCGATCAGACGCGTGTGAAGATCTACGACGATGTTTCCGGCCGGCTCAAGTACATTTTTGAAGCGGAGAAATGGGAGCCGATCACCGAGACGGATTTTCACCTCCACAAGCTGGCGATCCAGATATACATGCCGCGCGGCGAGATCACCTACATCAATGCTGACGAAGCCGAAGTAACCATCACGCGACGAACCAGCACGCGCGTCGATCCCAAGCGCGGTCGCCTCTGGGGCAACGTGAAAGTGGTCATTGACCGCACAACGACAAAGTGGCGCGAGGAGAATCCGGAACTTGCCGAGCGATTTGCCCACCCAGACGACCTCATCAGTATCTTTCTGCCCGAGGCGCGCTTTGACATGGATCGCGCCGAACTGTTTGCCGACGGCGATGTCCTGGTCGATAGCACCGAGGCGCGGATTGAAGATTGTCGCGGCCTGACGGTCCAGTGGGACCAGGTCGACAATCGCATCGACATGCTGCGCTTCGAGCAGGGCGGTCGGATGATTCTGCGACGCGGCGGCAAGATGATCGACTTCGGAATGCCCGGCACGACGCGCGACGCGAAGCGAGCCAAGAATGCGACCGCGTCCGCCGCGAAGGGCAGGGGGCAAATGGTGGCCCCTCGCGCCGAGGCGATGAAGCCGATGTCCATTGCCGCGATCACGGCCGCCGAAGCAGCCGCGGAGATACGCCTGGAGGGTGGTGCCGTCGCAGCCAATCAGCCCCGGTCGCTGCCATCCGCCGCTGCCGCCGTGCATACGCCCGTTGGCGAGTTGAAAAGCGCGGACGATCTTTCCGCGGCGGTCCAGCAGATGACCACGGAGGCGCGGTCAGCAGTCGATGGCACGCCCCTGGCGCAGGCGGAGTCCGTCAAGGAACGGTCGCGCGTGCATACCTACCGTGCCGTGTTCGCCAACAACGTCGTGGTGGAGCAGCGAGACGGCTTGCGCACCATTGGCAAGATTGAAGCCGACAGCCTCGAAGTGAATTTCGACTTCGGTCGCAAACAGCGCCAGCAGGCCAGCACCGGCCCGCGTCCTCAGGGAGCCGCCAAAGTGGAGTCGGAGGACGGCGATTCCTCCGGCGCCGCGTCGGAGACGAGCAGCGGCCGCACCACCGCCGGCCTGCCCGCGGATTTCAGTCAGGAAGATCAGACGCGACTCACCCTGACCTGGAACGGCCCTTTGGAGATGCGACCGATCCGCGTAAACGCCGAGGAGCAGACCGGCCAGCGATTCGATGCGGTCGCGATCGGTAATCCGGTCAGGCTCATGAGCGACCAGGTCGCACCCGGTGGCGAGGCCGGCGCTCCGAAGAAGGCAACAGCCACCTGCGATCAACTCGTTTACCGGCATGAGCGCCGACAAGTATGGATGTCCGCGACCGATGCCCGGCCCGTTCAGATCAATGTCGGTGGCTCCGGCGCTCTAAGCGGACGCGAGATTTTCTTTGATGAAAAGCGGGGACTTGGCCGCGTCGAAGGGCCTGGACACATGGAAGACGACCGGCTGGACGGCCTCATGGGCGATTCAGACGCATCCGGCGATCTCGCCAAATCCAAGTCGGCGCGTGATGCCGTTCGCATTGATTGGGCGCGCGGCGTCGATCTCGAAATCGGTCGGCGACACGTTCGGCAGATGAACCCCGACACCGGGGCGATGGAAGACAAGGAAAAGGAATACCTTCGCCGCGCCTGGTTCCACGGAACCGTCTCGATGAAGCAGGGCGAGGATCGACTTGTGGGCGAGGAGGTCGCCGCGACATTTGGCGAGCCCCGCTCCGGGGAGGACGTTGCCGACCACATCCAGCACCTCAATATGTCGGGCGGGGTCCGGCTGGAGCGAGGCGACGATGTGCTTGCGGGCGATCGGCTCGATGTCGAGATGGCGCTCACGCCTGACGGACGAAGCGTTCCGCGCAGCGTTGACGGATTCGGTGACGTGCTGGCTCGTCAGGCGAATCGAGAAATTCGCTCGCAGAAGATGCACGTCGAATTGGCTCAGATTCCCGGCAAACCGCGCTTCGCGCAGGACGGCAGGCCCGCGGCTCCGGCCAAGTCTCGAATCGGAATCCAGACGGTCGATGCCAGTGGCGACGTTTTCATCATCGATCCGACTCAGAACCTCAAGATCAGCCGGGCAGAGTCGCTCAAGGCCACGATGAACGCAGGCGGTCAGCTCGCAACAGCGCTGATACTGGGCGCTTCGGCAGATCGTCCTGCAAGGGCCCGATTTGGTGATGTCGCGCTGCACGGCGAGCGCATCGACATCGACATGACACGCCAGTCGATGGTGGTCCCGGGCCCCGGTTCATCGTACATCCGGACCAAGGAGGACTTCAGCGGTCGCAAGCTCAGCGAGACGACGACCGTGAAGACGACCTGGAAGGATCGGATGGAGTTCCAGCTGGAGAGGAACTACGGCGTCTTTCTCGGCGACATCGTCAGTCAGACTCCGAACTTCCGGCTCACTTCGGACAAGATGACGGTTCGATTCAGCAATGCCCCGCCGCCTCCGCCGCGCAAGGCGCGCGGCGAGGTTTCGCCTTTCAGGTTGATGGCGGACGTGCGCGAAGAGGCCGGTTACGTCGGGGCGGTCTGTTCGACGCCGGTGGTTGCGGCGTTTACCGCGACGCGCCTGCTTTGCGGTTTGCCGCAAGAGCGGATCCTTGCCAAGTTCAGTGAGATGTCCGGCGACCGGGGCCGGGACGATCAAGTATCGCTTGCGGCTGTCGGAGGCCAGAGAAAGCGGCCGGTCTATGTGGTCGCCGAAGGTCGCGCCGAGGCGCTGAGTACGGAGTACGCACCCGATACGCGGCTGGGTTTGCGCGGTCGTTTGATGTCGCGACTTCGCATCGCCGCGCCGCAGATCGCGGTCGATCTCGCCGCCGAACAGATGAACATCCCCAGCGCCGGTACGCTCCTGATCGAGGACTATCAGTTTGATCCGCGAGAGCGAAAGAAGCAGTCGCAGGCCAGCGCGGAAGCCGCGCCGATGATGAGCAGCCTGCGAAGCGACGGCCCCAGCCAAACGGCAATTACCTGGCAGAATTCGATGGACTTCTTCGTGGATCGCAGCCTCGTCGTCTTTGACAAGAACGTGTCAATGGTTCACCGCAGCGGTCGGGAGATGGTGATGCAGGGCGAGCTGGCGTCGGCGATGGGCCTTGACGACGCTTCACTTCAGCACATCGGCAAGGGCCGGATAGCCACGCTGCGATGTGGCAATCTTCTGCTGGAGTTCAAGACCGCCAAGAAGGAGCCCAAGAAGGGCAAGTCCCAGGCCGGCGCCCGTGCCACGGATCTGGCACGTCTCATTGCCAAGGAATCGGTTCACCTCAAGGAAGACACCAAGAGTCTGACCGGCGAACATCTTCAGTATCTCGCCGATGCCGGCGAAACCCGACTCGAAGGGGCCAACAACTACGAAGCAACCATCATGGACGAGGAGGAAGGCTCCGGCCGGTTTATGATGTGGCGCGGGCCGGTCTTGATCTGGGATCGGGCAAAGAATCGCATCGAAGCGCCGAAGGCCACCATTCGCACCAGCCGGCGCTGATTCACACCGATCGACACAAATTCGTCGTTCCCTTAATCCGCCGGAACGCAGCGACCCTGGGCCCAGGCGCGGAGGGCGAGCATCCGCTCCGCCATCGTTACCGACAGCGGCGGTGAGCCTTTCATCGCCTTTTGAATCGCGTTGGTATCGATCTCCCGGCCGGCCGCGAAGCCGTCGTGAAGGGCGGAGAGAATGGCCTGTTCGATCTCCGCGCCGCTATAGCCCTCGGCCGAGGAGGCAAGGGCTGCGATGTCGAACTTGCCCGGATCGCGCTTACGCTTGTTGAGGTGAATCGACAGAATCTCTCGACGCGTTGGCTCCGACGGCAGATCGACAAAAAACACCTCGTCGAAACGGCCCTTGCGGAGCATCTCCGGCGGCAGTGCCTCGATATCGTTGGCCGTGGCGACAAGAAAGACCGGGGCCGTGTGCTCCTGCATCCAGGTCAATAGCGAGCCGAACATGCGCTGCGAGAGTCCTCCGTCGCTGCTGCGGCTGGCGGATGAGGCGAATGCCTTCTCGATTTCATCAATCCAAAGAATGATCGGGGCCATCGCCTCAGCCTGATGAAGCGCGTCGCGGAGCCGCCGCTCGGATTCGCCGACGTACCGATCGTAAAGCGCCCCGACATCCATGCGCAGCAGCGGTCGCTGCCATGCCGTGGCAATCGCCTTCGCACAATAACTCTTGCCCGCCCCCTGGACGCCGAGCATGAGAACGCCGCGCGGGGCGGAGATGCCGTAGGCGGCGGCCTCATCCGTAAGGGCGTGGCGGCGCGTTTCCAGCCAGGCCTTGAGGCGCTTCATGCCGCCGAGCTGTTTCATATCCGCCAGCGTCTCGACGTACTCGAGCAGGCCGCCGCGATGGACGAGCTGACGCTTTCGGGCAAGCACGGTGTTCAGGTCGGCCTCATCAAACTTGCGATCCTCGGCGACGGTCTCGGTGATGATCTGTCGAACCTGTCGGCGGGAGAGGCCGGCGAGGTTGCGGATGATCGCCTGATAGGCGCCCTTGCTGATCTGCGTGTTGACGCGCCCTTCAAAGTTAATCTGCAGAAGGGTGTCGCGAATCAGGTCCTTCAGTTCCTTTTCATCGGGCAGGGTGATTTCCAGTCGCAGGGCCTGTGCCGCGATGATCGGCGGAAGCTCATCCTGATGATCGATAAGAATCAGATGGCTCGAAGTCTCACGGCAGTGACGAATGGCGTCACGGCAAAGACGCAGCGTGCGCTCGTCGCGCAGGTGGCCGGCGAGGTCGAGCATGATGTTGACGCCGACTTCCGACTGGCGAGTCATGTAGTAAAGAGCCGCGGCCGGGTGCTCGGTCTCGGGGATCGGCGGCTGACCGGCGACAAGGCCGTCGCGGACACCGCCGACGATGGACCAGAGCCGCAGGGAGTAGGGCATGTTGGCGACCGCGTTGCGAACCAGGGCGAGGGCGTCGTCCTCCTCAAGGGTCGGAATATGAATGCACGGATAGCGCGCGGTCAGGAGTTGCTGAAAGCGCTGGAGGTCGGTGGGGTTCACAGGGTCATCTTCGTGCGACCTGAGCGCAAAAACAAGCCCACGGATTCGCGCCCGTGGGCTTTGGCAGTGTTCTGCAAACCGTGTCAAAAATCGTGTCGTAACGGCTACTGCCTTCTGCTGGTGCCCTTGATTTCCATGGTGGTCTTGAAGCCCCAGGCGTCGGTCTCCTTGAACGTCCATTCGTGCGAGCCGTCCGCGGCGACCTTCATGGTGCCGCTGTTGAGGCGCGTCTCGCCGCTCATCGGGTCTCGCCCCGAACCCTTACTGATCCAGGTGGAAGATTTTTCATCAAAACGCATGGAGCCTTCAGTCAGGCCGCCCATGCTGTCAAACCAATAGGTTCGGTATTTGCCGGCGCCGGCGTCCCAGGTCATGACCTCCATGCCTTTCATTTTGCCCATCTCGCCCATGTCGAATTCCATTCGGTTGACCATGACCGTCTTGTCGAGGTCCCACTCGCTGGTGCTCGTGCCCTTACAGGTGGAGGTCTTTCCATCCATCTTCATTTCGCAGTCGGCGGTCCAATTGCCTACGAACTGATCGAGCCTGTCCAGTTCCGCTGCGCGCGGCGGCGGACCATCGTGTCCCTCCATGCCGCCCGTCGGCTGCTGGCACCCGACGAGTGCGAAACAGATTGACAATGCAAACGACGACGCGGCTTTCTTGAACATGGGATGCTCCTGCGGCGATGTTGGTGAGAACGGCGGCCGCCCGATGCGGACCATACCGACCGGAATCCTAACATAAGGCGAGACGTCGTCAAATCGACCATTAATAGAGATTCAGGGAACACAGCTTCGCAATGGAAAAGCCCACGGACTCGCATCCGTGGGCTTTCGTGTTTAGTTCTGCAATTACGGAGAATCGCCCGATGGCGCTCTTACTGCTTCCTGCTGGTGCCCTTGCCGTCCATGACCTTGTTGAGCTTCCAACTGTCCCACATGGTGAACTGCCATTCGATGGTGTTGTCGTCCACCATCTTCATGGTTCCTTCGGAGCGCACGGGCTGGCCGGTCATCGGATTCTTGCCCTGGCCTTCCATTTCCCAGACGCCGGCGGTTTGGTTGTATTCCATCTCCATCGTTTCGGTGTCGCCGTTGCTCATGAAATTCCAACCGTGGATTTCCTGCTCGTCTTTGTCCCACCCCATGATCCCCGCCATCTGCATCGTCTCCCCTTCACCCATATTCATCTCTGATCGGAAAAGTAAGAACTGCCGCCCGGCGATCCATTCTATGTGCTCGTTATAAGTTGCCTTCATCGGCTTGGCGCCTTCCTTGGTATACATGGTCATTTCGCTGGTGCCGTTCCAGTTGCCCACCCACTTGTCGAGCATGTCGAGCTCGGCCGGGCGGGGCGGCGCCTTCATCGCCTGCTCCATGCTTGTGGCGGGTTGCTCGCAGCCGATGAGCAAAGTCATCGTCAAACAACTCAATGCGATGCCGATTGCTTTACGCGGGGTCATGGGAGGGCTCCTACTTCAGGGTGTGAGATGTGGCCCGCACGACGCGGGTGACCAATCGGGCCGCATTCTACCCTGAGGAATTACCCGGGAAAGCTCCTTGCCACCCCATACCCTCACCGGGCACAATCGCCCCCGTGAACGCCAAATCGCAAAAGGGAAGGCTGGAAATCGTCCACGGCTCGATGTTCGCCGGAAAGACGGAGCACTTGATTGCCCGGCTGCGGCAGGCGCGCAAGGATGGGCTGCGGGTTAAAGCGTTTAAGCACTCGATCGACAATCGCTACGACGCGACGCACCTGGTCACGCACACACAGGATCGCTTCGATGCCATTCCCGTTCCGGACGCGGCGGCAGTGCTGGCGCAGTCCACGGACGCGGACGTGATCGCCATCGACGAAGGCCAGTTTTTCCGGGAGCCGCTTGTGCCGGTGATTGAGGAACTACTCGGTCGCGGCGTTTCCGTCCTGGTCGCGGGCATCAGCAACGATGCATGGGGGCGGCCGTTCGACCCGATGCCGCAACTCATGAACATGGCCGACGAAGTGGTGACGAAGTATTCGCCCTGCCGCGTCTGCGGCGAACCGGCGGCCTTCACTCAGCGCATGAGCCCGGTGGACACGCTGCACATGGTGGGCGGACTTTCGGATTACGAGCCGCGGTGCGCGGAGCACTTCACGCCGCTGCCCGGCCCTCCGGAGAGCCGGTGACATGAATGTTGCACGCGGACTCTTCGGCATCGTCGTCCTGGTCTTCATTGCCTGGCTACTTTCATCGAATCGCCGGCGGTTTCCGGTCAAGACGGTCGCCGCCGGGATGGCTTTGCAGTGGCTCCTGGCGCTCCTGGTTCTCAAGACAGAGCCCGGTCGCGCCTTCTTCGACGCGATCGCCCATGTCGTGACAGCCGTGCTCGCCGGGGCCGACGCGGGCGCGGACTTCGTCTTTGGGCCGCTGACGGGCAATCATCCCAGCGTGGCCTGGAAAGCAATCGCGGGCATCAAGATCATGACGACGATCATCATCGTCGCGACCATCTCGTCGATCGGCTACCACTACGGCATCCTGCAGCGCATCGTTTCCGCGATGGCCTGGCTGATGACCCGAACCATGGGCGTCTCGGGCGCCGAGGCCCTGGCCGGCGCGGCAAACGTCTTCTTCGGTCAGACGGAAGCCCCGTTGTTGGTGCGCCCGTACATATCCGGCATGACCCGATCGGAGATCATGGCCATGATGACCGGCGGCTTCGCGACGGTCGCCGCGGGCGTCATGGCGGTCTATGTGGACATGCTCGGACAGGGAGACACCGGCCGAATGGTCGAGGTTGCCCGTCATCTGATGACCGCTTCGCTCATGTCTGCCCCGGCGGCGTTCATGCTGGCAAAGATCATGGTTCCCGAAACGGCAACGTCGCAGACCGCCGGTACAGTGAAGGTGAGGCTGGACCGCGACACGAAGAGTTTCATCGACGCAGCCACGAGCGGAGCCGGCGAAGGCATGAAGCTGGCCATTAATGTGCTGGCGATGCTCATCGCCTTCGTGGCGATCATCAAGGTCGTGGACATCGCCCTGACGGCGCTGGGCCACGTCTCGTTCATGGAGCCGGTCGTCGCATCGATGGGGCTCAAGGAGCTCAACCTCGACGGGCTGCTCGGTCTGGCCTTCTCGCCGGTTGCATTCCTCGCGGGCGTGGACGGCGGCGACTATCGCACCTTCGGCGGCCTGTTGGGCAAGGCGATGGCGACGAACGAACTCATCGCATATTCATCGCTCGGGCAGATTATTCACGACGGGGGCATGAGCGAGCGCTCGACGCTGATCGCGACCTACTCGCTGTGCGGGTTCGCCAATCTCAGCAGCATCGGCATCCAGATCGGCGGCATCGGCGGATTGGCCCCGGACCGCAGGGCCGACCTGGTGCAGTTAGGCCCGCGGGCAATGCTCGGCGGGGCGATGGCATGCTGGATGACCGGCTGCATCGCAGGGGTGCTGGTCTAGGCGGGCACGGGACAAAGGATGTCTCTGCGAAATCGCAAACTTCTCGCGCTCATTGCGATCCTCGCAAGCGCTTCAGGTGGGAGCTACTTTTTCCTTATTGCGATCAAGTCGGGTTGGTTCGCCCACTTCAAGAATCCGGGTTGGGAACGATGGCAATTTTGGGCGAATCTGTGCTCAGTCGGCGTACTGCTGTGCGTCGGGCTTTTTTTTGGCGCCACATGGTATCTGGTTAAAACCCGTTCGATGCCCAAGTACGCATCTGGATATTGTCAGGAATGCGGTTACGACCTCATGGGTAATGCCAGTGGTCGTTG
>CAZCGF010000006.1:35028-38701 GCA_964498115.1 uncultured Planctomycetaceae bacterium | reverse complement strand
GAGGTTTGAATGCAAGCGGCGGAACTGTACGAACTGACAAATCGGGCGATCGCGGTCGCCGGATCGCCCCGATGGCCTGCGCTCGAGTCGCCAGGGCAGTTCGAAGGATTGCGATTCGTCCCCGCCGAGCGAGACGAGCCGGCATCCTGGGTCATGATGCCGCTTGGGGCAGAATCGCCGGCCGACGACAACAGCGCTGGTGATGAATCGCATCTCGTTCAAAGTGCCTCAGAGATTGATTGGGACGAGGCGGTCCAGGTCGACGCCGCGCTCGCGGCACAGATCATTCGAGATCATCTCCGGTCGCACCTCGCCGCAATGGGCTGGCAGGTCCAGATGAAAATGTCGCGCGGAAAGGCGACGTGGCGGCTGGCCGATTGCCTGGCCATCACCGAGGGCGGCGGCGACCGGCTGGATGACCATTACCCATCCGGCGACGACGAACTCGCCGTACTCTGCGAGTCGGTAACGGTCCTGGCGCGGCACGGGATGGGGTGACACTTCTATTGCGATGCTCGGCAAATTGCCGCGCCGCCAAACCCCAGCACGCCGACGATTAGGGTGTCATTTCGTCCGCTTGTTCACGGGACATATTGCCCAGAACCCATCTCCTCCAGGCTTCAATGCTGTTATGATAGGTCTCATGACGCAGAGGAGAGGACGGATGAGATTCAGGGTTCAATCTGTTTTGCCGCGTGCCGCCGCTAGCCTTGCGTGCATGCTTTCGGTCTCGGCGACCGTCGCGCTCGGTTTGCCGGGCGCGATTGGGAATCAATTCGACGAACCGCCCCATACGACCGCGATCCGCGACGACGGCGTGTCCGCCCCCGCGTCATCGGTTGGGGCGCCGTGCGACGCCTGTGACACCAATTGCGACACCTTCCACGATACACTCGATATCCAACCCTTCGTCGATATCCTCGTGCTGGAGGCGTCCGCCTGTTCGCCCTGCGGCGGAGACCTTGACGCAAGCGGGTTCGTCGACGGCCGGGACATTCAATCGTTTATCGACTGCCTGTTAACCCCGCCCCCGATCGGTGCCTGTTGCAGCGACGCGCAAACCTGCGCACTGGCCACCGAGCAGAATTGCGTCGGCATCTGGCTCGGCGAAGGGAGTACCTGCCAGTCCGGCGCATGCGCATTTGCCGGGTTAACCGCATATCGGCCCCAGCACGGCTCGGGCTATTTTCCATTCGCCAAAACCGCCGTTGCCGAGGCCGACGAGGAGAGCACATCGACCGGCCCCGGCATGCGCGTTAACGCCCCCGGCGACAGCGATCCATCCGGCGAGGATGATCTGATTGAGCTGTTCATCGAAAACGCCCGGCCCGAAGTCCCCCTCGTGCTGCGGCGGACCAACGGCGCGCTACGCCTGTGGACCACGCGCACGAAGCTCGCCGGCACGGAGGTCGCGTTTACCAACGACATGACCGATGCACTCGTACTGACCGGCGGCACATCATTGACGCTGTGGGTGGAATGGGCCGAGGCGGTGCACGGCGTAGGTGATCTGCGCCTTGAGCCGCTCGGCGGCGGATATTCATTGGATACCCTCCGATTCCACACCTTCAGAAGCATCGTGATGGCGCTGGGCGGTGAGGATCAGGTTCCTTCCGTCCCCGTCGATCCCAACAACGGCACCGCCGTCGTGGCGACAGCGCTTTACGGACGGGGCTACGACGTTCACTTGTATGACGAGGACAATGTCTCGCCCAACGGATCCGGGATCGTCCTCAACGAAGTAGTCACTGCGGTGGGCAGCCGGCTCGTCGATGAGGTTTCCATCTTCGGCTACAGCCACGGCGGAGGTTCCACCTATGACCTCGCCGAGCGACTCGACAACGACCGCCCCGGCATCGGGCTCTTTGAAATTGAGGTGACGTCATACGTCGATGGTGTCGAGAACGATTCGGACTTCGACGTCTCGCAGGAGCGCCGCCGCCCGCCAAGCACGGCCTATCATGCCAACCACTACCAAGTCGGGACCCTAGGCGATTTCTTTCTTGATGGCGGCCCTGTGCCCAGCTCCGACCCTCCGCCCAGCGGCCTGAACGTGGAGACGACGCCGTGGGGCGCCGGGGCGACGCATTTTCTCGTGGACGATTACGTGCAGGTCCGCAGTTTCATCGAGAGCAATCTGGTGATCCGCCTGACACCGTAGAAACTGGAGCCTTTTATGATACGCAGCATCATCCAACCCAGTGACGTGAGGACATCCTCGCGCTTTTCACGGTGGCTCGCCCTGGCGATTGCGATGGCCGCCTTTCTGCACGGTCCACGCGCAGTGGAGGCGGTCGCGGATCGCCCGATCGAGATCGTCCCCGATAACTCGTACCAGTCGGCCCTTTCGGAGATGGTTGCCGCGCCGGATCGACCGACATTGGAAGCTCGGGTGGATCAGTTTCTTCGTCGTCATGAGGAGGACGTCGATCGACTCATCCCGCAGTTGATGTGGTTTTCCTCGGAGCGCCCGGGAGATGCGAAGAGCAATGCTGTTGTAGGCAGGGTCCTCGCGCGACTGAGCGCACCCAAGGAGGTCATCGTTGCAGCGCTCGCACCGCATCTGGACAATCAGAACGAGGCCATACGGTCCAACGTCGAAAACCTGCTCCGCGGCCTGGAGGATCAATCCGCCACGCGTCCGCCGGATTTCTCGGCCTACCGCGCCATCATCGAGGCCGACACGCGGGCCGCACGAGAGCCGCAAAACTCCCTCGTCCGATTCATGTATGACTCTGACCCCGGCATCGCCCTGCAGACCTTGGTTAGGGCATTTCAGCTTCGTGACCCTGATGAGATCAAGCCCATCCTGTGGGCCGAGCACGTTGTCGCGGAGCTCATATGGAAACGGCGATATGGCTTCGTCGAGCGCGACTTCGTTGATAACGCGACTCAGGCCGAGATCGCGCGACTATCGATTCATCCGCGATGGTGGGTGAGAATGTACGCAGCAGCGATGGTCGCCGCGCATCCCGAGCTCGCTACGCCCGACGTGCTGAAGCGTCTCAAGGCAGACGCGGACATACGTGTGAGAGAAGTGCTTACCCAACCAAAGGACGAGGCCTCAAAGAAGCCCGGTGCTTAAAAAACTCGCGACTAGCGCCGATTGACTGAGCGCCCGGCGTTCGAAGTGTGTAACGTGAAATGGGAGCGCTGGGACTCGAACCCAGGACCCACGGCTTAAAAGGCCGATGCTCTACCGACTGAGCTACGCTCCCCCTGGGGTCCGTTCGACGGGACCATTCAAACAAAAAATAGCCGAGCGCCGCGTTGTTGACAAGCAGCGTCGCAATCGGGCACTGCGTTTGTCAGGCCCGCACACTCAGACCTTCTTGCCGCAGCCGGGCCGGCGAGAAACTCGATATCACCGGCAAGTCCGGACGATTCGCCGCCTCATAAGCGCGTTTTTTCAGCGGTGCCGCCCTCCGAAAACAACTGAATTTGATAACGCCGATTCCGCGCTCTCGCGGGTATGCGGTAGCACTTGCCAACCCGAGGATCTCATCAAGCCGTTCTCATTTCCCGCCTTTGACGAGGCGTTACGAGAATGGATGAATCGCAATAGAATCATAGTCGTCAAACGGAGGAGACGACGACCATGCGAGATTCACTGACCATTCTGTGCCAACCATCTGAAACGATTCGAGACGCGGCCCGTAGTGAGCGAGAACCG
>CAZCGF010000006.1:22831-34928 GCA_964498115.1 uncultured Planctomycetaceae bacterium | reverse complement strand
GATCGGGCCTCGCAAGTTGTGGTCAATCGGCGACTGCCGACGGTGAAGTTTGAGAAGACGGAAGGCGAGGCGCTCGATCCCAGGGGAAAGTCGAAGGAGCAAACGACGCCGGACCCGAAAGTGCTGGCGATCCGCACAGACCGATTTGATATCCGGTATCGGCGCGATGGCAAGCCGTTTGACAAGGGAAACCTGATTGTCCGCGCGCGCGTCGGCGAAGGTGGAGCCGAGGAATGGTGGGTCGGTTCGCCGCCGTTTGAGCAGTGTGCCAACCTCGGGGGAACGATTCGCACGCTGGACGGCGTTTCCGGATCGTGCGAGATAGATCGCGGGCTACTCAATCGATACGGCTGGTCGTTTCTCGACGATTCGAAGACGTTGGTCCTCGACAACAGCGACTGGCCCTGGGCGACCCAGCGACACAGCGAGGACGCGACCGATTGGTACTTCTTCGCCTACGGGCAAGACTACAAGCGCGCGCTGACGAACTACACAAGCATCGCCGGCCGGGTCCCGCTGCCGCCGAAATATGTCTTCGGCGCATGGTGGTCGCGCTACTGGGCATACTCCGATGCCGAGCTGCGCGAGCTGGTGAACGACTTCAAGTCGCTCGATGTCCCGCTCGACGTGCTGGTCATCGACATGGATTGGCACCTCGACGGCTGGACCGGCTACACCTGGAATCCGAAGTATTTTCCCGATCCGAAGGGCTTTCTCGACTGGGCGCACGCCGAAGGCCTGAAAGTGACGCTGAATTTGCACCCGGCCGAGGGCGTGGGCAAGCACGAGGCGGCGTTCCCTGAGATGTGCAAGGCGTTGGGTCTGGACCCGGAGAAGACCGATCGCGTCGCGTTTGATTGTGCCGATCGCAAGTTTGTCGATGCGTACTTCAAGTACCTGCACCATCCTCTGGAGCAGATGGGCATCGACTTCTGGTGGATGGACTGGCAGCAGGGGACGGACACAAAAATCAAAGGACTCGATCCGCTCTGGTGGTTGAACTACCTGCACTGGACGGACATGGAGCGTCGCGCGTCTCAGACCGGTCGGCGGCCGCTCATCTTCTCGCGCTGGGGCGGCCTGGGAAATCATCGCTACCAGATCGGGTTCTCGGGCGACACGTTTTGCAACTGGCCGTCGCTCGCGTTTCAGCCGTACTTCACGTCGACCGCGGCGAATGTCTGCTACGACTACTGGAGCCACGACATCGGCGGGCACCAGCCGGGCAAGGTCGATCCGGAGCTCTACACGCGTTGGATCCAATGGGGGGCGCTTTCGCCGATTCTGCGAACCCATACCACAAAGAATCCGGAGGCAGAGCGGCGGATATGGAAGTTTGCCCCGGAATACTTCTCGGCGATGAAGAAGGCGTTCAATCTCCGCTATCAGCTCATCCCATACATCTACACCATGGCGCGCAAATGCTTCGACACGTCGCTGCCGCTGTGCCGCCCGCTTTACTACGAATGGCCGGACCTCGAGGAATCCTACACGCACAAGAATGAGTATCTGTTCGGCGATGATTTACTGGTCGCGCCGATCACCGAGCCGGCCGACCCGGTTAGCGGATGCGCGATGGTCGAGGTGTGGCTGCCGCCGGGCCGCTGGATCAACTGGTTTACAGGCCGCCAGTACGAAGGGCCGACGATCGCGGCGCAGGTCGTGCCGCTGGATCAGATACCCATCTTCGCCCGCGAGGGTGCGATCATCCCGATGCTGCCGCACGGACGGCACCGCGCGGACGGTCCGGCCGATGAACTGGAGATCGTCGTATTTCCAGGCGATTCGAGTGAGAGGGTACTCTACGAGGACGACGGAATCAGCAGCGGCTACGCGGAGGGCAAGTACGCCAGAACGCGTATTTCGCAGAAGTGGACCAACGGACGGCGCACCATCACGATCGAACCAAGCGATGGAGAGTACGAGGGCAAGCCGAAGGAACGTTCATACCTTGTACATGTACTCGATCGTTCGCCGTTGATTTACGAGGTGCTGCTCGACGGCAAGCCGCTGAACTCCAAGAGCGGCGACGTCGGCGGCGATCAGTCGTTCTTCTGGTACAACCCAATCGTCATGGGGCCGTCGATTCGCATCCCGGCAAAGCCGACCAATCGGCGAATTGAAATCGACATTGGTGAGTCCGAGGAACTTCATCGGGCGGCTCCGTCGCTCAACGGATTCCGCGGGCTCATGTTCGACTTGTGCGCGGCGAACCGGACGACGAAAGGGGCCTTGCTCGGTACACAGTATGACTGCGGCAAGAAGGAATGGGTCTTCAAGTTCATGGAGGGCCGGGCGGACAGCATCATCGATCAATGGAAGGAAGCGTGGCCGGCCAACCTGGACGGTGTGCGTGGGATGGGGCTCTCTCCGGAGGAGGAGACAAAGGCGCTGCTACAGTTACTGGGCCTGTATCACAAGCTGACGATCACCCCTAAGGACGGAGGCGGCGGTTACGACGTGCAGCTTTCGTTGCGCTCGCTGCAACCGATTCCCGCGATGGAGGAGTTTGACGGCGCCGCGGTGCTGACGGCCGACAACCCGTGGAAGGTCGAAGGCGAGACGGAAAAAAGTTTCGTCGGCATTGCCGAGCATGCCCCGGTTGTATTGAAGGCCTCGCTATCCGGCGGTGATGCAAACACGGCGGTAGTGCGTGCGAGAATCTCGCTAAGGCGAGCCGGCGTTTCGCTGGAATTGCCGATTGAGACGGTGATCCTGCCGTCGATTAACGCGTGGCAGGTGATCGGCCCGTTCGATGCGCCGTTCGAGAAGGCGTTGTCTATGAAACTCCCGCCCGAGGAGAAGATCGACCTGAAGGCGAAATACGACGGCAAGGACGGCCACCAAGTCGGATGGAAGAAGGTCGAACGCGTCGTGAAGCCGGGGGAGGACTTGATGAATGAGTTCTTCATGGACTTCGACGACGTCTTCGGCGGTCGTGTGTACGAGGCGGCCTGCTATGCTCTGACCTATCTGGAGAGCCCGCAGGAGATGGATGCGTCGCTTGGCTTCGGCAGCGATGACGGAGCGGTGGTCTGGATGAACGGCGCGGAAGTGTTTCGCATCGACACCGGTCGGGCCTATTCATCGAAGTCGGATCGTATTCCCGTGAAACTCAAGAAGGGAACGAACGAGCTGCTTGTGAAAGTAAAGCAGGGCGGCGGCGATTGGGGCCTCTGTGTACACGTCGAGACGCCAGAGGGAAGGCCGCTTCCGGTCGTAAAGGCGAGGGCCTCACAATCGAAGTAGTAGTACATCCCAGCGCGCCGGCCGGACGCCGGCGCGCTGTGGAATGACCGATACGCGAGCTTCAGATAATTGCGAATTCGCCGGCGATGATCAGGGGCAGCCGCCTGACAGCACGCAGTCGGCGAAGTTCGACAGATCGTCCTCGCCAATCACATCATCAGGTACAGCGCCGACATCACCCGCGCAATTCTCCTCATCCGTCGGCGGAGCACCGACGCCGATGAGAATGTCCACGAATCGCTGAATGTCGAGGCCGTCGACAAGCGTGTCGAAGTTCATATCCGCGTTCAGAACGGTGTCGCAATCGAGCGGCACCGCGATGCACTCGAAGTCCGTCAGGCTGACGGCATCAACACCGCACTCAACGACATTCTGCGTGCCAAGGTCCTGTGCAATGAAGCGGACGCGAAGGGTCGCCGTCGTACCGACCTCCGAGGCGACGTCGATGGTGTCGGTTCGCCACGCGCCCAGGGCGGTCTCGTAACGCCGAACCTCCGTCCAATTCGTGCCGCCTGCGTCTGTCGCCAACTCGACAACGAGATCGTCCTCGGCTGTCAAAAGACCGGTTGGCACGTCGTTGAGCCAGTATGCGTAGCTGAGGATGCCGCCGGTGGATGCGTCCATGGCAGGCGAGGTGAGGATCGTCGTTCCATCATCCACGTCACTGTTGCATGCATTGGCGGCGCTGTTGTCAGTCAAATAACAGGAGCCGGAGCCATCGAAGTCGAAGTCAGGATTCCCTCGATCACAGCCGCCAACCGGCACGCCGCGACCCCACTGCCCGTCCGGCGCCGTGCCGGAAACAGTCCAGCCAAGATTCGACTCGAAATCGTCGGCAAAGAAAGCGAACGTCTCGCCCACCGGGGCAGTCAGGACGCTGGCGGGTGCATCGTCCGGCTCGGCGACCATGCCGCCGAGGTTGCCGTCAGCGGTCACGTAGAACTCGGGATTGTCCCCGCAATCGGCAGCAGGGAGCGAGGCCGTGAACAAATTGCCTCCGGCCGGTGCAAGCGCCGCAGTGAGAAACGTTCCCCCGTCGTAGCGATAGTGAAGCGTGCCGCTACCGGGAACGAGCGTCTCGCTGCCGTCAATAATGCTAACGGAGAAGTTAGTGACCATTCCGGGAATTAACTCCGCCGGAGGGCCGTCGGGCAGTGAGATGAGAAGCGGCGGGAGCGGAGCGGCAGTCACGGTAAGCCGGTAAAGCTGGGCCTGCGATGGCGCATTGCCCTCAAACACGCGAACGAAGTAATTACCGGGATTGATCAGGGCCGCCTCATTTGTGGTCTCGGCGCTGCCGATCGGCTGCGAACTACCGGTTGCGAGAACCGTCGCGCCGTTGGTATCGATGATCTCAACGTTTAAGTCTGCAATCGACGCACTGTTAATGATGTTGCCGCTGCAGCAATTGCCCGCGCCGCCGCAGGCGCCGGACTGTGGACTGTCGTCATAGCTCGCGCCGATGGGCGTGGCGGTAGCCGTGACGGAAACTGACGTGGAAGTGGTGAATCGGAACCAATCGCTCTCTCCGTTGGCGTCGATGCTGAGCACCGATCCATTCGTCGGCGGACTGATGGCCCCAACGTCGATGGATGAGCCGGAGTTGAGCACACCGATATCCGTCGCGGCGCCGGATGAGTTGTCATTCTCCGAAGGATCGCCGTAATGGCGCTGCGCACCGCGAATGTCATCGTGCTGCGGACCGTCATAGGCTAATGAGATGAACGGCTCCATGAGCTTGGTCTGAGTGATTGGGCATACATGCAGGAGACCCATCCCGTGCCCATGCTCGTGAGCAATCGTATTGCGAAGCCGGAGCGAGTTGGAAGTCGTGTTGTTGAAGAAGTTGTCGGCGCTGTCGAGCACCATGTCGCCGTCATTGGGGAAGTTGTTGTAGGCGAGCGTGCCCGAGTTGCCGTCGATCGTGATCGCCGCGATGCGCAGGTCCGCGCGAACGCCAAGTACGCCCGCCGCGCCGTTCAGATTGCTGCCGTCATCGTTGGGCTCGTAAACGTATGTAAATGCAGCCAGCTCCGCCCAGCGGGCAAACATCTGCTCGAACAGCGGCTGCCAAGTGGCCTGATTGCCGTAGATGCCGTTGAGCCAGGCGTGCAAGTTGCTGTTGCCGGTCACGCCGATGAGGTTCGGCACAAACGTTCCGTCAGGGACAAAGCCGAAGGTCAGCGTGGTCGGCGTTCCCTGTGAAAGCCCTGGGCCGTTGGTGGCCGTGGAGGACCATCGGCCGGTCAGTTGGGCACGGGGGCCGGCGCCGAGGGCGATATCGAATGCCTGAACGACTTCATCCGGTGTGTCAGGCGTGAAACAAGCGAACGGTGCGACCTGTTTGGCCAGACCGCGCTCATAGGCCCCGACCAGAAGCCGCTGCTGAGCCGGCGGAAGGCTGAGATAAGTCTGCCGGCCGATCAGGTGAGAGATCGTCGCGTAAAGGGCTTCGGCAGTCTGATCGTCACAGATTCTGACGGAGTCATCCGTTGTGCTTTCGAACACCGTGGAGCTGTCGAGCGGACGAACATACCAGGCCGCCGACGCGCCAATCGCGAGTATCGTCAATGTTCCAAGTAGCTTGCTTCGAGAGAATCGTATCACTTTGCGGAACTCCTTCGATTTTGCTCAACCCACGATGACCGTCTTGGCGTGCATGTCGTGACGAGCGGGATTAATGATGGCGAAATCCGCGGCAACTAAGAGACTGCCTGCGGTCAACGGCATCAAATGACAATGTGTCGCGCGGGGGCCTGCGCTGCGAATCGGGACAAGATGGAGATTAATCGCCCCTTCCCCCCGCAAAACGGTCCGAGAACCGCCGCACTCCACCATCTCCCTATGATAATTCAATCGGCGGCCTCGCTCAACCAAAGGAGCGTGAAACGCCGGGAATTATTGCGAGAAACTGCCTGATTCGTGTGTTATTGCACGGTAATCGTCCATTCGTACGCCGCTCAATGCCACGCCGCATGCATTCTCGAACCGGCTCGCGGCGATTGGCAATCTCACTCGTCCTGGGGTCAGTCACGGATATTCAGCGTGTTCGCAGAGTGGCGAGTCAAAATGGGCCCGCTCGGACTCGAACCGAGAACCCGGAGATTATGAGTCCCCTGCTCTAACCATTGAGCTACGGGCCCGGCAATCGGGCATTGAAATCTACGAGCAATCGCCGCGTCTTTCTAGCCGCGGGGCCGTGAATTGACAAGAACAGTTGGTGTAATCGAGGGCCCCCAATTGACCCCTTGGCGCCACATCGGTAGATTGCCCGACCGTGACGAATCGGCTCCTCATGCCAACTCGCGCGACCGGTCCTCGCATCCTGCCCTGGTGCCTGCTCCTAGTCCTCGCGGCGATCATCCTCGCGCCGAGCGGCGTATTCAGCCAGACCACGTCGTCTCCTGCTTCCCAGCCCGACGCCAATACCGTATCCGCCGTGACGCCGACATCCGCGCCGACTCTTCGCGAACCGAAGGACTACTACGCCCTCTGGTCCATCGCGCCCGCGCTCGTCGCCATCGGGCTCGCCGTGTTTACACAACAGGTCGTCCCCTCGCTGGCACTGGGCATTCTCACCGCCGCCGCCATGCTCTGCTGGATGAACGGCGACCATAATCCGATTAACTGGGTCATCTACGCACTGCGCAACTACCTGCTCGGCGTCTTCATTCCTGCCGACCAGACCGACCTCAAGCGGCTCTCCAGCGGCTACAACCACCTTCACGTCATCGTCTTCACGCAGTTCATCGGCGCCATGATCGGCATCATCGAGGCCAACGGCGGCACGCGCGCCATGGTCGCCAAGGTGACACACCTGATGAAGACCCGCCGCAGTGGGCAACTCGGCGCCCTGGGCGGCGGCATTCTGATCTTCTTCGACGACTACGCGAACGCACTCATCCTCGGACCTGCCATGCGGCCCGTCTTCGATCGCCTGCGCCTCTCGCGGGCCAAGCTTGCCTACATCGTTGATTCAACCGCCGCGCCGGTCGCGTCACTGTTCATCGGCACGTGGCTGGCCGCGGAAATCGACTTCCTCGATGGCGCGATCAAGGGGCTCGGTGATGTCCGACCCGCCTTCATGGAAGGGATGAACGGCGCAGGCGCCTTCTGGTCGTCGATTCCCTATCGCACCTATGCCTGGCTCGCTTTGTTCTTCGTGTTCTTCCTTGCCCTGACGGGGCGCGACTTTGGGCCCATGCGCAAAGCGGAGGCAGAGGCCGCCGCCGGATCGGGCAGCGGCGACGACGTCGATACCAAGTCGACTGATGACGAAGGCCGCTATTGGTATCTCGGCTTCTTCCCGGTCTTCCTGCTGGTCGCCATGACCATCGCCCTGCTGTTCGTCACCGGTGCGCAGGCGTGCGACAAGGAAGGCATTGCCCGCGCCTCCGGATCGGTCGGCGCCTTTTTCACAAACATCATGATCCTGCTCGGCAAGGCCGACTCCTACACAGCCCTGCTTTACAGCGGACTTGCCGCAGCCGTCCTCGCGGCGGTCATGTCCGTGCTCTCTCGCAAATTGACGCTCGCCAAAACCATGGAAGGCATGACAGGCGGCATGCAGCGCATCTTCGGTGCGCAGATCGTCCTCATCCTCGCCTGGGGCATTTCGACGGCGACCCAGGATCTCCAACTCGGCGAAGCGGCCACATCATTTCTCCAGGCGAAAGTCGACAGCGGGCACTTTTCGGTGCCCCTCCTCCCCACCGTCATCTTCTTGACCGCGGCGATCGTCTCCTTCTCCACCGGAACAAGCTGGGGCACGATGGGCATTCTTTGCCCGACCACCGTAGCAATCGCCGCGAATCTGCTCGCCCCGCTGCCGGTCGAACAGGCCATGCCGCTCTTCTACGCCTCGATCGGCGCGGTACTCACCGGGGCCGTCTTCGGCGACCACTGCTCCCCGATCAGCGACACCACGGTGCTGTCCGCAATGGCGAGCGAGTGCGACCTCCCGCTCCATGTTCGCACGCAACTGCCCTACGCCTTCATCACCGCCGTCATCGGGCTGCTCTGCACCGACCTCCTCGACTTCTATCTCATCCGCAGTTATCCGACCTTCTACAACAGCACATGGAACGTCTATTTCGGCACATCCATCGCCGCCGTGTTCCTGGCCGTCATCATTCTGCTGATCGGCCGGAAAACCGCCGTCATCCCGCGCGAACCCGCCCGCCGCCTCGACGTATAGAGACGGTCCTGTCCGCGCCGCCTCCGCGCGCCGGTGGACGCATCGCCCGCCTGCTTCTACCATTCCCGTCTCGTCATGACAGGAAACACCGGGGATGCACCGTCTACTCTGAGACGAACCACCGCCCCTGCAGACATGCGCAATTGATCCTACGGAATAGTGAGGGTTTCGCACCGTGACTCAGCTCGACGTCAAGAATATCGGCCCGGTCATCAAGGCAGCCAGTGAGCCCTTCGCCCGGCTCCGCCAGAGTGTCTCGCGCGTCATCGTCGGCCAGGACCAAATGGTTGAGCACATGCTCATCGCCATCCTTGCCAACGGCCACATTCTCCTCGAGGGCGTGCCCGGCCTGGCGAAGACGCTCACCGTCTCGTGCCTGGCGCGAGGCATCAACACCGGCTTCTCGCGGCTCCAGTTCACGCCGGACCTCCTGCCGGCCGACCTGATCGGCACGCTGATCTATCAACCCCAGACGAGTCAGTTCACGGTCAAGAAGGGGCCGATCTTCTCCAACATCATTCTGGCCGACGAAGTCAACCGCGCCCCGGCCAAGGTGCAAAGCGCCCTGCTCGAAGCGATGCAGGAGCGGCAGGTGACCATCGGCGACCAGACATATCCGTTGCCGCAGCCTTTTCTGGTGATGGCCACGCAGAACCCCATCGAGCAGGAGGGAACGTATCCGCTTCCCGAGGCGCAGGTGGACCGCTTCATGCTCAAGACGACCGTGAGCTATCCGACTCCGAAGGAAGAACGGCTCATTCTCGATCGCATGGCGTTTACAAATCCCGAGAAGGCCGTCGAGCCGGTCATGCAGCCGCAGGACATTACCAAGGCCCGGCAGGTCCTCGATGAGATTTATATTGACGACAAGATCAAGGATTACATCGTCAGTCTCGTCGTGGCCACGCGCGATCCCGGCTCGGTCGGCCTAAACCTCAAGCACCTGATTCAATACGGCGCTTCGCCGCGCGCGACGATCATGCTCACGCTTGGCGCGAAGGCATGCGCCTTTCTCGCAGGCCGCGGCTTCGTAACACCGCAGGACGTAAAAGACATCGCCCCGGCAATCCTCCGCCATCGCGTCATCATCACCTACGAGGCCGAGGCCGAAGAACAAACCAGCGACGACGTCGTCAAAACAATCCTCGACCACGTTCCCGTCCCGTAGGAAAAGTCGAAACGTCGAAACGTCGAAAAGTCGAAATTGAGGGGATTGGTGCCGCAAAAGGCATCAGAATTGAGTAACAAGGGCAGAGTCAAACAATGGGCCGAATTCAGGGAGATTTGGTTGTTCGATCGTTCAGATTCGCTGGATTGATCGTGCGGCTCTTGGACGATTTTCCCAATAACACGAAAGGGTGGGTAATCGGCAAACAGCTCATCCGTAGTGGAACGTCAATCGGAGCGAGTATTCGCGAGGCCGACCACGCCCTGACCGACGCCGATTTTGCTTACAAGTGCAGTATTGCACGAAAAGAAGCTTCGGAGACTCACTACTGGCTTGAGTTGTGTGCACATACCGAATTACTTGAAAACGAAGCGCTCGGCCCAATCATCGAGGAGGCAGACGAACTTGTAAGCATACTCTCGGCAATCGTGCGTAAGACACAGAATCGAATCAGAGATATCAAATGAGCAGAATAGGAACCTCCAGATCGACGCGATACTCGAAATGGGCTCGGCTCGCGGGCCGCAGGCGTTTTAATTTCGACTTTTCGACTTTTCGACTTTTCGACGTTTGAATGCAATGGAACCGAAGGAATTACTAAAAAAAATCCGCCGGATTCACATCCGCACCAGCCATATCGCGAATGACTTTTTCGCGGGCCACTACCACTCCGCCTTCAAGGGTCAGGGCATGGAGTTCGAGGAGGTGCGCGAGTATCAGCCCGGCGACGAGATTCGGCGGATCGACTGGAACGTCACGGCCCGGCAGGGTCGTCCGTTCGTCAAGCGCTTCCGCGAAGAGCGCGAGCTCACCGTCATGCTGCTCGTCGACGTGTCCGGTTCGCAGGAATTCGGCACCGCCGGTCAGCTCAAGCGCGAGCTGGCGGCGGAGCTCGGCGCGACCCTCGCCTTCAGCGCTATCAAAAACAATGACAAGGTCGGGTTCATTGGTTTCTCCGACAAGATCGAGCGCTATGTGAAGCCCGACAAGGGGACGCGGCACGTCCTTCGCGTGATCCGCGAATTGCTCACACTGAAGGCGACCGGCCGCGGAACCGACATCGCCGGTGGGCTGGACTATTTCCATCGCGTCAGCCGGCGTCGGGCAGTCGTTTTTCTCATCAGCGACTTTCAGGACGAGGGCTACGAGCGGAAACTCCAGCTTGTCCGCCGCAGACACGATCTGATCCCCATCACCGTCACCGACCCGCGCGAGTTGGAGATACCAAAGGTGCGCTTCATCGACATGGTCGACAGTGAGACCGGCGATCTGGTGACCGTGGATACGTCCAGCGCAGCGTTTCGCCGGGAATACCGACGCCGAGCACTCGTCGGGGCGGAGGCGCGCAAAAAGGAATTCAGGAAAATCAAGGCCGATTCGATTGACCTGTCGACCGGACAGTCCTTCATCGAGCCGCTGTCGAGATTCTTCCGCGCGCGGGAGGCGAGGCTCTAACCGAAGATGCGATACGCGCGAGACGCCATCTTTCTCATCGCAATCGCCGCCGCGCTCAGTGGTTGCGAGGGCTCCGCGCCGCGCGGCGAGCAGCCGATCACGACGACACAGGCCGTGCCGGTCAGCCGATCCGCCGAGAACGGTCCGGTCAAAGTCACGGTCGAGGCCGATCGGGACGCGGTAATTGTCCCGCAACCTGTCGAATTGACGCTCACGGTCGAGTCCGAGCGCGGCGTCAGCGTGACGATTCCCGAGTTCAAAGGCGTCCTCGGCGACTTTCTTGTAAAGAGCGCGGCGAAGGTGTCATCGACCTCTGATGACATGCACGATCGTCAGTCGTGGGCGATCACGCTGGAGCCCGCCCTGTCCGGTGATTCGTCCATTTCACCCCTGATCATTGAATATAGCGACACGCGTGAGCGCGCCGATGGCTCGCAGGGTGAAGTTTCCGGCAGCGTTGAGACCCCCGCGATCGAAGTCCGCGTCATTGAGAATCTCGCGGACGTAAAGGACCCGGCGAGTCTGCCGATTCCCGGGGCCTACACCGTCTTGCTTTGGGCATTGGGCGTGCTCGGCACGATGGCGGCAGTCGCGCTGCTATCCCGATGGCTGCGTCGCGGACCGTCCGCGCCGACGGCCCGATCGGCCCTAAGGATCCCTGCACACGAGTGGGCCCTGGCCCAACTCGACATGCTCGCGGCCGAGGGTCTCGTCGAGCGCGGCAAAATCCAGGACTTCTACTACCGTATTAATTTCATCGTACGACGCTACATCGAACTGCGCTTCGGCCTCATGGCCGGCGAGCAGACCAGCGAGGAATTTGTCCGCGAGTTGCAACGCGCCGCTATCCTTGCGCCGGAGCACAAGGACGTTCTGCGGCAGTTCGTCAGTGCCTGTGACCCGGTCAAGTACGCCAAACACCAGCCCGACGCCTCGGAAATCGACTGGGTCCAGACAACCGCACGGCAGTTCGTGTTGCAGACTGCGGCCCCGCAGGAGTCGCAGCGCAGCGACGGCACGGATGGAAA
>CAZCGF010000006.1:0-22731 GCA_964498115.1 uncultured Planctomycetaceae bacterium | reverse complement strand
CAGCTTGTCGTCGATCGATCGAGCAGCATGATCGAGCAGGACTTCGTTGACCAAAGAGGACGCCCTCAGACGCGATTTGACGCCGTAAAGAGCGTTGTCCGTCAATTCGTCGCCGGCGATGGTGACGAACTCAAGGGCCGCGAGAACGATCTGGTCGGCCTCATCGTCTTTGCTCACTACGCCGACACCGAGTGTCCCTTGACACACGATCACAAGCACCTGCTCAATGCGCTCAAGTTGGTTGAAGTTCCAAGCGGCCCCGACCGGCGCGATGAAGACGGTACCGCGATCGGCGACGCACTTCTTCTGGCCATCGAGCGAACCCGTGAAATGCAGCGCCGCTTCGAGGATGACGACAATTTCAAAATCACCAGTCGGGCTATCATTCTCCTGACAGACGGCGATCAGAATCGCGGCAAGTATGAGCCCGCCGAGGCGGCGGAGGCTGCCGCCGCCGTCGGAGTGAAGATATACACGATCGGCGCCGCGCCCGATTTTCAGAATCGCCAGATGGGCTTCTTCGGCACCCGCCGTGTCCCTGTGGAAGTCAATGAAGAGGAGTTGCAGAAGGTCGCCGAGTTGACCGGCGGAAAATATTTCCGTGCCCGGGACGCCGAGAGCTTAAAGGCGATTTACGCTGAAATCGACAAGATGGAGCGGAGCAAGATCGATAAGGAAAGTTACTTCCGATATGAAGAGCTTGCCTACCGATGGGCGGAGCTGGGCCCGGTGAAGCTGCCGCCGCCGTTGCTCGTCGCCCTGTTGCTGCTCGCCCTAGAGATCGTGCTGGCCAATACGCGCTTGCGAAGGATCCCATGAACGAGTTCGCCATCGAAAACCTGAAGCAATTGAACTGGTTGCTGCTGGTGCTCGGCTGCGGGGCGGTCGTCGCATACGGCTTTGCCATGAAGGCTCGGGCGCTTCGGGACTTTGCCGAGGCGAATCTGCTCGGCCTCCTTGCCCCACATGTCTCGCGCGCACGACAATTCACGAAGTCGATCCTCGTGCTCGTCGCCATGATCGCCATCGTCCTTGCGCTCATCGGCCCGCGCTACGGCGCATACTTCGAGGAAGTTCAGCGCCGCCAACTCGACATCATCGTCTGCCTCGATGTGTCCAAGAGCATGCTCGCCGAGGACGCGGGCATGTCGCGCATGAACCGGGCCAAGGACGACATCAAGCGTCTCCTGGATAAGCTCCAGGGGGGCATGATCGGCCTGGTTGCGTTCGGCGGCCGAAGCGAGCTTATCTGTCCGCTGACCGATGATTTCGACTTCTATCGACTGGCCCTGGACGATGTCGGCGTCCATAGCGCCCCGCTCGGCGGCACCAACATCGGCGACGCGATCGAAACGGCGACCAGGGCGCTGGGTGACCGCAAGGGACACCATCGCGCCATCATCGTCATGTCCGACGGCGAGGACCACGGTGAGAAAGCCATCGCCGCGGCCAAGTTGGCGCGCGAGGACCAGATCGCCGTTTATGCGATCGGTATCGGCGATACCGAAAAAGGAGCCCTGGTCCCCATGACGCAGGACGGACAGCGAAGCTATCTTGTATATGACGGCCAACAGGTCTGGTCGAAGATGGATCCCAAGACGCTCAAGGCGATCGCGCTGGCCGGCGGCGGCGAGTATCATCCCAGCGGCCAGGTGAACGCAACCCAGCGCACGCTCGAATGGATCTACGCCGAAAAGCTGGCCCCTATGCAGGAGGCCGACCTGCGGAAGAAGCAGATTCCGAGCCAGAAGCCGCGCTTCGCATGGCCCGCCGGCTTGGCGCTGGCCCTGCTGATGATTGAGACACTGGTCAGCGAGCGGCGGTCGACTCAGCGCGAGGGTGATGGAGGAGTAACGGCATGATTCGCTGCATTCATCGAAAGAGGATCGTCTCGGTGATCGCGGTCTTGCTGAGCGCACCTGCGATCGCGCGCGGCGAGGGTGCGGGCACTCGCGCCGCTGCCGAGAGTGTCCGCGACGGCAACAAACTGCTCGACGCCGGCCGCTTCGACGAAGCCCTGGCGAAGTACGACGAGGCGATGAAGAACTCGCCCGAGACGCCGGAGATCGCCTACAACCGCGGCATCGCGCTGTACCGACTCGGCCAGTATGCGGAGGCGGAAAAGGCGTTCCAGGACGCACTTGAACCGGGCCGCCTCGACCTGGAAGCAAAGACCAAATACAACCTCGGCCGCGCAGCGCACGCAGCGGCCATCGAGAAGAAAGACAATCTGCCCGACGCCATCAACGACCTCGGTCGCGCGATCAGCTTCTACAATGACGCCCTCCAGATCGCGAAACAGGATCCTGACGGCGTCAAAAACAAGGAGGCAGCCGAACGCCTCCGGGCCTATCTGGAAAAAAGGCTCGAGCAGCAGCAGGAACAAAAGAAAGAACAGTCGCCATCCTCGCAGCCCAACGACGAGCCGACGTCTCAGCCGGACGAGCAGCCTCCGACATCCCAGCCGACCTCGCAACCTTCATCTCAACCCTCCGAACAAGATCAGCAGAAGGGTGACGAGAAGCAGGACGATCAGGGAGACGAGAATCAGCAGTCCCAGGATGAAAAGGACGGCGACAAACAGGGCGACCAGGAGCAGCAGGACCAGCAGAACGGCTCAAAAGACGACAAGAAACAAGGCGAGCAAAAGGGCGATCAGAAGTCGGCCGACGAGCAGAAGGGCGATCAGAGTGACAAGGACAATAAGATGTCCGAGGAAGAGGCCGAGCCCATGCTGCAGGAGGCCCGCGACGCCGAACGCGATCGACGCGAGGCTCGCCGGGCAAAGATGATGCGCATGCGCGGCCGCATCCCGGTGGATAAGGACTGGTGATCGTGAGGCACATCGGCGTCATTACATGCTTCCTGTTCGTGGGCGTCCTCATGACTGATACCGCCCGGGCCCAGGAAATCCGCGCCGAAGTTAACAACGATCAGGTCGAAATGGGAGAAGTGGTTGAAGTCTACGTCAGCATTGTAAATCCCAAGCAGGCCAGCGCCCCGGCCCCGCCGAACACGCGCGACTTCGACATTCGCATCAGCCAGAACCCGCCCACCGTCAGTAACAACATCAGCATCATCAACGGTCGGACGACGCAGCAATCGACATACACCTATCGCTACACGGCCAGGCCTCTGCGCGCCGGCAATCTCGTCATTCCGCCGTTCAGATATCAGGAAGCGGGCAAGGCCTTCTCCTCACGCCCGATCACCATCAGCGTCGGCCGCGCCGTCTCCGGCCCCTGGGTTCTATGTGAAATCGTCGCCGGTAAGAAAACAGTCTTCATCGGACAACCCGTTGATCTGACGCTCAGCATCTACATTCGCCAGTTCCAGCAGGCCGGCTTCGGCACGATGAATCTCAACGACATGTGGAAGCTCCAGGATGGCGCGACATCCCTCGGCGTCTTCGCCGATGGAACCGTCGCCCCGCAGGTCCAGCAGGTCCGCCGAAATGACGACTCCGGCGTTCCCCGAGATTTCTATCGCTACGACGTGATGACCACCATCTATCCGAACAAGTCCGGACCGCTGGACCTCGGGCGCATCGAATTCATCTACAACTACCCCGTCCAACTGGGGCGCAATCTCTTCGGCTACAGCGTTGAGCGATCGCGTCAGGTCATCGGCGCGCCGAAAATGCCGGAGCTCGTCGTCAAACCCATCCCCACCGAGGGCCGCCCGCCGGATTACAGCGGCGCCATCGGCGAATACTCCATCATCACCAGCGCCAAGCCGACCGACGTCCCCGTCGGAGACCCGATCACCCTGACCATGCTGGTTCGCGGACAGGGCTCGCTGGATCGCCTCACCGCGCCAAAGCTTGATCGGGTCGAAAACCTCACTAGGGACTTTGAAGTCTCCGGCGACGTCCCCGCTGGCGAGATCGTCGGAGACCGTAAGCAGTTCGTCCTCACCATCCGGCCGCTGCGCGAAAGCGTCAAAGTCATTCCGGCCATTCCGTTCAGCTATTTCAATCCGAAGTCGGAACGATTTGAGACATCCCTGAGTCGGCCCATCGCCATCAGCGTCCGACCGGCACAGCGGCTGGCCATGCCCGACTCTGCCCAGGGAGGCGCTTCACCCGGTGCAGGCGTTCTCGCACCGCTGGTTGAAACCACCGAGGGGTTGCTCGCGAACTTCGATAACCCCGATGAAATCCTCGCGTCCCAGTCAACGAGCCTCGGACCGCTGGCGTGGATCGTCCTGTTGGCGATGCCCGCCGCCTATCTGGTGACGTGGTTCGTGCATCGTCGATCCGAAAGATATCGCCACAATCAGGCGCTGCGTCGTCGAAGCATGGCCCTCGCCACCGCAAAGAAGGCGCTCAGTGCGAACGGTGAAAGCGCCTCAGGCGACATTCGCGCCGCACTGCTCGGATACGTGGCGGATTGCTGCAACGTTCCCGCCGGCGGTCTCACCCGAAACGATGCCGTTCGACTGGCCCGCGAAAAGGGCGTTAACGACGACCTCGTCTCGCGGTTGGATGAGACGCTGGAGAATCTCGAATTCGCGCAGTACGGAGGCGGTGATTCCGCCGTCCGGAATGGAGCGGCAGTCGCGGCACAACTGGTCAGCGAACTGGATCGCGCAGGGTTGAGGTGAGACACATGCGCCGGCTTGCCACGTTGCTCATGGTCTGCGTCGTCAGCATCCTGCTCCCCGCGCGCGCGCAGGCACAGCAGCATGGCGTCGACGCGACGAACCAGCGTGCGGTACTTCGCAAGGCCCTCGCCGATTTCGAAGCCGCCGTCGCGACCGGCCAGCATGGCACGACCGAGGCTCAGTCGCTCTACCATTCCGCGCTCGCAGGGTTCGAGTCGCTCGTCGATGGCGGAGTCCGCAACGGAAGACTCTTCTACAACCTCGCCAACACCTACCTGCGCCTCGGCGATGTCGGCCGGGCAATCCTGAATTACAAGCGCGCACTCAAGCTCATGCCCGGCGACGCACAGATCCAGCGAAATCTGGACTTCGCCCGCAAGCGCTGCGAGGTCCGAATCAGAAAGCCGGCGACCAGCGCCATGGTGGAGACACTTTTCTTCTGGCACTTCTCCACTTCCACGGCCGCACGCTGCCGCATCGCACTCGCCGCGTATTGCCTATTCTGGCTATTGGCGCTCGGATCGCTCTTTCTCCCTCGGCGGATACCCGCGCTGTCCTGGCTCAAGGTGACCACCGCCGTCTTGGCATTCGCCGTCGGCGCCAGTGCAATCTGGGATATCCGGCCCTCCGCGCGGCGCGAAGGCGTCCTCATTTCGGAGGATATCGTCGTCCGAAAGGGCAACGGAGAGTACTACGACCCGCAGTTCGAGAAACCGCTCCCGGCAGGCGTTGAGTTCGAAATGCTCGAACAGCGGCAGGACGTGGACGGGCGAGACTGGTATCGAATACAGCTCTCCGACGGTAAGGATGGGTGGATTCGTGCGGATCAGGCAGACCTGGTCTGATGTAACGCCCGGCCCCATACCCCTCTTTTGTTAAGACTTCCCTGTCAGAAATACTGAGGGCGGATCGCCATCAAAAGGGTTTGGCCATTGCGGCCCGACCGGATAATATGGAATCGGCGTCCAGACCCATAGGTGCAGATTGACCATTGAGAACAGCAGCACCGATTCCGTGACTAACACTTCAAAACCTCAGCCCTCCTCCCCGGCAACGGCGGGACCGCTCAGCGGCGGACTTGGGATCATTGTCTTCCTCGCCCTCTTCGGCGCGGCGGGCTACCTCACCTACAAAACGCTTACGACAGCCCCCATTCCCGAGGCCGAGCCGATTCCCGGCACCTTCATGTGCATTGAGACGAACAAGATCTTCGAATTCTCGATGAACGAGGGCGACCACTGGCCCGTCCTTTCCCCCTTCTCTCAAAAGAAGACCGGCTACCCGGTCGAGCGGTGCTTCTGGACGCCCGACGGAAAGCGCAAGGAAACACCTGATTACGTCGTCCTCAAAGAGACCCTCGGCAAGAGCGGTGACACCATCTGCCCCGTCTGCGGACGCATCGTCCTGGGTCACAATCCCGTGCCCGACGAGAGTGTTCCGCTTGAGACACCTGCATCCGCTCCGGCAGAAGACAAGGCGGCAACCCCCGCGCCGACGACCCAGCCTGCCGATTGACGTTCTCGAATGCCCCTCATGCTGAACCTCCGCCCGAATGCGCTATGGGGCGCGCACCGATTCTCGCGTTAGAATATCACCTACTACGGGCCTCAAAGGATCAGACATGGCCTTAATGATGAGCGTTTCCGGGGTCCGCGGGCTGATTGGCGAGACCATGACGCCCGAGCTTGCCGCGAGCATGGGCGCGGCGTTCGGAACGTTTCTCGGCGGCGGCGCCGTGGTCTTAGGCATGGATTCCCGGCCATCCGGCGAAATGGTCAAGGGCGCCGTTAAAAGCGGCTTGCTCGCCGTCGGCTGTAACGTCGTCGAACTAGGCATCGCCACCACGCCCGGCGTCGCCCTGATGGTCAGCGAACTCAACGCCAAGGGCGGGATCGTCATCACCGCCAGCCATAATCCGATCGTCTGGAACGGAATCAAGTTTCTCGTCGCCCCCGGCCGCGCCCCGTCCGCCAAGACCGCCGACGACATCTTTTCAATCTATCACTCGAAGCGAACGCGCCTCGCCGACGTCGAGAACATCGGCCGAATGGAGCGCGATCTGAGTACCAACGATTGCCACGTCGCAAGGGTCATGCGCACGCTCGACATGGCCGCCATCCGCCGAAGGCAGCTCCACGTCGTCCTCGACAGCGTCAACGGTGCAGGCGGCGCCAGCGGTCGAATGCTGCTGGAGCGGCTCGATTGCAAGGTCGAGCACATGAACGCCGAGCCGACCGGCCGATTCGCCCACACACCCGAGCCGACGGCGGAAAACCTCGTCAGCCTTTGCGAAGCCGTCAAAGCCTGCGGCGCGGACATCGGCTTCGCCCAGGACCCCGACGCCGATCGACTGGCCATCGTCGACAACACCGGCCGCTACATCGGCGAGGAGTACACCCTGGCCCTGGCCGCCAAATATGTCTTCGCCAAAACGCCCGGCGCCGCGGCGGCGAATCTCTCGACCTCGCGGATGATCGACGACATCGCCGCGAAGGCGGGCAATGGCTGCGTCGTTCATCGCACCGCCGTCGGCGAGGCGAACGTGGTCGACGCGATTGCGGCCCATCGCTGTGTCATCGGCGGCGAGGGCAACGGCGGTGTGATCGACCCGCGCGTGGTCATGGTCCGCGACAGCATCGCCTCGATGGGGCTGGTGCTGAGCCTGCTCGCCGAAGATTGGCGACCGCTCTCCGCGATAGTCGATGAGATGCCGCGCTACACCATGATCAAGCAGAAGTACAATCTTTCGCCGCAGCAGACCCGCGACTGGCTCGACAACATCCAGCGAAAGTTCGCCGACCAGCGAATCAGCAACGTCGACGGCCTGCGGATCGACTGGCCCGAGGGCTGGGTGCATGTCCGCCCCTCAAACACCGAGCCGATCGCCCGCCTGATCGCCGAAGCGCAGGATGAAACCACCGGCAAGGCCCTGGCCAAACGCGTCGCGGACTTGAGATAGCGAATCAAACGATGGCAGACGCCAAATACTGGTTACTCAAAACCGAGCCGCAGACCTATTCGATCGACGATCTCGCGCGCGATAAACGCACCTGCTGGGACGGTGTGCGAAACTATCAGGCACGCAACTACATGCGCGACGACATGAGGCTCGGCGACGGCGTGCTGATCTATCACTCCAGTACCGACCCCGCCGGCGTCGCAGGCATCGCCCGGGTCGCGCGCGAGGCCTACCCCGACCACACCGCCCTCGACAAAAAGAACGACCACTACGACCCCAAGGCGACAAAGGACAACCCCATCTGGATGATGGTCGATGTCGAGTTCGTCGAAAAGTTCGCCGAAGTCGTCACGCTGGCGACGCTGAAAAAGACGAAGGCCCTGGAAAAGATGCTCGTCCTCCAGCGCGGCCAGCGCCTGTCAGTCATGCCCGTCGAACCAACGCATTTCGAAATCGTCCGCAATCTGGCGAAGGACCGTGCGTCCTGCGCCGCGGGAGGGAAACAATGAGTGACCAAACCACCACCGTCGCCGACCTGCGGGCGATGATGAAAAAGTTCGTCGACGAGCGCGACTGGAACCAGTTCCACAACCCCAAGAACCTCTCCATGGCCATCGCCATCGAGGCCGCCGAGCTCATGGAGCATTTCCAGTGGGCCGAGGGAGGACGCACGCGCGATATCCGCGAAGCACCCGAGGACTTCCAGCTCGTCCGCGAAGAACTCTCCGACATCCTCGCCTTCGCCCTCTCCTTCGCGAACGCGCTGGACATCGATATCTCCGAGGCCCTCCGCGAGAAGATGGTCAAGAACGCAAAGAAATACCCCGCCGACGAGTTTCGAGGACGCTTTCGGAGATAGCCTGCTCGCCGTCTGAAGTGACGGCTGTGCTTGCCTTTACAATTGCCGCCCCAGCCATCGGCCATCGCCATGACCCCGCCCGGGCTTCGCGAATTGCATCTGTGAATTGAAGGGCGCCAGGCTCAAGAAAAAACGTTGCTGTGTCGCGTTAACTGCCGGTTTCCAAGAGTGGCGCGCCCGTCAGGATCAGCCGTCCTTGACGGGTCCAGGCTCTCCTCCTACGGTCATCGGGCTATCGGCGGGCAGTCGGCCCCCCAGGCTCGTTTGGGTCGGCCCATGTGCCGGCCGATTTGTTTCGGAGCAGATACAAACCATGAATCTCGTCACCGGCGGAACCGGCCTACTGGGCAGTCATATCGTCGAGCAGCTTCGCAAACGCGGACGGCCCGTGCGCGCCCTGGTCCGGCCCACCGCCGACACCACCTGGCTTCGCAGCCAGGGCGTCGAGCTTGTCGAAGGCGACCTTTCCGACATGGCGTCCGTCCTCAAGGCCTGCGACGGCGTCCAATGCATTTATCACGCTGCGGCCCGCGTCGGCGACTGGGGACCCTGGCCCGACTTCGTGAAGGTGACCATCGAAGGATCGAAGAACCTCTTTGAGGCCGCTGAGCGAGCCGGCGTCCCCCGGCTCATTCACGTCAGCTCGATCAGCGTCTACGGCCACGTCAATCAGAAGGGCCTCGTCCTCGATGAGACCGCCCCCCTCGGGCAAAAGCTCTTCAAGTGGTCCTACTACACCCGCGCGAAGGTCATCGTCGAGGAGGACCTCTGGCGACGTCACAACGCCGGTGGAAAAGTGAAGTATTCCGTCATCCGCCCGAGCTGGCTCTACGGGCCTCGCGATCGCGCCACGATCGCGCGCCTGGTGGCGATGATCCGAAATCGCAAAGCAAAGCTGCTCGGCAGCGGCGATAACCGCCTCAACGTCGTCTACGCCGGAAACGTCGCCGAAGGTTGCATCCTCGCCGCGGATAATCCCAGCGCCGTCGGCCAGGCCTACAACTGCAGCAACGACGGCGAGCTGACCCAGCGACAATATTTCAACCTCATCGCCAAGGCGATCGGCGAACCCCCGGTCACAAAGCGAGTGCCGTTCAAAGTGGCCTATCGCGCCGCCTTTCTCATGGAGTGCTTCGGGCACCTCTTCAAGACCAAGAAACCCCCGCTCGTCACGCGATACGCCGTCTGGCTCATGGGCCGCGACACCTTCTTCTCCGCCGAAAAGGCGCGCAAAGAATTGGGATGGACCTCGACGGTGGGCTACGAAGAGGGCATCCCCATGACAATCCGCTGGTACGAGGAAAACCGGACCGGCCGCGCCGCCACGGGCGGACGCGCGATCAGCAGTTCACCTCCGGTTCGCGAAATGGCCCATACATAATCATCGCCGTAGCCATATCTGCGGCGGGGCAACGATTCCCGGGAGAAAAGCATGTACATGGGATCGCACGAAAGCGGCATCAGGAAGTCCAGTCTGCTGGCATTCGGCTTGATGCTCGTGCTGTCAGCCGGCTGTAGATTGCATCCGGTCAGCCTCGCCTCCATGGCCATCGGCGATGCCATCAACGATGCCGACGTAAAGAAGCGTCAGGAGAAGCTCTACGACCAGCCCGTCTCCGCCGCCGACGAGATGTTCGGCGATCGCGAAGAGACGCTGGTCTATGCCGACGATGCCCGGCGTGAGTTGATCACCTACCCCGTCAAGGGCGACCTCCTGGATTCGCAGAACTGGGTCGTCGAATCGCGCAAAGGAAAGCTCGTCGCGTTGTCCCGGGTCAAGCGAAACATCGACGGCGTCGAAGACGTTATCAAGGCCGCCGCCATCAAGCCCAAAGTCATGGGCAAGTCGCCCGAGGACTGCCGCCGTGATGCCGAGTTGGAAGAGCCGCTCGCCACGCTGCGCAGCCGCGACTCCGGCGAGATCATGCGAGTTTACAACATCCGCAACTGGACCAATTCCCGCGGCGCCCGCTATTGCGTCTTGCGCTTCGATGAAGAAGACCTCTGCCGAGACGTGAAGCTTCTGGGCGTCAGCGCCTCCACCGAGAAAGACCCCGTCGCTGAAGTTTCCGAGTGACCGCCCGTCTTCGGATCGCTATTGAAGTGCAAAAAGGCTGTCAGGAATGACAGCCGACGGTGGGATTTGAACCCACGACCTCAGCTTTACGAAAGCCGTGCTCTACCGCTGAGCTACGTCGGCGAATGGGCCGGAATATGATCGGTTAGGCGCGTTCTTCCGTCAAGCTAACAGATTGATCCACGCCGCGGTCTTATGGGGCGACCGGGCAGGTTTCCCCCGCGATCAGCTTCGCAACCATGGCATCGACGTCCGCAAGATCGACGAAATCGTCGGCGTTGACGTCGGCATTGGCGTAGTCGAGCGAACAGGGGTCAAGCGGCATCAGGATCGCATCAACCAGCCCCTGAAGGTCCAGTCCGTCAAGCACCCCGTCCTGATTCGTATCGCCGCGGCAGCAGTTGCAAACGCTCATGGCCAAGAGCGCGTCGATGAACGGCTGAATATCGAGCCCGTTCAGATCGCCGTCTGCATTCACATCGGCACGGCATTCAGCCGCCGGGGACAGAACAGCCATACCGAGCAGGGCGTCCACGAAAATCGGTAGATCGAGTTCCGTCACCGCGCAATCGTTGTCAAGGTCGCCGGCGCAACCTCTCGTCAAGAAGAGACAGGAATCCGGCCCGCACAATGACCCATTGCCCAGATGAATGCCGCTCATCATCGAGCAATCTTCCGGCGACAGCAGCAGGCACATCCCGTCGCCCAGGCAGCACGCTCCTTCGCAGGAGAGATTGAAGAAGTAAGCCGAACCGGAACCCGGCGTCATTACCCCGCCGCCCTCTGCCCCGACAACAATCGAATTGCCGCTGATGGCGACCTCGCCGAACAGGGCGGAACCCGATGGATCGTTGGCCGCGATTTTCTGGCGCTGGGTCCAGACGCCCGCCGTGCGAACAAAGACATATGCCGAGCCCGCCGACGAACCGCCGTCATCATCGCCGGGCGTGCCGACGATGACGGTTTCCCCATCAACATCGATTGACATGCCAAACTGATCGCCGGTCGCTCTGTCACTCGCGGTTAGCTTCTGCTGCTGTGTCCACATGCCGCCCGAGCGAACAAAGACGTACGCCGAACCGCCGCCGGTACTCATCGGGGCGCCGACGACGGCCGTATCTCCGTCAACAGCGACCGACCATCCAAAAGCATTGCCCATGGCCGCATCCATTGCGACCAGTTTCATCTCCTGTGTCCACACGCCCGCCGATCGGGTAAAGACGTACGCAGCACCCGCCCCGTTTCCACCATCATCTTCGCCAATGGCGCCGAGGATCGCCGTATCCCCGCTGATGTCCGCCGACCAGCCAAGTTGATCGTTCAGTTCAGCATCCATCGCGATCAGCTTCTGCTGCGGCGACCAAACGCCCGCCGTTCGCGTAAAGACAAACCCTGCGCCCGCCCCAGCGGCAACGCCTGCCGTATCGCCGGGCGCTCCAATCAGTGAGCTGTCACCGTCGATCGACACAGAATGACCGAAGAGCTGCACGTTCGTCCCCATCGAGTCGAATATCTTCTGCTCCGGCATCCAGCCGCCCGCCGAGTTCACATACACATAGGCAGCGCCGGAATCCGCGGCCGCCCCCGTTCCTCGCGGCGATCCGATGATCGCCGAGTCGCCCTCGAGCGCAGCGGCCTCACCAAACCCGTCGCCAATGGCACCGTCAACGGGCGTCAGCTTGGCATCCTCGGACCACGCGCCCATCGACCGTAGAAAGACATAAGCGGCGCCGATGCTCATATGATTCGAAGCGCCGACCACGGCCACATCGCCGCTTATCGCTACAGCGTCGCCGAACAACTCATCCACGGCCGAATCGCTGCCCGCGACCTCCATCGGAGCGTCCACCGTGCACGCCCCGCCGGGTGCCGGACAAACAAAGATGCCGCACAGCGTGTCAGGACCTCCGAACACATCGCCGACCGCCACGCAGTCATTCTCCGAAAGGTCTTCGCACGAGCCGTCAACATGACAGCAAGCGCCGAGGCAACTCACGCTCATGCATCCGCCGGGCAAATAGGTGCCCCCGAGGCCTTCGCATTGCGCCGGCGTCTGCATGTCGATGCAGCCCGCATCGCCCATGCAACAGGCCCCCGGCGCGGTCGTCCCGCAAAGCGGACTGAACGGCATCGACGCGCAGGTCAGGTTCTCCGCGAATCGCTGGGTCACTTGCTGGCACGCAACAACGCTCACCCCATCGGTGCAACCCGGAGCGGCGTCGTCGCAACATGCACCGATCCTGTCGGCCTCGCTCACCGCCGTCAGAGAGAATGACAGATTCACATTTGCACCCGGCAGCGGCGCCTCCGGACACGCGGTAATATTGCCGCTGATCGTCGACCAGAACGGAAACATCGGATCGAGCGGGAATCCGAACACCGCATCCAGGTCAGTATTCGACTCCGAAAGACACCAAAAGCTCTGCGGCGGCGCGGCATATCGCGGGATAATCGAGAGCCAGTACCGCGTATTCTTCTGGACGACGATGCTGACCGGGATGTCAATCACGTAGCACGGCCGACAAACGCCGACCAGCGTCTCGTTCTGAAGCAATGAGACAGGGATTTCCTGCGTTCTTATGTAGCTACCCAGCACGCCTCCCATGTTCGTCGGCTCGCCGGCGGGCAGATTCATCACGCTGTCGGGATAGATCGTGACGAGGACGCTGTCCCATGTGTTCGACGGAGAGGCGAGCCCCAGTTGATCGTCGATGTGAAACGCCGCGCGAATCGTCGTGATGCGGCAATTCGGCTCGGCAGGCATCGGCTCAATAAACGTGAAATCATCGGCCGCCCCGGCGAGAAACTGCCACGCGGGATCAGCCGGCGGCTCACTCAAATGACTCGATGGATCGCCGAAGTCATCCAGCGGCATTCCATTGTCGAACTCGCACGTATTGCCGCCGCGCGGCGCCGCGTTTTGAAGAGGGATCGACCAGACCGCCGACGGATCGACGCCGCGTGGAAGCGGGTTCGCGCGAACGCGCGGCGTGGACCTCGCCTGAGGTCCTCTCGGCGAGTCGGCCTGAGTCGACTCGGTCGGCGAAACCGCCTGAGCAAATCCCGTCGACGCGATCGTCGCGCAGATCAGCAGGGCGGCGTAGCAACGAAGTCCATTGGCAGGAATCGTTGGGTATTTCCGGCGCATTCGCTGATATCCCCGTGCCATGCGCTCCTCGGTCAGATCAAGCCCGATTCTCTGATCGGCGAGGGCGTTTGTGTCGATTTCGGAGGTCGATTCTCACTTCTTCCGCGTGCAGGCCGAGAAGTCCGAACCGTATGGGAGAGACTTTGGGACGGCTGGGGAGCAGGCTTATTGGGCCCCTTCTCGACGCATATCTATCATACACCGACGCCACCTGTCTCCCAAATCCCGGCGACCGATAATCTTCATTTTCGCGATCATTTTCCAACCGCAAGCGGTCCCGGCGCAGACCCCGTCCGTCCTTGATCGTCGAAATAATGCGGTGACCGAAGCTAACGCTGATTTCGGCGTGCGGGCCCCCTTGCGGGGTTCTTGGGGCCGTCCGTTCCCACCGATTCTGGCCGGACGACTTGGGGGCGGTTCGGCTCCGATGGAGGGCGGCGACTCGACCCCTCCCCACTCGAATCCGCCCGCCGAAACAGATTCACAAGAATTCTCAGCAGGCTCGACCCGTGAAAATAGTTTTCCGGCAGCCGCCAGTGAATGGTGTATCCGTCGGGAATTCGAATCGATCCGGAGGCTCCCTTGAAGAGCGGCTCGATCTTGCGCACCTCGCCGTCAATCGTGAAGATAAGGTCCGGCTCCTTGCGGATGATCGACTTGATCTTCCATGCAACGGCGCGCGTCTTGATCTCGGCCAAAGTCAGCAGCGTATCGACCACCTCCGGAAACGCGCCGAACGCGTCCCGAAGATCGTCCGCGAGCTGATCGACTTCGTTCGGCTTCTGGCACGCGGCGAATCGTCTGTAGCACTCCATGCGCTGGCGATCCGAAGCGATGTAGCTCTTCGGAATATATGCCTCAACATCCAGCTCAAGATGAACCGCGACCCGGTCCGGCACCGACTCGCCCTTCATCCGCCTCACCGATTTTTCCAGAACCTGACAATAAAGCTCGTAGCCAACGGCGGCGATGTTGCCCGATTGCTCAGGCCCCAGGATGTTCCCCGCGCCGCGGATCTCCAGATCGCGCATGGCAATGCGAAACCCGGAGCCAAGCTCGCTGTATTCTTCGATGGCCTTGAGCCTCTTGGCCGCCGTGCTCGTCAGCGGCCGACTCGGCGACAGCAGCATGTAGCAATAAGCCCGATGCTTGTATCGCCCGACGCGCCCGCGCAGCTGATGAAGGTCCGCCAGGCCGAACATGTCGGCGCGATCAATGAACATCGTATTCGCGTTGGGAATGTCCAATCCCGCCTCAATGATGGAGGTACACACAAGGATGTCTGCATCGCGGCGCACGAACTTGAACATGACCTCTTCCAGCTCTTCCCCGGGCATCTGTCCGTGGCCGATGATGATCCGCGCGTCGGGAACCAGTGACTGGACCTTCGCCGCGATCGACTGAATCGAATGGACGCGGTTGTGAACGAAGTACGCCTGTCCGTCACGGTTCAGTTCGCGGACGAGCGATTCGCGGATCATCTCGTCGTTCCAAACGCACACGCTCGTCGTGATTGAGCGCCGGTCCATCGGCGGCGTTGATAGACTGGAAATATCGCGCAGTCCGATCATCGCCATGTGCAACGTGCGCGGAATCGGCGTGGCGGTCAGCGTGAGAACGTCCACCGTCGCACGCAGATGCTTGAGTCGCTCCTTGTGCTCGACGCCGAATCGCTGCTCCTCATCAACAATAACCAGGCCAAGATCGGTAAACCCCACATCCTTCGACAAAATGCGATGCGTGCCGATCAGAATATCCACCTGCCCCTGACGCGCGGCCTTGATGATCGCCTTCTGTTCCTTCGCGGATCGAAACCGATTGAGACACCCCACCACAAACGGGTACTCGGCCATGCGCTCGGTGAACGTGCGGTAGTGCTGCTCGGCCAGCACCGTCGTCGGAACCAGTACCGCGACCTGCTTGCCAAACTCAACCGCCTTGAACGCGGCTCGGATGGCCAGCTCCGTCTTGCCGTATCCCACGTCGCCGCACAGCAATCGGTCCATCGGCCGCGCACGGGCCATGTCGCCCTTGATCTCCCGCAGCGTCGTGACCTGGTCCGGCGTCTCCGTATAAAGAAAGGCGTTCTCAAACTCCGTCTGCCAGTGCGTGTCCTGCGGGAAGGCAATGCCCGGCTGCGACTCGCGGACCGCCTGAATGCGCAGCAGGTCCTCTGCCAACTCATCGACGGCCTCCTCCACCTTCGCCTTGGTCGCCTGCCACCTCGTGCCGCCGAGCTTCGAAAGTTGCGGCCTCGCAGCCTTCGCCCCGATGTACTTCTGCACGAGGTCGATCTGCGACGCCGGAACGTGCATCACCGCGTCATCCGCGAAGCGAAGCGTCAAAAACTCCTCGCTCTTCTTCGAGTCGCCCTTGCGCATCGTCTTCATGCCGGTGAATCGGGCGATCCCGTGAACGACATGCACGACATAGTCGCCGTCGCTCAGGTCGAGGAATGTCTCGATGGGCCGCCCGGCGGAGACCTTGCGCAATCGGCGCTTCTGCGTGTAACGTCGGAAGACCTCGTGATGCGGGACGGCGACAATACTGCTCGCGCCCGATTGCGTAGTGCCAGGTCCCACTTTCCAGCGAAACCCCGTATGAAGCAGCCCGATCCGCGTCTCAATCTTTGGCGTCTTCGCCGGAGTCAGGCCCTCCTTCGCCGCCAGCGTCAGCACCTGCTGAGTTAACTCGCCCAGGCGCTCCACCTCGCCGTCATTGTCGCAATAGACCTCGATTGGCTCCGCCGCCGCCATTTGAAGAAGCTGCGTCACCGCATCGGTTGCCTTCGGCTCAAACGTCGGAAGGCTCTCGCATGCAAATCGAAATGTCTGATCATCGCCGACCGACGCAACGGCGAATCGCGAAAGCTGCACCTGTGCAAACTCCCCGCACTTACGCAGCACCGCCTCAATCGGATAGTGACCGACCGGATTGCCCAGTCGATCGAGAATCAATTTCGCCGTCTCCACAACCTCCAGTGGCTCGCTGATCGCCACAATCACGTCGTCGCCAAGATAATTCAGAAACGTCGTCGTCTCGGACGCGGCCGCCGCCCCCGGGTTCGGCGGCAGCGTGATTCGCGCAACATCCATCGTGCGCGATGATCGCTGCGAGCTAACGTCGAACTGCCGAATGGACTCGATTCGATCGCCGAAAAACTCAATTCGCAGCGGGTCAAGGTCCGGGCTGTGAAAGACGTCGAGAATCCCCCCACGCAAAGCAAAATCGCCCGGCTCCTCAACCTGATCCAATCTCTCAAAGCCTCGCTGCGCAAGGAACGCCGCCACGTCCTCGGGCTCGCGCGCCTCTCCCGTCTGAAGCGTCAATGTGTTGGCATCGAGACTCTCCGGCGAAGGCGCCGGCTGCATCAGCGCCTGGATGGGAACGACAATGACCGTCGGCCGCTCCTCGCGCCGCCGACCGCGCGTGCTTTCCAGCAAAAAACTGCACAGACCGGCGCGCTGTGTATTGATCTCCCCGGCCGCGCTTCCTTCGCCGGGCAGTGTCTCCCACGCGGGAAACAACTCGACCGGGCGGCCGAGGATCGTCTCCATATCGTCTCGGGCATCGTCGGCTTGATCGGGATGGGCGGTCAGATACAGAAGCGGACGACCGGTCTTCTCGCTCAGTAGCGCGGCCGTAACAGGCGCAGCAGATCCCCACAGGCCGTTTGCGCCGAGGGGGGTCTTGTCGACCGCCAGTCGGCTGCAAATCGCCCCAAATGCTGGGTCGCCGGAAATCGTGCTTGCAAGAAGCACAGACAGATTATTGCGGGGAACCGATGAAACGCAACACAGGCAGCGTGCGCGATCGTGGAATGATTGTGGAAAAAGAACGGTCCGCACCGTCAAGGGTGCGAGGCTGCTAGAGGGAGTTCAGCAGCTCTTCCATCTCACCCTTGGCGTGCATTTCTCCGCAGGACTGAGCCTGTGCAATGCCCCGTCGCAGTTCGGCCTTCGCCGCGTCTTCATCCCCCATCGTCAGCAGCGTCTTGGCCTTCTGAAAATAAGCGGCGATGTAATTCGGGTCGAACTGCATGACGCGCTCAAACTGAACAAGGCTCTCGTCAAATCGACTGTTCTTGGCCAGTTCCATCGCCAGGCCGAAGTTCAGGAATGCATCGTCCGGTTCCTTCGCAAGCAGATTCTGGAGCTGTTCTAGTCGCGACAATCGTCACCTCGCTATCGAACAATAGGATCAGGAGCTGTCGTCTGCTGAAGACTCAGTCTCACCTGATTGTTGCACATCGTCGTCTAACGACAAGGGGCCTTGCCCGCTTGCGGATTCCCAAACAATAAGAGCCGTCTCGCCGCATGGTGCAACGAGACGGCTCTGATGTACTAAAAATCGGGAAGCGATCCGCTTACCGGCCTCTGCGTCGGGCAATCGCCAGAACGCCCAGCGCCAACAGCGAAAGACTGCCCGGCTCCGGCACGCCAAGGCGAATGATCGCCTCAACTTCATCGCCGCCGCCGACCGGCGTCATGCTCACTTCAAGATGCACGAATCCGTCGTCCGCCAAATCCAGGCCCGGGCCGATCGTCGCACTGGCCTCTAAGTCCGTGATGAGCCAGTCACCGATCGTGTCGTTGTTGGTGTCAAGAATATCGCCGAGACTCAGTAGTCGGATCGAATTCTGAAGCGTGTCTCCGAGACCGTAGAACAGATGCTCCTGGGCGGAAGCGCCGCTGCCCCATCCCCACATATGCACAACCCCGCCGAGGTTGTTAATGCTCGCCGCGCGGAGGCTCGCTCCACTTGCAATCGTGGTGCCGTCCAGCGTGTCGCCCTCGCGAACCTTGATCTCGCCCTTAAAAGCGACGAACTCATCGGTGGCCGTCGCACCTGTGGTGTCTCCGGTGAGAATCCAGTCGCCGAGGTTATTGATCGCGACGATATCCATCCCCTCCCAGTTGGTCCCGTCACCAACGGCCGTACCCTCCTGAAGAATCAGCGAGCCATTGCGATAAACGTGAATGTCATTCGCCGAGGAGCCCGTCGCCATGTCCAGAATGTGGATGTGGTTCAATCCGTTGTCGGAAATCTCAAAATCGAAATTCGACGATCCGGTCTCTACCGTCTTCCCGTCGATCACATCACCGCCGGAAATGACGGCAGTAATGCTCATCGGGTCGGTCGGGTCCGTCGCCTTGAGCAGATGGCGATTCGACGAGCTTCCGCCGGATGTCGCCGAACTGCCGCCGATCCAGTAGGCTGTCCCGTCCGGAAGCATCCGCGGCCGACTGCTAAACGTGCTGAACCGACCCGGAAGGCTCATGATCGCCTGCCCGCCCGACAGCAGATTTCCACCGTGTGTCACCACCGCGTCTTCGCCGTTAAACGAAGGGCTGTAGATAAACCCGCCAGTGTTGCTGACGCCCATTGTGCCTTCGCCTCCTGTCGCACTATCAGGCAAGAGGTCGCTGCTGTTGAAAACAAATCCGCTGCTGTGCCACACGCCCCGGGTGTTGTCGCTGAACGATGAGACGAATCCCACCTTCCCGTTCCCGTCAGTAAATGGAGAATTCAGCGCCGACACGGTGCGCCCTCCGTGGATATCACCAACCTTCACGATGAGCTGGGCGGGCACCACGCCCTTCGCGCCATCGCTGATGGCTGCCAGCATCCCCACAGAAAGCGTGAGACGTAACACGACACTGCGCATCGTCGAACTCCCTTCCGAGCCAATTCGACTCAAGAATTCACATAATGATTTGGTGATGGGTTTCGAAGTGGTACCTTCCTCCACAGTCGGCAACCCGGCACCCCGCACCTGGCGGAATGTTAACGTTAATAATAAGAGATTATCGGGGGTTAAGTCAATCCTGCCGGGGGCAATTCACAATGCCGAGCTTCAAAGCGTCTCGACGGTGATATGCTGATTCGCGTAAATGTTGATCTCACCGGCAATTCGCAACGCCGCCTCTGTGATTTCTCGCGATGATAGCTTCGTGTGGGCCACCAGCGCCCGCGAGGCCGACAGGGCACAAGTCCCACCACTCCCGATGGCCAGAATCCCATCGGTCGGCTCTATCACATCGCCGTTGCCCCCAATGATCAGGCTCGTCTGCCCGTCCGCAACCGCCAGCAGGCTCTCCAGCCGCCGCAGCACTCGGTCGGTTCGCCACTCCTTGGCAAGCTCAATCGCCGCTCGCTTCGTATTCCCCTTGAACTCGTCCAGCTTGCCCTCAAACCGCTCCAATAGCGCGAACGCATCCGCCGCCGATCCGGCGAACCCGGCCAATACCTGCCCCTTATAAAGCCTGCGAATCTTCACCGCGTCCGACTTGAGGATCGAATCCCCCAGCGTGACCTGCCCGTCCCCACCCATGGCGACGGCCCCATCGCGGCGCACCGAAAGTATCGTCGTCGATCGAATTCGCCCGCTGTCCTTTGTCATTTCTTGTGACCTCATGCTCCCCACAGTGTATATCATCTCTGGGAGTCCTTCACCTGCCGTCATGATAGGAGCCCGCCTCGTGCCGCGTATCTGTGCGCTCAATATCCTGCGCTCGTCAGCAACCCTCACGCTGGCTCTCCTTTCCGCATGCACCGCCCCCAATGCCGGATCAACACAAGTGACATCCCACTCGCCTGCCCCCCAGTCCATACACACGCGCGCACCGAGCGATGACGCTTCCGCGCGCTCCGATCCTTCATCAATCCGCGCTCAACCATCTCCTCCCGCCCTTCGCAGCCCCGACTCCGACGAGTCTGCGCGCCAAAACTCTGCGCCGCCAACCGCCGCCCGCTCACCTCAATCCTCCGCCGCATCATCGCAGGTCGATCCCCCAATTCCGCACGCCGACGCCCAACCACCTCTCCCCAACAAAACGCGCCAAAATTCCGTCCCCTGGGTTGCCTCCCACGATCCATTCAACCCATCCGAAGAAATCTCCCTCACCGGCAAATGGACCGGCAACCGCCGACTCGAGGTCCATACCGACAACGTGCAGCGCCTCACGCTCAATCTCCACAAGCTGCCGTCCGGCGCCCCGAGATCCGGCCCCTGGAACTTGCAAATCGACCGCCAAGGCATTGAGATATCAGGCAGGCGAGGCAAAGTCATTGATCTGATTCGTTCCCCCAATGGTGTCTGGTCCGTCGACACGGAAAAGTCACCAGTCAGGAGGTAGTCCGATGTCTTCCCGCCTTCTCGCCGCCGTCCTCCTCCTCGGTTTCACCGCCCCGCTCCTCTCCGCTCCGCCAAAGTCCGACGACCGCGATCCCAAACGATCAACCAGGTCCGTCAAAAAGAAACCCCCGCGCGGCCTCGCCTTCAAAACCCTTCGCACCGTCGTAAAGAACGCCACCTTCAAGGAAATGACCTTCGAGGAGTTCACCGAGTGGCTCGCCCGACAGGGCAAGGCAAACGTCATCGTCCGATGGAAGGTCATCGAAGACGCCGGCATCGACGTCAACAAGCTCATCAACCTCAAGCTTCACGACGTCACCGTCCGCCAGATCATCGAGCTCGTCTTCGAAGACCTCGCCGCCGGACTGGACAAAGTCGAGCTCGCCGCCAAGGCTGACGACAACACAATCATCATTTCCACCAAGCGCGACCTCTACAAAGACCTGGTCACCCGCACCTACGACATTCAGGACCTGCTCATCGTCGTGCCCGACTTCGCCGCCCAGGGCGCCGGAACGCCGACCGGCCGCAGCACCCCGGGCGCCGGCCTGTCCTCCGGCAGGCAGTCACAGGATCTCAAGACAGGCACCCCCGAAGAGCTCGCCCAAAGCCTCATCAACATCATCACCAGTCAAATCGAGCCCGAATCCTGGGCCATCAACGGCGGCAAGGGAACCATCGCCTACTTCAAAGGCAGGCTCGTCATCCGAAACAACCTCATCGTCCACGAACTCATCGGCGGCCCGGGCTCAAACAAGCCCAAAGCGCCGTCGCCGCCTAGTGAGTGACTTCGTCGTTATTCGATTGCGAGCTTCTTCGCCGCTGCATCCGGTGTCACCCCCGCGACCCTGATCCGCTTGTTCGGCGAAGTATCCCCCTTCACGATCTGCACCGCCTTCTCGCCGACGCCCAGCGTCTTCGCGATCAGCTTCACCACCGCCGCGTTCGCCTTTCCCTTCTCCGGCGGCGCGGCCACCTGCACCTTCAGCGCAGAACCCAATAGCCCGACGATACGGCTGCGCGACGCGCCCGGCACGACCTTCAATTCGATCTCCACCCCGCCCTCGACTACCCGAATGCACCCTGGCGAGCTCATTGCACCGTGCCCTCATCACCCGCTCAGCCCGTATCCATCGACCCCGTCAGCGCCGCCGCATCTTCAGCCCCCAACGGGGGCGACAGCTCGTAGCCGCGGGCGCAAGCCCGTGGACGATAACGAACGCATTCAATCGAGCCCCGAAGGGGCGGCAGAGCCTTTCACCACCACGGGCTCCGAATCCCATCGACACTCCGCCGTCAAGATGGCCACTAGTTTGAGATTCCCCCGCGCCCCACTACAATCCCTGTGCGATCCTAAGTGATCGCTATCCCGGGGGCGAATTGGCTTCGACCGGGCAAGTTGAGGAGATGTGTGGCGTGCCGAGGTTGTCAGGCGGCCTCGTTAAACACCTGGCGAAAATTTTACGTGCCAACCCTCAGTTGAGCATGGCAGCCTAAAACGGCTACCCGTCAATCCGCCAACGCCTGCTAGGCGGGGCGACGGTAATCAGCAGGCTGGCCGGTTCGTGCTGCTCGGCCGCTAACCGGCGAGACACAGTCGAGCTGGATGCTTCGGAAGCCTGTCGATTGGCGTCCAGGGCATCGACAACAAACAATCGACTACGCACGTAGAGGCCGTTTCCAAAGTGCTTCGGGACGTGGGTTCGATTCCCACCGCCTCCAATCTAAAGACGCTTGTTCGCTTCCAAGTGGAGATTCCATTTGCTCCACGCGCATTTTGCCGGTATGATTGTTTGAGTGTGATGACGAGGAATTTGGGCTGATTCCCCCACAGGCAGATCCTCATTAGCGATTTATAATACGTAGTCATCCATTCATTGTTCTGATTTATTTGCTTCAGGGATCGACCTCCGGGAACTCTCACCCCAATCGCCAATCACTCAAA
>CAZCGF010000005.1:60431-61603 GCA_964498115.1 uncultured Planctomycetaceae bacterium | reverse complement strand
GATTGTGCCGTGGTGCCTGGCATCGCGGAGGCCTCCTTAAAGGACTCATCCTTGCTCCGCGCTCGCGCCTACTATCCTAATCCTGAGTCTTCCCTCTTCGCTCGTTACACGTGAATGCTTATCTAGATGCCAGCGCCCCGATTGGAGGCAAGAATCGCGGTCATCCTATTCAGTGGGCCCGCCCAATTTTTGTCGTTTTCGATACGCAGAGTAGCACATCAGTACGCAGACGAGCCACATCGAGACGGTTAACAACCAGTGCGGGGCCTGAAAAGGTAGTTCCAGGGCCCGAGTAAATATCAGTGCCACATTCAGTAACAGCCACCCCAGAACGATGTTGTCAATCGTGGTACGCGGCGCAACCTCTTCTTTTCGTTCCAGCCAATTCATAAACCGGCTCTTTTCCGGCGGTAGCACCGGAGGATTTGGCGAGCCGCATTCCGGGCAACTCGGCTTGTGATCTAGTCCGCGAAGATCGTAGGCACAGGAAACACAGATCACGATGCCGATGCGGTTGAGCTCGATGCGCAGAAGCATCCGAAACCTGGCGATCAACCATCGGAAATAGGCGGGTGCAAAGACAGCCGGAACTCCATACAACAGAATCAATGCGCAAAGCGCCCCATACGGAGTGAGAATTGGAGGGCCCGATAGCGGCTGCAAGAGCGGCTTCAGAACTTGAATCAGCGGCCGAAGGATAGGAAGCAAGAATCTATAGTGAAAATCCAAAGCGACAATAATTGGCGCAAAAACGAGTGCTCCATAAATGGCTAGTCCGCAAATGCGAAACCGCATTCGCCGAATCGAGTGAAAGACGGCACGCCGAGCGGACCTGCGATCCGGAAACTCTTGAAGTTCTGGAACGACCCTCATGCCACGGCCTCAATGACGCAATGATTTTATGGCAAACTGATTGTTCACTCTTGGTCGGTTGCTGGTCGAATCGATCAGGAATCGACTCCTGAACCATTTTCTGCATCACAGGCGCGAGCGCGGAGCAAGATTAGCTAAATGGAGCCCTAACTGACCCCGGCCCATGAGATGCGCGCGATGAGCACTCAAAAGTGGACCATTGGCCCCTTGAAATTTGGACACCTTGGACCCTCCTTGTGTCACCTTCCCGGCACGTTTTTCAAAGACTTACAAACGAACTTCCCCGAGACTTTCCGTGC
>CAZCGF010000005.1:35049-60421 GCA_964498115.1 uncultured Planctomycetaceae bacterium | reverse complement strand
AGCCCCCAAATTTCGACGTTTCGATTTTTCGACGTTTTCACCAAAAACCGCCAAAAAGTCGCACTGCCCCAACACATGCCCACCAAAGGACTTGCCATCGTCCGGCGAGGCCTTGTGTCACCTTATGTCACTTCAGTTTCGAGGCCCGATCACGGCGTAAAGGTGCCCGGCGGGGGCGGTTCGAGGCCGAGTGCCTGGAAGGCCGCGGTGATTTCCTCTTCCAGGATTTGCAGGTACAGCTCGTTCTCGATCGGGTCGCGATTGATCACGCCGTCCAGCCAGCCGTTGACGACGTTGCGATACAAACCGGGATCGAGAAACGCCTGCAGCGCGTGTTCGCCCTGGGTGACGAACATGAACTTGGGCGCCGGTGCGAGGTCGAAGACTTCCTTCGCCCCTGCAAAGGGCGTGACATGATCTCCCGGCGAATGGATGAAGAGCTTGGGCTCGGTGACCTGCTGAATCCACTTCTTGCTGTCGAGGTCCGGCGTCGAGGCGGCCTCGGCGATCCAGTTGGCCAGACCGAAGACGGGCAAATCGATGCCGAGATTCTCGGCAAACAACGTCGGCGTCTCGTAGAAGACCATCATGCTCTCGAAGACGACGGCGGTCAGTTCGCGGTCAACGGCGATGCGGGCAAGTACGCCGGTGCCGAGGCTGATGCCGTAGCCCACGACGACGTCGCTCTGCGACTTCGCGTAGTCGATCGCGCCGTAGGCGCTGTCGAAAAGACCCTGAAGCGTCGGCTGCCCCGGACTCTCTCCGAAACCGGTGTAGTCGAGCAGGATGAGGTCCCAGCCGTTGTCGGCGAAGAGCGGGAGGCTTACGACGTAGCGGCTCTTGTTCGCATCGTTACCGGGAATGGTGACGATGATGCCCTTTCGCTCGGGCGAGTTGGTGCTGACGTGCCACAGGCTGATCTCGTGGCCTTGTGGCGTGAGGACGGTTTTGGTTTCAAAGGCATAGCCGAAGTCGGTCGGCAATCGGCGGATGGTGCCGGAGGGCTTCAGAATCAGGCCGTCCAGCGCGCCGCACTGGCTGCACGCCGCGATCGTCAGGGTGCAGAGCAACATCACCTTCTTTTTCACAAAATGCTCCCGAATACCAGAGTTCAAACCGAGCCCGATGGACTCAAGTATATCGGCGGATGGCGAAGAACGAGTAGGGGGCGGGGCATCCTAAAGGATGAATTTGCTGAGGTCTTCGTCCTTGACGATTTCGGCCAGCCGGTCGTTCACATAGGAGGCATCGATGACGACCGCCTTGCCCGAGATCTCCGGGGCGTCGAAGGAAAGCGACTCGATGACCTTCTCCATGATGGTATGCAGCCTGCGGGCGCCGATGTTCTCCGTCGTCCGGTTGACGTTCGCGGCGATCTCCGCAAGGGCGTCCACGGCGTCACTGGTGATGCGCAGCTCGACGCCTTCGGTCGCCATGAGGGCGACCTGCTGCTTGGTCAGTGCGTTCTCCGGCTCGGTGAGAATGCGGCGGAAGTCCTCCTTGGTGAGGTCGTCGAGTTCGACGCGAATGGGCAATCGTCCCTGGAGCTCGGGCATGAGCTCGCTCGGCTTGGCGCTGTGAAAGGCCCCGGCCGCGACGAAGAGAATGTGGTCGGTTTTCACCGGTCCATGCCGCGTGTTAACGGTGGAGCCTTCGATGATCGGCAACAGGTCGCGCTGCACGCCCTGGCGGCTGACGTCGGCGCTCGTGGATTGCCGGTTGCCGCAGAGCTTGTCCATCTCGTCGATGAAGACAATGCCGCTGCTCTGAGCGCGCTGGATGGCCATCTCCTTGACCTTGTCCCGGTCGATGAGCTTCTCGCTCTCCTGCGCGAAGAGAATCTTGCGCGCCTCGCGGATCGTCACCTTGCGGTCCTTCGCCTGCGACGGCATCAGCCGGTCCATCAGGTCCTGAATCTCAGGGCCCATTTGATCCGGCCCCATGGTGGTGGCGAACATGCCCATCGGAGCGATTTTTTGCTCGATGCGAAGCTCGATCATTTTCTCTTCGAGCTCTCCGGCGCGGAGCTGGGCGCGGAATTTGTCCCGCGTGCGCTGCCGGCGACCTTCGGCGTCCGATTCGCCTTCCGACATGGCGGAATCGGAGGGCTGCGGAATGAGTTCGTCCAGCAGACGCTCCTCGACGAGGTCGGTCGCCTTCTCGCGAACCACTTCGGTCTGCTCCTGCTGGACCATGGCGATCGCCAGCTCGAGCAGATCGCGCACGATCGAATCGACATCGCGCCCGACGTAGCCCACTTCGGTGAACTTGGTCGCCTCGACCTTGAGAAACGGCGCGTCGACCAGGGCGGCCATTCGCCGGGCGATCTCCGTCTTGCCGACGCCGGTGGGGCCGATCATGAGGATGTTCTTGGGGCCGACCTCTTCGCGCATCGCATCGGGCAGTTGAAGTCTTCGCCAGCGATTGCGAATGGCCACGGCGATGGCCCGCTTGGCGGCGGCCTGACCGATGATGTACTTGTCGAGTGCGGCGACGATCTGTCTGGGTGTTAGTTCTGCCATGCTTTACTGCTCAACGAATCAAGGGTGTGTCGCGGGAGCGGACGGCGTCGCGGCCGAATCGGTCGCAGCAGCATCATGCCCGCGTTGGAAACATGATAGTGGGAGGGCGCGGTCAGGACTGCGGCTTATTGCACTGTGCCCGCTCGATGTCGGTGATTTTGTCGATGCGTCCCTGATGTCGCCCGGCCTCGAACGGCGTTTTGAGCCAGACCTCGACGATTCGGCGCATGAGGGCGTTACCCACCAGGTCGGCGGGCAGACAGAGGACGTTGGCGTTGTTGTGGCGTCGCGACATCTCGGCGGTCAGTTCATCGTGACACAGGGCGGCGCGGATGCCGTGGAGCTTATTGGCGGTCACGCACATGCCGATGCCGGTGCCGCAGAACAGCACGCCGACCTCGCACTCTCCCTTCTGCACCGCCAAAGCGGCGGAACCGGCGGGGTCCGGATAGTCGCAGGACTTGGTCGAGTCGGTGCCGTAGTCACAGGCTTCGAAGCCCAGTTCCTGCAGGACCGACTTAATGTAGTTCTTGGCGGTGAAGCCTCTGTGATCTGCGCCGAGCGCGACTTTCATGGGAGCACCTCAGGGAGTCTTTCGCGCAGAGCCGTGGTGATGCGCTCCGCCGCGTTTTCGTAGTCTTCGATTGTACCACCGACCGGATCGGAGATATCCCCCCTCGAATCGAGCTGTGCCGCCTTGGCCGGATCGCCCCGATTGAGGCTCTTGACCATTTCGAGGTGGTGGCCGCCCATCGTATAGATGAGGTCCGCCGTCTGAATCAGCTCGCCGGAAAGGCTTCGCGAGCGATGGTTGCTGATGTCGATCCCCCGGCGACGACAGACCTCGACCGCTTCCGGCGAGGCCCTTCCGCCGTCCATCGCCAGGGTGCCCGCGGAACTCACATGGACCCCGCGGCTTTCGATCTCCGCTGGGGCGCAACCCAGTTTCTCGGCGATGAGCTGGCGCAAAATCCCCTCGGCCATCGGCGAGCGGCACGTGTTCCCCGAACAGACGAGGAGGACCTCCAACGTCGCCAGCCGCCGGATTGCATCCGAGTCAATCGCGCCGTCGCGAACGATCCGGTAGTCATCGCCGACCAGGCTGACAATCGTGGAGGCGTACTTGAATCGACACGGCCCGGCATCGAGCAGCACGTCGATGCTGTCGCCAAGTCGCTCGCGCACGGCGTTCGCGTCCGTGGGCGGTGGTTCGCCGGCGAAGTTGGCGCTGGTCGCAATGATCGGCGCCTCCACCTTGGCCAGCAGGGCCGCGCCCTGCGGATGATCGGGATATCGGATGCCGACGCTGTTTTCGGAGTAGATGGACTTGATGCCGCCGGCGCTGAGGCTCGAGTATATGGCGGTCGTCGAGGCATCCTGCACGGGGAACACCAGGGTGAGCGGACCGGGCCAACCCTTGCGGCTCAGTCGCCGGGCAATGGGCGACATGCGCGGGACGAACTTCTCGCAGTCCGATCGGCGTCCGATGTGTACGGTGAAAGGCCGTTCGGCGGCGCGGCCCTTGAGCTTGCGAAGGCGCTGGACGCTGTCTTCGACGGCGGCGTTGACGCCGAGGCCGTAGACCGTCTCTGTCGGGAAGGCCACCAGCGCACCATTCGCCAGAGCCGCAGCCGCGCGACTGATCGCGGCCGAACTCGACGCGCCGGGCTCTATAGAAATTGTCTCAATTGCCATCGTCTTAGGAAACGCTCCCGCGAGATTATCGAACTGAGCCGTCGGTGCGTCAAACCGCCAGTGATCATAGCGATGCGCGGCGCCGCCGGCGCGGCTGTGCCGGGGACACGGCGACGCGGTTATAATCACATCGTGAGCCTCATTTATCTCGACAATAACTCCACCACGCGCGTCGCGCCGGAAGTCGTTGCGGCGATGATGCCATTCTGGGAAGGGCAGTACGGCAATCCCTCAAGCATTCATCGAGCGGGACAGGCAGCTCGTCATGCGATTGAGATGGCTCGCGAGCGAGTGGCCGAACTGATCGGCGCAAAGTCCCGCGACATCGTCTTCACCAGCGGCGGCACTGAGGCCGACAATCTGGCGATTCTCGGCACGTTGGCCGCGTATCCGACGAAGCGACACATCATCACGACATCGGTCGAGCACGTTGCGGTCCACAGCCTTTGCGAGCGGCTGGCCGGTGAGGGCTATCGCGTGTCGTGGCTCAAGGTGGACGAGAAGGGCCATCTGAGTCTGGATCAGCTTGAGGCGGAGTTGTGCGACGAGACGGCGCTGGTCAGCGTGATGTATGCCAATAACGAGACAGGAGTGATCTTTCCAATTGAGAAGATCGCCGCCGTTTGTGGAGCAAGAGGCGTTCCGTTTCATGTGGACGCGGTTCAGGTCGCGGGAAAGATCCCGATCGACGTGACGCGCCTTGGCGCGAATCTTCTGAGTTTCTCGGCGCACAAGATTCACGGGCCCAAGGGCGCCGGCGCTTTGTATGTCGGCAGAAAGACGCGCCTGCGGAATCAACTCGTCGGAGGTCATCAGGAGCGCGACCTCCGGCCCGGCACGGAAAACGTTCCCGCGATCGTGGGTTTTGGCGAGGCGGCGCGTCTTGCGTGCGAGCGGCTGAAGACCGACGGGTGGGGGAGGGTCGCCGCCTTGCGCGATGAGCTGGAGCGCGGCATTCTCGCGGCGGTGCCGTTTGCGCGAGTCATCGGGGACGCGAGTTGCCGCGTGCCGAACACGACGAACATCTCGTTCGAGGCGCTGGAGGCGGAGGCGATTTTAATTGCGTTGAGCGAGCTGGAGGTGTGTGCTTCAAGCGGTTCGGCATGCAGCAGCGGCTCGTTGGAGCCGTCTCATGTGCTCAGGGCCATGGGGATCGACGAGCGCGCGGCGCACGGGTCGATTCGATTCAGTCTTTCTACGGAATCAACGAAGGAGGAATGTCGGGCGGCAGTCGAGACTGTGAAGCGGGTGGTCACTCGGCTGGCGGCGCTTCAGTAGCGGCGGCCGTCGGTTCCTGGAGGGGGGGGAATCAGCGGTGCGAACGGGCACGGATCAATCAGGCGAAGACTCTCGCCGAGACTACGTAGAACAGAAGGGCGACAATCGAGGCTGTCGCCAGCATGTAGAGCGACAGACGGTAGTCTGAAACCTCGTCGATCCAACCAGTTAGCCGCTCCGTCGTTGAAAGGAACTCCGGCGCATGTCCTGCCATTTCTCAGACTCCTTCTGAAAAGCTTCGGACTGGCATAATCTTAGTTATCGGCTGTTAATTGTAAATGGCCATAGGGGATTCCCCTATCCGCCCTCCCAGGGCTGTTAAATTGTGGCCAAGCCCTGAAACGCTGATAATGCGCCCCCATGACTCAGGCCAGATCCAAGCGACTTCGCAGCCTCATCTCCTCAAAGACGGTGCAGATGCCGGGGGCATTCAATGCGCTGACCGCCCGGGCCATCGAGCAGGCCGGCTTTGAGGCGATTTACGTTTCCGGTGCGGGCCTTTCCAACGCCGTCTTCGGACTTCCTGACGTTGGTCTGGTGAGCGCGACCGAGGCGGTCGAGCATGCCCGACGGATTGTGAATGCGGTGACGCTGCCGGTCGTGGTCGATGCCGACACCGGCTTCGGCGAGGCGATCAACACGGCCCGGACGGTGGCCGAGATGGAGGCCGCGGGCGTTTCCGCGATCCACCTCGAAGATCAGGTGTTGCCCAAGAAGTGCGGGCACCTGGACGGCAAGGAACTGATCCCGGCGGAGGCCATGGCGGAGAAGATTCGGGCCGCGTGCGCGGCGCGCAGCGACAAGGACTTTATGATTATCGCGCGAACGGATGCCAGGGGTGTGACATCGTTCGAGGACGCGGTCGATCGGGCTCGCCGCTATCTCGACGCGGGGGCGGATGGGATTTTTCCCGAGGCGATGCAGAGTGCCGAGGAACTGACGAAGTTCGCGGACAAGGTGAAAGCGCCGCTGCTCGCCAACATGACCGAGTTCGGCAAGACGCCGCTGCTGACGCTGAGTGAGCTTTCGCGGATTGGGTATAGAATGGTCATTTATCCGCAGACGGCCCTTCGGGTTGCATTCAAGGCCGTCACGGAGATGCTGGCGGACCTTCATCGCGACGGCGACCAGAATGGCTGGCTCCCGCGGATGCAGACGCGCAAGGAACTGTACGAACTTCTGGATTACGATGGGCTAAATACCATCGACAAGGCCGCCGTGCAGGGAGCGACATCATGAGCGAGTTAAAGTTCAAGCCGGGACTCGAGGGAATGGTTGCAGGACAGACCTCGGTCGGCGAGGTGACGCAGACGAGCCTGCGGTATCGCGGCTACGACATCGCGGATGTCGCCGAGCACTGCTGCTTTGACGAGGTGGCCCATGTGCTGCTTCACGGTGAATTGCCCAATGCGTCGCAGTTGAAGGACTTTCGCGCGAGGATTCAGGCGTCGATGACGTTGCCGCCGCCGGTGGCGCAGGCAATCGCGGCGATCCCAGAGAAAACGCCGCCGATGGACGTGCTTCGGAGCGTGGTTTCTCTCCTGGGGCATTACGATCCCGACGCTCAGGACAACTCGCACGCGGCGAATCTTCGCAAGTCAGAGCGATTGCTAGGTCAGCTCGCCGCCGCGGTCGGTATCTGGTGTCAGAAGGTGAGCAAGGTTCCCGTCGTGAAGCCCGATGCGGGCAAGACGCACGGGGCCAATCTGCTGGCGATGATGACCGGCAAGTTCGGCAGTGAGCTTGCCGGGCGGGTGATGGACGGCACGCTCGTTCTCTATGCCGAGCACGAGTTCAACGCATCGACGTTCACGGCTCGTACCATCGCTTCAACGCTCGCGGACATGCACTCGTGCATCAGCGGCGCGATCGGCGCACTCAAGGGTCCGCTGCACGGTGGGGCGAACGAGGCCGCGATGCGGCAGTTTCTCGAGATCGGCAAACCTGAGAATGTTGAGAAGTGGTTCCGCGATCTTCAGGAGCACAACGCGAAGAATCCGAACAATAAGAAGCTGATCATGGGCTTCGGCCATCGCGTCTATAAGAACGGCGATCATCGCGCCCACATTCTTCGCGAGTGGAGTGTTCAACTGACGAAGGAGACGGGTCAGGCGCACTGGATCGACATTGCCGACCGGCTTCAGGCGCTGATGCTCAAGGAAAAGAACATCCACCCCAATACGGATTACCCCGCTGCCCATGCTTATTACCAGATGGGCATTCCGATCGACCTGTACACGCCGATTTTCGTCTGCAGCCGTGTTTCCGGCTGGTGCGCTCACGTCATGGAGCAGCACGAAAACAATCGCATCATCCGTCCGCTGTCGGAGTACATCGGCAAGCCGGAGCGCAAAGTAGTGCCCATCGTGGATCGCTAGGTTTCCGGCTGACTTCAATGGAATGCCGGCTGCCCGCGTGGCTGCATATTGATCGACGACGAAATCGCGGAGCGTCGCCGGAACGGTTAACCCCGCCCAAGATGTCAATTGCTTGAGATTACGCCTCGCGCCTGGGCTTGGCATCGGCCATCGCCTTGCCCGCGAGGACTTGATCCGTAATGTCCTGGGTGACGCCGGTGATCTTGATGACGCGCCCGGCTGGATCGATATAGGGCTGTCCCCATGCCCGCATGTGGCATTCCGTTGCATCGGCGCGCATTGTTCTGAATGTGACCTGATAGGGTGTGCCGGAGGTCATGCCGCCGCGCACGGTGTCCTGAACACGGGAACGGTCGTTCGGGTGGATGGTTTCGACCCATTGGTCGAAGCTCATTTTCTGGCGCTCGGGCAGCTCGCCCAGGTTTTTTCGCCAGTTGTCGGTGACCTCGACCTGATCGGACTTGGGGTCCCAGGTCCATGTGCTGATCCTGGCGATGTCCTGGGCGATCTGCAGGCGGAGCTGAGTTTCACGCAGGGCGTCCTCGGCCTTCTTTTTCTCTGTCAGGTCTCGCGTGATTCGGGCGAAACCGGTGTGAACGCCTTTCGCGTCGCGGATCGGTGTGATGAGGGTTTCGGCCCAGAACATCTTGCGGCCCTTTGCGAGGCGCCAACCCTCGGATGCATACCGGCCCTTTGATTCGGCAATGCGGAGCGATCTGTCCGGCATTCTGGACGCGAGGTCTTCCGGCGTGAAGAACACGCTAAAGTCGCTGCCCATGATCTCCTCCGAGGTGTAGCCCCAGAGACGACGTGCGCCCTCGTTCCAGGTTGAGACGTGGCCCTGCAGGTCGAGCATGTGGATGGCGTAGTCTTGAATCGCATCAATGAGGAGCCGGAATCGCTCGTCACCCGCTCGAATCTGCTCGGATGCCTCCTTCGAAGAAGTGATGTCGAAGTTGACACCGATCATCTTTTGGGGCCGATCTTCTGTGTCGCGCAGGAATTTGGCCTTCACGGCAATCCAGCGCGTCTGGCCGTTGTCCGGCCGAACGATTCTGAACTCGGTGTCGAGATTGCGGTGTTTTTCGACTGCGATGTCGGCGGCTCGTTTGAGACCCGGTATATCCTGAGGAAGGACCAGCTTGTAGAAATCCGGGGAATTTACGGGCGGATTGTCCGCCGGAACGCCAAACACTTCGGAAACACGCTCGCCCCAGACGACCGCATCGGCCTGTACATCCCACTCCCAGGTCGTCATAGCGCCGGCCTCGAGCGCAACGCGGAGTCGTCCCTCACTGGTGCGAAGAGATTCGGATGTCTGGTGCATGTTGTGGAAGAGCGGCGCGATGCACGACAGGGCGGTTACGCTGCAGATTGAGATCGCGAGGGCAACAAGTTCGGCCGCGGGATCGGGCGGGTGGGACGTATCGCCCATGACGAGTCTGATAAACGTGATTCCCCGGCGCACCGCCATCAGGCCCAATGCGGTACCCAGAAGGATCCATCCGTACCGCGGGCCGACGAGTCGGGTCAATCGAAATGAGATGAGCGAGGCGGCGATCTGCAACGCCAGCGATGCGCCCATTAGAACTATCACTTAAAGAATACTCCAGGCCCTTTCAAATTGATTTGTGCACCCTTTTCCCTCGTCGACTCCTCTTGTTCGACGGGATTCGGTGGCCAGGAATGCTCCGGGCCTTCTCCGAAGTCCAGGAAAACACGCCACAACGGCGTTTGTCCAAAGCAGAGTATACGAACCAACCAGGTTCAGACCGCCCAATCGAGTGCGCCCTCTCAAGAATCGACCGCCGATCGACGTGTGTTCCGTTATCCTGCTGAAAAAATTGTACCCATGGTGTTTTGGCTTGCAATCGCTCTTATTATCAGAGTCGGGATCTCTTGATAATCGAATTCGGACTTCATCCGGGCCTTTGGAGTCCTCAATTGGCGCCGGTCAGGGAGCGACGGTGTCAGCCGGCGACGGCACATGTGCAGTCCACTTCGAGGAGCGCCCCGGGGACGACGAAATCCTTCACGACCACGGTTGAGCGTGCTGGGCGCGGCTCCGGGAAAATACTCATGTAGACTTCGTTGAACTGCTTGAAGTCGGCGTAGTCCTTGAGGAAGCAATTACATTTGAGAACCTGGTCGAGCGAAGAGCCGGCGGCTTCCACGGATGCCTTCAGGTTTAGAAGTGTCTGCCGGGCCTGGGCCTCGAAGTCCTCGGGCATGACGACCTTGCCGTCCTTCTGGATGACGCCGACGCAGCCCGCGACGAAGACGATGTTGCCCAATCTCGTTGCCCGGGAATAGGCGGGGCTGGGGCTGCCGGGGACGACGACGCGTTTTGTGGAGTCTTTCTCGTCCGGCGCGGCGTCGGCGTTTGTCGCGGTAGCGCCGATTGCGCCGCCAGCGATGGCGAACATGGCGGAGTTGGCGAGAAACGTGCGACGATCGGTGGAATCGGGATTTGTGCTCATTTGCGCCTCCTGAGTGCTGATTTCATCCAAATAGAGGACAACATCATATGCGATGCATTCTAAGCGTCGCCATGCGTGCCGTAAGGACCTTTACGCCGGCGGATTGGCGGAAAACAGCTCGATTCGCTACCATATTGGGCTGCGCAGTTTTTCGGCGTCGGCCGCAGCCACCACAGGAGACGCCCCTATTGTCCTGATTATTGCGAATCGACGGGAGCGTCATGCAAATTCGAAACGTCGCCATCATTGCCCACGTTGACCACGGAAAGACCTCGCTGGTCGATTGCCTGTTGCGACAAAGCGGTAACTTCCGCGAGGGCACCATGTCCGGCGACCTGATCATGGACTCGAATCCGCAAGAGCGCGAGCGCGGCATCACGATCTTCGCCAAGAATTGCGCGATTCACTACAAAGACTACAAGATCAACATCATCGACACGCCGGGCCACGCCGACTTCGGCGGTGAGGTGGAGCGCGTTCTGAAGATGGCTGACGGATGTCTCCTGGTCGTTGACGCCTTTGAGGGCCCGATGCCGCAGACGCGCTTCGTACTGAAGAAGGCCTTCGAGTATCACCTCAAGCCGATCCTGGTGATCAACAAGATCGACCGGCCCGATGCCCGGGCGAAGGATGTGCTCGACGAGACGCATGAGCTGTTTCTCGATCTGGGCGCGGATGAGAGTTGCCTCGATTGGCCGGTGCTCTATTCCAGCGCGAAGAGCGGCTTCGCCAAGAAGAGACTTGACGACCCGGACGGCAGCATCGAGCCGCTCTTCGAGGAGATCATTCGCAGCGTTCCGCCGCCATCGGGCTCGACGGATCATTCCGTGCAGATGCTCGTCGCCTCGCTCGACTATTCCGACTATGTCGGCAAGATCGCCATCGGGCGCGTCTTCAACGGCGTGCTCAAGAGCGGGCAGGAGATCATGCTCATCTCCCGTGACGGCCATCGGAACAAGGAGAAAATCGATCAGGTCTTCAGCTACGAGGGCCTTGGTCGAAAAAAGGTGGACAGCGCCGAGTCGGGCGACATCATCGCTCTGACCGGCCTGCCGGACGTCGGCATCGGCGACACAATCACCGACCCGTCCGATCCGCACCCGTTGCCGATTATTCCCGTGGACGAGCCGACATTGACCATGGTGTTTTCGGTGAACACGTCACCCTTTGCGGGGAAGGAAGGCGAGTTTTTGACGACCCGGCACATACGCGATCGGCTGACCCGTGAATTACAGTCCAACGTCGCCCTGCGCGTCGAGGATATGACGCAGAAGGACACATTTCGCGTGTCCGGGCGCGGGCTACTGCACCTGGGCGTCTTGATCGAGTCGATGCGCCGCGAAGGGTACGAGCTCATGGTGGGCAAGCCGAAGGTGATTTATCGCGAGATCGGCGGCAAGAAGTGCGAACCGGTCGAGTACCTTGTCGTGGACGTCCCCACTTCTCACTCAGGCTCGGTCATCGAGCTGGCGGGCATGCGCCGCGGCGAGCTCATCAAGATGGAGACCAAGGACAACCAGTGCCACCTTGAGTTCACCATTCCGGCACGCGGCCTCATCGGCCTTCGCACGCGCATGCTCAACGCGACGCGCGGCGAGGCGGTCATGCACCACTCGTTCTATGAGTACGAGCATTTGCGCGGGGCGATTCCCACGCGCCATGCCGGCGTCATGGTGGCGATGGAGACCGGGCGAGTGACGGCCTACGCGCTGGAGAATCTGTCCGATCGCGGCGTGATGTTCGTGAAGCCGGGCGACGAAGTCTATAAGGGACAGGTCGTGGGCGAGCACTGCAAGGACGACGACATCGACGTCAACGTCTGCCGTCTCAAGAAGATGACCAACGTCCGCGCCGCCTCGGCCGACAAGACGGTGGTCCTCAAGCCTGCCCGGGAACTGAGCCTGGAGGCGATGCTGGAGTACATCGAGGATGACGAGTGGGTCGAAGCAACCCCTAAGAACTGCCGCATGCGCAAGCGGCTCATGGACTCAGTAGAGCGCAAGCGAGCATTTCGCGACGAGGCGAAGTGAGAAAGATGGAGTCTCGCGACGCTTCTCGAGCAGGCTAAAGACGGTTCACTCGCCGCACAAAAGCGAGTAGCCCAATTGCGAGCAATGGCCACATGGTCGGTTCGGGGATGACGGCAACCCAGGCAAAGGGTTTTTCGTCAGGACTAAACCCCCATCCGACGATCGTCGTTCCATCCGCGGAAATCCCGGACGCCTCCTCCAAAGTCCACCCGCCCAGACTGACTCCGTAGACGTCCTCCAGCACTGCTGCCAACGACCGTTGCCCATTGATCGCGTCCCAGATCACCGCGGAGCCGCGTGGATCACCTGTGGGGCCCGATCCGACAACGACGGAGCCGTCGCCTGAAACGTCCCAAGGCTGGAAAAACGATCCCGGGCTAATGCTTATCATGCCAGTCAACTGCGTCCATCGAAAAGTCTTAACGCCAGAGGATCCTGAACTAAGACCAACGATCGTCGTTCCATCGTCGGAAATCGCGTAGGCGGTGCTATGTGCGTTGCCTCCCGGCAAGTCACCCAGCGCCACCATCCCGGTCGCTTCGGTCCATCGAAACGCGTGGAAAATACTGCCTGATGAACTGGCATCCGAAATTCGACCCCAACCGGCAATCACGCTGCCATCAGCGGACACACCTGTTGCCATGCTGTTGAATTCGCCGCCGGGCAGGTCGCCAAGACCTATTGCTCCGCCTGCGCTTGTCCATCGGACTGCTTCGTTACCCTTGCCATCCGCCGTGGGAGCGCCTCCCACAATAACATCACCATCACCGGACACACCGTTAGCTGCTCCAAACGGGCGTCCGTCGGGAAGTGTGCCGAGGCTCATCATCCCCTGGCTTGAGGTCCATCGGAACGCCCCACCGTCGTCAAAGTCCTCGAGGTCAATGCTGTCTCCGACAATCACTGAGCCGTCCATCGAAACCGCATTTGCCCTGCTTCGCTGAGTGCCGGGCAACAGTCCCAGTCCCTGAGGTCCCTGATCGACAGTCCAGCGGAACGCTTGTTCAACGCCGACGGAAAAATCAGAGTAGTCGGAGCCTACAACCACAAGGCTGTCCGCTGAAACCGCCCATGCTGCACTGCCGATCGACGGCAACTGAATGGAGTCAAGACGCACGAAGGTCGCGCCGCTCGACGCTTGAAGCAGCGGGGCAATGCTGAATACTGAAATCACGACGAGTAGAAATGCCCTGAGATTGACAGATCTAGTACGCGACATGAGTCCTCTCCTTGTACAAAAAACGCTTGGCGAAAGAGCTTGTTCTGCCGCAAGCCCGATTCTGGCAAACCGTCAGCGATAGCAAAATCATCGCCATTGTCGTTGGCTCTGGCAGGGTCGCGCGCCAACCCAACGACACGACGTCATAGGCCCCGCTCTTAATAATGACCGAAGCGTCGGCCTACACCCGGTTGGCTTCGATAAGAGCTCAGGTTCAAGAAATAAGTGTGGATCGGGATGCGCGAGACGCCCGAACGCGATTCATTATGGCGACCTCCTTCACCATTAATGCCTACTAAATGGAATGATAATCGCTTTTGGTATGCCGATTCAATACTTTCCAACACATTGACGTTTTGCGTAGTGCGACCTAATTTGTCCGATTGGTTGATTGCGATGCAATTAGTGAGTGCCTCGGTACTTAAAGGTGAACAGTGGATGACACAGTTTTGCTTGCCGGACTGTTCTTCGTTGCCGCCGTGTTGTATGCGTCGGTCGGACATGCCGGGGCGTCGGGCTATCTCGCGGCGATGGCGCTGGTCGGCGTGTCGGCGGAAGTCATGCGGCCGACAGCCCTGCTCCTGAACGTCCTCGTAGCTTCGGTTGCGACGCAGCGATTTCTCTCGGCGGGCCGGTTTTCCTGGCGGACGTTCTGGCCGTTCGCTGTTGCCTCGATTCCCGCGGCGTTTGTCGGCGGGCGTATTCATTTGCCGGAGATGGTCTTCAAGCCGCTGGTTGGGATCGTGCTGCTTTACGCGGCGGCGCGGTTGTTGATGACGGCCGCTCAGTTGGAGCGCGAGGACGTGAAGCCGCCGAGCGTCGGCGTTTCACTCATTTTCGGCGCAGCGATGGGACTGTTGTCCGGTCTCGTCGGCGTCGGCGGCGGTATCTTTCTCTCGCCACTGCTCATCTTCGCGGGATGGGCAACGATTCGCGTCACGGCCGGGGTCTCTGCGCTGTTTATTCTGGTCAATTCCATCGCGGGACTGGCGGGTAATCTCAGCAGCCTACAGCAGCTCTCGCCTGTTATCGTGATCTACGCGATCGCGGCGGGCATCGGCGGAACCATCGGCTCTCAACTGGGAAGTCGACGACTTCCCTCGCCGACACTCCGCCGGATTCTCGGCATCGTGCTGATCGTGGCGGGTCTGAAGATGTCGATGGGCCTGTTTCTCAAGTTGCTCGACTACCTTCCGGTTCGCGAGGGTGCGGAAAGCCCCGCTGCCGATTTGTGAGAATCACCTCAGGTAGTCTTTGACGGCCTGCTCAATCTCATCGCGCACTCTCCGGCAGGCTTGCAACTTCGCACTTTCATCGCCGGCCGTTTTCGGCGGATCGTCGAACGGCCAGTGCAGGTGCTTGTCGGCATTGGCGAAGGCCGGGCACTCGCGCTCGGCGTTGTCGCAGACGGTCACCACCAGATCGAAATGCTGCCCGGTGAACTGCGCCGCGTCCTTGGAGCGATAGCCGCTGATGTCGATGCCGCTTTCTTTCATCGCCTGGACCGCGAGCGGGTACACCTGGTCCTTGGGATGAGTCCCGGCGGAGACAACCTCCCACGATTCGCCGCCGTGCTTTCGCCACAGGGCCTCGGCCATTTGTGACCGACAGGAATTGCCTGTGCAAAGGATGATGACACGCTTTCTGGCGGATGAATTCGACTTTGACTCACTCATGGTTTAATTGCCCCTGCTTTTGATTGACGTAAGCACGATAAGACCGGTCCTCTCGTGGAATGTCAACCGCCAATATCCTCACGCCTTGCATCGGCGATCATCGCGACGATGATGGGCGAAGTAGATGAATTCCGCGTGAAGGCGTCGCTAAGATCATAGTGGATGCAGGCATGACGACTCAGTGTAGTTCGCAAATCCCAGACCCGACCGGCCTCGTGACCGCCGCGCGAAAGTCCGAGCAGGCTCTGTGCGAACAGCTCTGCGAATGGGAGTCGCTTCCCTACGGTGTGGCGTTCTGGTCAGAGGGCTTTCCCTGGGCGGCCGAGGCCAATCAGCTTCGCGACGTGTGGCTGGCCGACGTGAACGGGCAATCCGCCTTCGAGCAGGCCGAGGTTTACTTCGAGCAGCGGGGACTCAAGTGTGGTCGGTGGACGCCGGCGTCGGGCCAGGCGGTCGAACCGGTCGCGGAGCTTCTCTTACGGCACGGGTGGCAAAAGAAAACGAGCACGGTCTGGGGATTGTCGTCGTGGTCGTTGCTCGAAGCGCCGGCTGATGAGTCGATGCGCATTTTGCCCGCGCGAGCCATGCCCAAGGCGCTTCGCGAGACCTTCAACGATGGCGCTCCCAACTCCGACCGACGCGCGGAGTTGGCCGCCGAACGGCTGAACGACTCGCGACTCGACTTGTTTGTCGCGATGCACGATGGCAAGCCCGTCGGCCGTGTCGGCTACTTACAGGTCGGCGACATCGCCCGGCTCAGCGAATTGTTCGTGCTTTCCGATTCGCGCAGGATTGGCGTGGGACGGGCGATGGCGATGCATTTTCTGCAACTGGCCCGGCGACTGCTTCCTCATGTGATCGTCGCCTGCAGCAAAGTCGACGATGCGCCGGCCGCCGCGTTTCTCGGGGCGATGGGCTTTTCATCGGCGGGGGAGATAGAGCACTTCGAGCGGTAGCGCCGCTGCTAGTTCGACGTGGTGTCCCACTTGATTCGGATGGATGCGTCCAGTCGTTCGGGACGGGTCAGCCGTCGAATGTATGTCACGTTCTCCGCCCGTTGGGCAAGAGATGCGAACTGTCTCACGGCGCGAACCGGATCGAGTATGCCCGGTTCAAGTCGTGTTGCCGGACTCACCTTGATCTCCAGAACCATCTGCTTGCCTTCGCGAAGGACGGTCAGCGGGAAGACGTCACTCTCGCCACGGTCGCGATAACGATCCGCGACCTGCCGAGCCGGCTGAGCGCCTTCCAGCGGTGCGCCCGCCGCGGCGATTACGATATCGCCCGGGTAGAGCATGTTGAAAGCAGGGGAAAACTCTCCGACCTCCACCACGGTCGCTTTGCCCGGCACGGCAGGGTCTTCGGAGAGCGCCACATCGAGTCTCGATCGCGCTTCAACTTTCTGGTCGGCCCATCTTCGCCACCATTCCGGCTTCGTCGCCTGGGGGTGGCGCGTCTCCACATACTCGGCCCAGCTCGTCAGCATTTTCGAAAGCTCAGTCCCGCGAATCAGAAGAAACTCGACGATCGGACCGTCATCGCGACGGCTGTGATGGTCAGTTTCCACGATGATGTCCTGATCCAGTCGATCCGCCTTTCCAAGCGTCGCGCGCACCAGTTCCTCGGCAAAGGCACGCGAGCTTGAGACCAGGAGTCGCCCGTCCATCTGGCCCCATGCGAGTTCGGTATGTCGCAGGAAGGGCATCTCGAGTCGGCGGGCGAGCACCGATCCGATCCGGATACCGTGTAGCTCAATGCCCTCGCAGTTTTTCACAATGACGGGTGTGGGCGAAATGCGCTCGCCGGGCGCGGCCGCGAAGGCTGCCATACCCTGGGCGATGATGTCCAGAATTACGTCGAGATTGGCGACCATGTCCGGCGCCTTGCCCGCCTGAACGACGATGGCGGCGGAGGGCACCTTCAGCTCGGCCTTGGCGGCTGCCGGATCATTTCCAAAGAGGATGCGGCACTCGGGTCCCAGCGTATCGATCAGCGTCTGCTGGTTGGTCGCGCCCCATCCAATGGCCGAGAGAAAAGTATCCATGAGCGATTGCTCATCGAGACGCCGGCTCTCAAGGTCCTGACTTCGGAGCGACCTAAAATCGAGCGAGCCGCACCATGCGGCGATTGCCGACGCCGGAATGCCGGAAAGATCGGCCGGGTCGATCGGCTTATCTCCCAGTTTTGGTTTGGCGCGATGACCGTGCAGTTCACAGAGGATGTTCTCCGCTTCCATCCAGATGCCCAGGACCAGCCGCCTGCACCCCGCGAACGCTGTCGGATCGTCCCGTTTCCAGACAGCGTAGAGAAGTCCCTGCGGGTCGGGCGACAATCGCGTTCGAAGCGCTGCAAAGTCCGCGCGGCCGGCCAATGTCGGTCCCTTTTGTCCGGCCATCAATAGGACTGTTCGTCCCCAGAGCCCGTCCGGATCGCCGGCCGGCGCGATGGCGATCACGCGCCCCAGCGATGCCAGCATGAGGCCGCCGGAGAGTCTGTATCGTTTAACGGCGCCCTCGGATGTCGTCTCGGTGGCATCCCAGGCTTCCAGCATTCGTTCGAGTTGATCGTCTCGGGCCAGTTCGGCGAGCAGAACTCCGTTGTCCCACTGGGCTGGTTCTGCGGCGATGAGCGCCGAGCGATAGCCCAGAAGTTCGCCAATCGCCTCTTCCGGCTCCAGCCCAAGCAGCTCGTGCGTGCGCTGCTGCCACGGCTGCGTCGCCGTGGCGCGCCGGGCCTCGTCCGCCCGAAGGTCCATGGCCGTATCCCAGATGCCGAGCTTCTTGAACTGCACGCGAACGGCGCTGAGACCGCGAAACTCGACGTAGAATCGTACGTCGCCGGGCACGATGCGCGTCCAGTCTGCTTCCTTCGATCGATCCGCGTGGACCGTTGAAGTCAGGATGAACAGGAAAGAAAACACGGCCGGAATCGCCGCGCGGCGTATGTTGTTCGTTGCTCGTATCGGGGAATACACGTGCAGACCATCCTCCAGGCAGAAGCGGCGCCGCGCTCCCCCCAAATCTTCAGGCGTCACTTATAGTCGCAGAGCTGATATCAGAATCGAATGACTTTTTTCTCGCCATCCTTGGCGGTGGCGGGCTTCTCAGGGCGAAGTACCTCATCGAAGGGCTGGAAGAAAAGTTCCATCAGTGACGGCGGCTCGCTTCGCGGAGCGGCGCTGTCGATCTCGCGAAGGCCGTCCTGCATGCTCTGACGGGCTTCATTGGCGGAGATCTGCAGAAGCTGGTTGAGGCTCTGTGCGGCATCGCGTGCGCCGGCCACGGCTTCGAGCGTCGGGTCGGCGATGTCTTTGACACCGACGGCGTCCACGACGGTAGATTGACCGGCGACCCGGGTGACACGATCTGACTGGTCGTCGGACGGCCAGATCAGGATCGCCAGGAAGACAACGGCCGCGGCGGCAGGCAGGCTGCCCACCATCGCAAAACGACGCCAGCGGCTCGACTGCTCGCGACGATGTTTGACCGGCGACGTGCGGACAGGACGCTTTTCCGCCATCGCCGCAACGACGCGACTGGCGAATCCCGAATCGAGCGACGGCTCCGGAAAGTCTTTGGCCAGAACATGAGCGGCGGCGCGGGAAATCTCCACCTCGCGCTGACATGCCGGGCACTGAAGCAAGTGGGCGTGGACCTCCGCGACCAGGCTGGCTGACAAAGCACCATCAATGAACTGATGATGAAGGTTTTGTACCTGTCGGCACGTCAACATGAAACCTGCTCCCGGGCGGCCGCCGGGGTGGCGACCGCGCTTATCGGCCGGCAATCTAGGCCCCTTCGGCCTGGCCGGCAAATCGAACCAGCGTCCAGTCTTCCACCAACTGGCCGCTGAGCATTTCCTTGAGCCGTCCGCGGGCACGATGCAAATGGCTCTTCACCGTGGCCGCCGGCATGTCGAGGATCTCACCGATCTCCTGACAACCGAGCGACTCTCTATAAAAGAGTAATACAGTCGCGCGCTGCTGCGGTGTCAGTTGATCCACGGAATCCCAGATAACTTTTTTCAGCCGGTGGGCCTCTTCGCTGTTCGCGATGGCGTCGGCATGACTTTCGTCGGCCTGAACGCGGCCCGTCTCGGCAAAACTGCTGAAGTTCAGGTCGCCGGTGTAGTCTTTTCGGCGGCGAATGACGTTAAGGCTGAGCCGATAACCGATCGTAAACAACCAGGTGCTGAACCGGTAATTGGTATTGAAGGTGTCGAGGGCCGAAAACGCCCGAAGGAACGTGTCCTGACAGATTTCCTCGGCTTCGTGCCGGTCGCGGACAATCCGCCAGACAAAGGCGTGGAGCCGGTCCTGATGGGCCTCAATCAGTTGATGCGCACTTTTTGCGCATCCCTGCTGAGCCTCGGCAATGAGGTGCCGCTCGCGGGCCGGATCGAGCCGTCCATCGATGGCTTCGGACTGGTTCATAACGCTGCCTCTCCATTATACCTATTCGCCCGGACCGGGGCCGCAACTTTTCAAAGAGTTGCCGGTTTTTGTGGATATCCGTAACATGTTGTCATGGCCAAGGATACGTCAGGTAAGCGATCCTCCCATACCGCCCCTTTGCAGAATAAGAAGGCCCGATATGAGTATGAGGTGCTTTCTAAGGTGGAGGCTGGGGTCGCATTGAAGGGGACCGAGGTCAAGAGTTTGAGGCAAGGCGGGGCCAGCATTACAGAGGCCTACGCTCGAATCGAGAGGGACAGCGTCCAGCTTCTCAACTTCCAGATTGAGCCGTACAAGGAGGGAAATCGCTACAATCACGATCCGAAGCGGCCCAAGCAACTGCTCCTCCATAAGCGAGAGATCAAGAAGCTGGCCGCCGCTGTCCAGATCAAGGGCCAGACTTTGGTTCCCCTGAGCGTGTACTTCAACAAGGACGGCCGGGTAAAGGTGGAACTGGCCCTCGCCAGAGGCAAGTCTCATCACGACAAGCGGCAGAGCGAGCGAAAAAAGGAAGACCGCAAAGAAATACAGCGGGCCCAGCGTCGCGGCGGCATGTGATTGCCTCCCGGGTATTGTGGTAACGAACGAGCGAATGAATGGCATCTCTTGCTGAACGAACAATCAGCCTCAGGCGATTCGGGATCTACGGGCTGATTCTGGTTGCCTTTTTCTTTGTCAGCGCGGTTGTGTTCGTGCTGATCACGGAGGAGCGCGTCCTCACCGAGGAAGAGGCGTTTCCAGAGGCGGTCATTCTCGATGCCGAGAACAGCCCGGAATTCGGGTTCCCGGTTGCCGCGAGAAGCTTTGACCTTTCACTCAATCGCTTCGTGGATCGATTCGCGAGAGTCTGCCGGGAAGGCAAGTATTCAGATTTCCGGATGATGCTCAGCAGCCGCCACCCGCCCATCCTTCCGCCGAGATTCGAGTCGAACTTTAATGCGCTTAAGCGCATCAGGATACTCGGTATCGAAAAGATGCCGCCGCTTCCGGATTCGGCCGGTGACGTGTTTGTCATGAGCGCCGAGTACGAACTGGAAGACTTCGCGGCTAAAACGGGCGAGACGGTCAAGCAGGTCCAGGTGGCCATCGCCAAGGAAGAAGGCCAGTGGCGCCTGGGGCCCATTCCCAGTGAGGCCGTTGAGCGATTGCGTGCTTACCGCGCTCAACTGGCGACATCTCAACCGGGGCAGGACGCCTCGCCCGACGCGCAGCGCACGTCAACAACCCCGGACGGCAAGGCCGTCGCCAATCGTCCCGCGCGCATCGGTTCATGATTCGGACGTTACTTTTTCAACACTCATAATCGTGGTCTGAAAACCATGACGCCGGTTGTGCAACTGGCGAAATGGTTTTTATGCGCCCTTGAGATTTCGCATCCCAATTTTCCACTTCGACTTGGTGAATCCTGATTTTCTATCTTAGGTTTGCTCAAGCGTTGGGCGACATGCTTGCCAGTACTGAAAATCAGGTTGGTGGGCCAGTCCCCGACGTAGCAGCACTAAGGGACAGGGGTCAACAATAGCCTTGGAGAAGGGAAAGAAGTTATGGGTCTGACAGTTACCAACACAAACACACTCTCGCTCCTCAACATCTTGAACCGGACATCCGCGGATCAGGCGAACAGCCTGACACGGCTGTCGACAGGGTTCAAGGTCAATCGGGGAGCCGACGACCCGGCAGGCCTGATTGCCATTCAGAGCCTCAGTGCCGAACTCACGGGCGTCGACGCGGCCATCAGCAACGGCCAACGCGCCAAGTCGATTCTTGGCGTCGCGGACGGGGCACTCACAGAAGTTTCGAATCTCCTCTCTGAAATCGAGAAGCTGGCGGCGTCCAGCACCAGCTCCGGCGGTCTGTCCGCCGCGGAAATCTCCGCCAACCAGGCGCAGATCGACAACGCGATCAACTCCATCGACCGAATCATTCGAACGACGACCTTTAACGGCAAGACGTTGCTCGACGGCCAGCAGTCGATCCGCGCGACCGCGACGGATGCGACCAAGGTCAGCGACGTCCGCGTTTACTCGCGCCCGTCCTCGTCGAGCTCACAGACCCTCGCCGTCCAGGTCCTGACGGCAGGCGCCGTCGCTTCGGCCACGCTCACGACCGTGAGCGCGGGCTCCCTGGACGCCGCTGAGTTCAGCATCACCGGCAAGCTCGGCTCCGCGACGATCGCCGTCTCGGATACCGACACGTTCACGGAAATCCGCGATCGCATCATCGCCGCTGCCGCCGACACGGGCGTCTCCGCGTCGATCTCGGGCAGCGAGCTGCATCTCCAGAGCCGCGACTTCGGTACGGCGTCGTTTGTCTCCGCGACCTACATCAGCGGCGACACCGACTTCAGCAACGTTTCCTACACCGCCGGAACCGATGCCTCGGTCACCGTCAACGGCGCCACGGCGTTCGTGGACGGCCTGCGCGTCTCCTTTAACACCGGCGGCACCAGCGGTGAGTTCACGCTGACAACGACCGGCAACGTTGCGGGCAGCGCCGGCAACCTCTCCATCACCGGCGGCGGTTCGACGTTCCAGCTTGGAACTGAAAGCAACACGCAGTCGACGATTGGTGTTAACGCCCTGTTCAGCCAGAACCTCGGTAACAGCACCCTGGGTTACCTGAACACGCTCAAGAGCGGCGGTACCAACTCGCTGTCCTCGAACGCCAACAACGCCGTGGCCATTGCCAAGGCGGCGATCAACCAGGTCGCCACACAGCAGGGTCGCATCGGCGGCTTCCAGAAGTTCCAGGTTGAGACATCCATCAACAGCCTCAACGCCACCAAGGAGGCGTTGGAAAGCGCACGAAGCGTCATTCGAGACGTGGACTTCGCTGCGGAGACGGCCGAGCTGTCGCGCCAGAACGTTCTTCTCCAGTCGGCGATCTCGCTCCTTGGAGTTGCATCACAACAGTCGGGGCAAATCCTCTCGCTGTTACGGTAAGCGCGAACAGCCTCGGCTTGGTGGAAAGCCTTTAACGCGGCGGGATCGAGGTGAGCCCTCGATCCCGTCGCTCTTTTTTTTACCCCGGTTTATTCCCACGCCGCTTACGCCGTCTCGTCGTGTTTGAATCGTCGAAGGGGGCACGCCTCGCATCGGGCCTTCGGACGGCAATAGTCCTTGCCGACGGCCACAATCAATGCGTGGTATTCGTTGAACAGGCCGACCTCACGCGGAAGATGATCCTCAAAGATCGCCTGCAATTCGTCATAGCCCGAGAACGTCTTCCCGTGCCGCCGCATGATCCGCGCCGTATAGGCGTCGACGACGAACGACGGCCTGTTAAGCGCATAGAGCAGGATGGAATCCGCCGTCTCCGGGCCGACGCCGTTGATGGACAATAACTCCTCGCGCAGCGGACTCAGCTCTATCGCCGCCAACCGGGACAAGTCGCCGTCGTACCGACGCCACAGCCATTCAACGAAGTTCTTCAGCCGCCGGGCCTTCACGTTGAAATACCCAGCCGGGCGGATGAGTTGGGCCAGGCGTGGTGTCGCAATCCGATGAAGCGCTTTCCAATCGAGGAGACCTGCGCCCCTCAGGTTTGCGATGGCTCGCTCGACATTGCCCCAGTTGGTGTTCTGCGTCAGGATCGCTCCGACGATGATCTCCACCGGAGATTCGCCGGGCCACCAATTCTGCGGCCCCAGCGCCTCGTACATTGCCGTGTAGAACTGTCGGAGCGTTCGCGTGGTGGCCTTTGACATGAGTCCCGCCCGGCGCCGTCGGCGACGCGCCCTGCGACAGATCGCGTGAGTTTGCGAAATAGAGTTTCCGAGCCCATGATAACGGCATGGCAAAGCCACGGACACGGCGCAAGCCTCCCGCGACGCAAACACGTCGTCCGGCGAAGAAGCAAACCAAATTGTCGGAGCATTATTGGGATGTCACCCATCGGCCGCTCCAGTGTCTGGTGTTTCTTCTTCCCATGGTGATCGCCTACGAGGCGGGCATCATCATGCTGCACGGCAGCACGCCCGAGTATGCACGACCGGCTCTGGCCGCCAAGCAGATCCTGCAGTGGTTTTTCAGCCTTTTCGGCGCCACAGGTTTTTACCTGCCGGGCTTGGCTCTGCTGGTTGTTCTTTTCGTCATACACATCGCGTCGCACCAGCCCTGGAAGGTCCTGCCCCAGCCGCTGTTGGGGATGGCCGGCGAAAGCGTTCTGCTCGCCATTCCCCTGCTGATGCTCAACCACTGGCTTCCAAGCCTGTCGGCGGTCACCGTCAGCGGAACCGCGAACGGCGCGCCCGTCACCGACGGACTCGATAACCTGCTGCTCAGCGTCGGCGCCGGTCTCTACGAGGAAATGGTCTTTCGGCTCATCATCATCACACTCATCAGCATCGTCCTCGTCGACATCGCCCGCGTGCGGCAGGTGACCGGCGTCGCCCTCGCGGTCATCGTCTCATCGCTGCTCTTCGCGGCGCATCATTATCATCCGATCGGGGCCGATGCGTGGTCCAGCCGGGAGTTTGCGTTTCGTGCCGCGGCAGGCGCCTATCTCGCGGCAGTCTTCGTCCTGCGCGGTTTCGGGCTCGCCGTCGGATGCCACGTGATCTATGACGTGATGGCGTTTCTGTCGTGATGCCGGGTCCCCCTATGACAGCTCACGAAGGCAAGTTCATCACCATCCGCGGCGCGCGCACCCATAACCTCAACAACATCGACCTCGACATACCCCGCGACAAGCTCGTCGTCATCACCGGTCTCTCCGGCTCCGGCAAGAGCAGTCTCGCCTTCGACACCATCTACGCCGAAGGCCAGCGAAAATACGTCGAGTCGCTCTCGGCCTATGCCCGCCAATTCCTCGGCCAGATGGCCAAGCCCGATCTCGACCACATCGCCGGTCTGCCGCCGACGATTGCGATCGCCCAGCAGAGCGTCCGCGCCAGTCCGCGCAGCACCGTCGCGACGGCAACGGAGATTCACGACTACCTTCGATTACTCTTTGCCCGGGTCGGTACGCCGACCTGTCCAACCTGCGGTCGCGCCGTCGCCGCCCAGACGATTCCACAAATGGTCGAGCGCGTGCTCTCGCTTCCGGCGGAAACAAAGGTCATGATCCTGGCGCCGCTGCCCTGGGGAACCAAGCGAGATGCGAAGGAGGGCCTTGAAAACGTTCTTCGCGCCGGCTTCATCCGCGTGCGAATTGACGGGCAGATTCACGAGGTCAAATCTCCGCCGGCACTGGAGAAGGCGCAGGCCCGAGTGGTGGAGGCCGTCGTCGATCGCATCGTCATTAAGCCGGACATTCGCACGCGCGTTTCTGAATCAATTGAGACGGCGCTGAAAGTCGGCGACGGCGCGGCGGTCGTCTCCTACCAGTCTCCCGGCGAGGCAGATCATTGGCACGACGACCGATTCAGCGAGCGCTACGCCTGCACCCATTGCGACGTCCGCCTGCCGCCGCTGGAGCCGCGTCTGTTCTCATTCAATTCCCCCCATGGCGCCTGTCCGCAGTGCGACGGCCTCGGCACCGTGCTGGAATTCGATCCCGAATTGGTCGTGCCCGATGAGAGTCTCCCGCTTGACCGCGGGGCGATCGCGCCGTGGAAGGGGGGCGGAGCGGTCTATTCCCGCCTCATCCGCCGCTTCTGCGAACAACTCAAGATATCTCCGTCCACGCCCATCAAGTCCAT
>CAZCGF010000005.1:28419-34949 GCA_964498115.1 uncultured Planctomycetaceae bacterium | reverse complement strand
TCGACGCCGTCGCGGGCGTGTTCTCATCGATCGCATTCCCCGGCCAGGCCGGCGTCATTGCCGCGCCGATCCTCGAAGAGATACGCCGAAAACTGCAATTCATGATCGACGTCGGCATCGGCTACCTGACCCTTAATCGGGCGGCGGCCACGCTCTCCGGCGGTGAGTCGCAGCGCATTCGACTGGCCACCCAGATCGGCAGCGGTCTGGTCGGAGTCTGCTATGTGCTCGATGAACCGACTACCGGTCTTCACCAGCGCGACAACGCCCGGCTGATCCGCACGCTTCGAAACCTGACCGACCTCGGCAACTCCGTCCTCGTCGTGGAGCACGACGCCGAGACCATCGACGCCGCCGACTGGATCGTCGACATCGGTCCCCATGCCGGCTCAAAAGGCGGCCGCGTTCTGGTAAACGGCACGCGCGAGACATTGATGGCATCAACCGACTCTCTCACCGCCGCCTATCTCCGCGGTGAATTGCGAATCGCCAAGCCCTCCGCCAGGCGCGCTATTGATTCGGCACGCGCCATCGAACTCAAAGGCGCCGCCGAAAACAATCTGAAGTCCATCGACGTTCGCATCCCGCTCGGCCTCTTCTGCTGCGTCACCGGCGTCAGTGGTTCCGGCAAGTCCACGCTGGTGAACCAGATTCTCCTGCCCGCCCTGCGCCGTCGCTTGAACAATTCCCGCGAGCGGCCCGGCGCCCACGCGAGCATCGAGGGCCTGAGTCAGATCGACAAGGTCATCGAGATCGACCAGTCGCCGATCGGCAAGAGCCTTCGCTCGAACCCCGCCACCTACACCGGCATCTTCGACCTCGTCCGGCAGCTCTTCGCCAAGACGCGCGAGGCGAAGCTGCGCGGCTACAACGCCGCGAGATTCTCCTTCAACGTGAAAGGGGGGAGATGCGAGGCCTGCCGCGGACAGGGCACCCGGCGCATCGAGATGCACTTCCTTCCGGACATTCTTGTGGAATGCGGCGAATGTCGCGGCACGCGCTACAACCGCGAGGCCCTCGACATCCGCTTTCGTGGAAAGAACATCGCCGATGTCCTCGCCATGCCCGCCGAAGAGGCGCTGGTTTTCTTCGACGGCTTCGCCCGGATCAAGCAGCTCCTCGTTGCCCTCTGCGACGTGGGCCTGGGGTATCTGCAACTCGGCCAATCTTCCGCGACCATGTCGGGCGGCGAGGCCCAGCGCGTCAAGCTCGCCGCGGAGCTCGGCAAGTCGGCGATCGGCCACACGCTTTACGTCCTCGACGAGCCCACCAGCGGCCTGCACTTCGCCGACATCCACCAACTTGTGGACGTGCTCGACCGGCTGGTCAAGCTCGGCCACTCGCTCGTCGTCATCGAGCACAATCTGGATGTCATTAAGCAGGCCGACTGGATCATTGACCTCGGTCCCGAAGGCGGTGACGCCGGCGGGCGCATCGTCGCCCAGGGAACGCCCGAGGACGTCGCCGCCGATCCGAAGAGTCATACCGGTCAGTATCTTCGTGCGGTGCTCGCCGCGAATTGATTGGCTTAGTGCGCCTCGTGTCGTTCGTGGATTTTCTCGACGGTGAAGACGAACACCTCGCAGTTCGGCTTGCGCCAGCCGCCCTTGCCCATGCCGGCCTTCTGCGAGCAGCACTCGTCGAGAAACTGTTCCCGGGTCCACTTCCGCTCGGTGGCGACGTCCGGCAGGAAGCATCCGCTGTGCACGCCGCTGCGCACGAGAATGCCGTGTCGGCCGAGTTCGAAGTCCAGTGGGTTCTGAATTCGCTCAAGAGGTGACAGGATGGAAAGCTCGATGTCGATATCCGCGAACTCAGCCGCCCCGATCGGGCAGTGCGCAAATCGCGGATCGTGCGCCGCCGAGACCGCCATCGTCCGGATCGTCTCGATGAGTCCGCGGCTGGTGTCAAATGTTCCGATGCATCCTCGGAGCTGTCCGCGCTTTCGCAGCGTCACAAACGCCCCGGCTGCGGGCAGCGCCGCAAGTCCGGCATTGGTCGACGCGGGCGGGGCTCCGAAAAGCTCGGACTCGATGGCGCTCCTCGCGATCCTCAACAGACTTGTTCGGGTTTGGGCATCCAGCGACATGAGCGTCACCGCCGAGCGTTGTGACTGACTCGCCCCGGAGTCAATCCTAGCACCCCATTCGCTGCATGACCATTGGTTGTTGCAAATGGGAGGCTACAATACAGACGTCGGCGATTTTGCATCCTCGACCACCCATGGCCGAATGAGTGGAGCCCCCATTGAAAAAAGTCGCATCCGCAACTGATCCCCTTCACGCATCGCTGCTGATCGGCGTTCTGGAGGATCATGGCATCGAAGCCATCGTGCAGGGCGAGGCGCTTTGGGCGGCCCGAGGCGAATTGCCGTTCACGCCCGAGTCCGCGCCTTCGATCTGGGTCGTGAACGATACCGATGAGCAGCCCGCGCGGGAGGCGCTGACGAAGCACGAAGACGATATCAGCACCGTTGAGTGTCGAGCGTGCGGTCGCAACCTGCGCCGCCGAATGGATGCGCAATGCCCCGAATGCGGAACGCCGGTCCATGAATCGGGCAATTGGACCTGCGCGGATTGTGGAGAGCGCAGCGACGAGCAGTTCACCCATTGCTGGAGTTGCGGACTGCCGCGCGATCCGGATCAGACCATGGTCCCGCGCACATCCAAACCTGCCGAATTGGAAAATGCCGCATCCTCAGAATCACAGCGCCCGGCTTGTTCAAGATGCCACGGCACCGGTGTCAGGCGGCAGCTCATCGTTCCAGGGCTTTGTGCCTTCCTGGCTCTGCTGCTCGTTGGACGGGCCACAGATCGGATTGGTTCCGTGGCATCCAGCTCGATGCTCGTCGACAGACTGATCGATTTTACATTTCTGATGGTCGTCGCGGCGGGCTTTGTCTACCTGGCCTTCAAATCGCTGAAATGCAAGTGTGCCTGCACCGATGACGATTGAATCATCAGGCTCGCGCTCGACGTGACATTACCAGTTAACCCCGAGCATCAGACAATTCAGCCCGCTGCCGATCCCGCAAAAGGCAACGCGGTGCCCCTTTTCCAGAAAACCGCGTTCCTCCGCGATGGCCGCGGTGATGGGGAGTGAAACCGTTCCAATGTTGCCCAGGTGCTCAAAAGTGACGAAGTCGCGCGAGGGATCGATGCCCATCGAACTCAGCACCGTCTCGCGATGCGGCGCGCCGACCTGATGACAGATCGTGCGATCGATCTGCTCGACGGTCCAGCCGGACTCCTCGAGGAAATCCTGCCAGGTCCGCGCACCCAGCTCGACGCCATGCTCCAAAACGCCGGCCGCGTCGGTCACCATCTTCATGGGCGCCGTCGAAGGGTGTCCCGTGTCCGGTCCCCATCGGCAAAGCTCGTGAAACCGCGTGTCACTCCGCAGAACGCCGCAGGCGACCTCGTGTCCGTTGGGTGACATGGTCTTGTCGCTGACGACGACTGCGATCGCGCCGGACCCACCGGTGAGCGTCGCCAGACTCAGCCGAAAACTGTCCATGCTCCGCTCGGCCAGCATGCGTTCAATCGTCAGATCGACGATCTGCCGCGCCGTCTCACAGGAGACCACCAGTCCCGCCTTGATCTGCCCCAGCTCGATCGCGTTGGCGACATGAAGAATGCCGTTGATCGCGCCGAGGCACGCGTTCGAGATGTCGAGGATCTGTGCCCGACCGCCGATCCCCAGGCCGTTCGCCACGGCGCAGGCCGTCGCCGGTTCCAGTTGATCGCGACAGACGCCTGCGTAGATCAACATGCCGATGTCATCGGCGGAGATGCTTGATGATGCCAGTGCCTTGCGCCCGGCCCTGATCGCGCCCTCGGCCATCGTCTGACCGGGCCGCCAGTAGCGCCGCTCGCGAATGCCGGTGAGCGCCTCGAGTTGCCCCGGCTGTATGCGCAATGCCTGATAGAGCGGCGCGAGGCGCTCCTCCAGTTCCGCCGAGGTCACCACCTCCGGCGGAAGTTCATAGCCGATCGAATCAATGCAAACGCGGCGGTATCGCATGCTCATTTCCGTCCGAGAACAAGGCATCCCCCGTGCGGCCTGTCCCCACTTTCTAATCGATATCGCCGGTTTTTTCGAGTCATGCGTCCTGCGTCACGCGCGCATGCAGGGGCCTGAATCTATCAATTCTCTCGACATCCCTTCGCACGAGGGCTAGACTAATCCAAGTTATGAGCCGGTCTTTGATCTCCATTTTTCTTGCCCTCGCGGTGTTCGGTTGCCCCGCCCTTTGTTCGGCGGCATCGGTGTCGGCCTGCTGCCCATGCGAAACATCCGCGCCGGACGATCACCAGAAGGACGATTGCGACGAGCGCCCCTGCTTCTGCTCGTCTCCCTCACCGGACCTCGCCCAGACACGGGACACTCTTTCGCCGCTCGCGGCGTCCTCGGTCTGCGTGGCTCACGCCGCCGATAGTCTCGCGGCGCTCGCCATGGCTGGCCTCAGTTCTCCCAATTCCGGCTGGCCGCCCACCGGTACCAATGCCGGTCTGCTTTCACTTCCACTTCTGATCTGATTCCGCGCCCTTCAGGATATGCCTGACTCAGTCGGCCGCGAATCTTTATGCGCGCCGTTTTCCGTCATCGCGTCGTCGATCCTCCCGTCGAGCGGAGTTGGTTGTCATGATAAGTTTGCCGCGCTTACTGCTGTTCACCCTGCTGCCGGCAATGCCGCTTGTCGCCGCCGGCTGCGCGCAAATCGATGCGCGGCCGGACTACGATCGCGCTGCGGATTTAATCACCGTTGCCACCGGCGAGACCGACGTGCTTGCCGACGATGACGATGCCGCACGCACGGCAACCTGCGAAGCCATGCTCAAAGACGGCCTGGTGCTCGAAGAAGTCGTCAAGCTCGCTTTGCTGAACAACCCCGCGATGCGTGCCGAGTTCCTCGAGATCGGCGTGGCCCGGGCCGATCTGGTGCAGTCGGGGCTCTTCTCGAATCCGACCTTCGGCCTCTCTGTTCAGTTTCCCGAGGGCGGAGGCCGGAGCAATGTCCAGGGCAACATTGCCCAGAACATCGTCGATCTCTGGCAGATTCCCGTAAAGAAGGAGATCGCCTCGCGAAACCTCGAGAGCGCTATCCTGCGAGTCGCCGATGCGGCGGTACGGCTTGCGGCTCAGGCGCGCAGCGCCTTCTTCATCACCGTCGGCGCGCGACAGGCCAGAGCCATCGCCGAGGAAAACGTGTCGCTGGCCCAGCGATTGATGGAGGTAGCGGAGGCTCGAAAGCAGGCAGGGGCCGTCGGCGATCTCGACGTCAACCTCGCTCGCGGAGGCCTTCTTGCCGCGCGCATCGAAGTGCAAAGGGCAAGCCTCGCCGCCGCGCTGGCCGAAACCAGTCTGGCGCAGATTCTGGGACTTCGCACGAATCTCGACACGGTGGATCTCTCCACGCCGCTGCCCTTGCCGCCCGAGACGGCGCTCGACACCGACGCCATCATTCAACTGGCCGTCGATTCGCGGCTGGACCTCAAGGCCGCCGCCATGAACGTCGACGCGGCCGAGCGGCAGATCGTCTTTGAGATTCGAAAAATCATCCCGTCGTTTCAGATTGGCCTCGCCGTCGAGCGCAACGAGCGTCGAGCCTTGCAGGGCCGGAACCTCTTCGCCGACACCACACGGGCCACGATCAAGAATGGAGCGCTGAGCCCCCCGGACTTCCAGACGCGCGGCCAGCGCAATCAGGAACGCAGCGCCGAGATCGACGCCATCTTCGGCCCATCGCTGAGCGTCACCCTGCCCATCTTCGATCAGAACCAGGCTCAGATCGCCAGGGCGCGCTTTGCATACGAACAGGAAATGCGGCGCTGGGAGGCGCTGGAAGTCTCAGCCATGCAGTCGATTCGCCGCGCCGTCGTCTCAGCGCAAACGAGTTGGGACATCGCCCGATCATTCGCCCGCGATGTCCTGCCGCAGGCCGAGCGAAATTTGGACATGTCCCGCGAGTCCTACAAGGCCGGCCGGTCCTCGCTCATCATCGTCCTCGATGCCCAGCGCGTGCTTCTCGAGGCCAGAAGCGGATACGTCGCCGCGCTGCAGACCGCCGCCGTCAACGTCGCCGATCTCGAACAGGCATCGGCCCGGCCGATCTCCGAAATCCTCAAACACGGAATCGCGCCGTCCGCAACCACGCAGTCGTCCGAAGGTCCGCCTCAAGCCGCGGACGAGAGGTGATTGACATGAACAAACGATTCATCACTCAAACGGCAACCGTCTTCATCGCCGGTCTTTCATTCGTCGCAGCCTGCGACAAGTCCAAACCCGCGCCGCAGTCCACAACGACAAAGGCGACTGCGAGCGACGAAGAAAAGGCGTGCGAAGCCCACGGTCTACCCGACGCGAAGTGCCCATTCTGCCACTGGGAGCTGGTCGTCGCCGGCGGGCCCTGCGTCGAGCACGACGTTCCCGAGGCGCTCTGCTGGATCTGTCAGCCGCAGCTCAAAAAAATCTATGAGGACACCAACGACTGGTGCGGTGGTCACGATCGCCCCGAGTCGCTCTGCTTC
>CAZCGF010000005.1:0-28319 GCA_964498115.1 uncultured Planctomycetaceae bacterium | reverse complement strand
GCCCGCGCCGAGTTTCTCCGGGCAGCCGCCACGCTGGAGCTCTGGGACCAGAATCACGATCGCACGCACAAGCTCGTCGAACAGGGGATCGCCGGCGCCGCCGAGGACCTGGAAGCCGAGAACAAGCTCGCCGAGGGCCGCATCGCCCTCTCCTCCGCGGAGCAGAAACTTCGCACGCTGGGGCTCTCCGATGATCAGATCGCCAAACTCCGCACCGAGGGAGACACCAATCCCCTGCTGATCGTTCGTGCCCCATTTGCTGGAGAAGTCGTCGATCGCTCAGCCGTGATGGGCGAAGTGGTCGACACGACTCGGCCGCTCTTCTCAGTCGCCGACACCGCGAAGATGTGGGCCATGCTCGACGTTTACGAATCAGACATTGCTCAGGTCCGCGTCGGTCAGTCCGTCGTCGTTACGGTCGATGGTCTGCGCGGCGAATCTTTCGGCGGCGTCCTCACCTGGATCAGTCGCCGCATCGATCCCCAGACTCGAACGCTCAAGGTACGCGTGGAGCTGGATAACCCCGAAGGCCTTCTCCGCGCCAACATGTACGGCCGCGCCGTCATCACCATCTACGACCGTCAGCCGCTGATCGTCGTGCCCAAGTCGGCCGTGCAGTGGGACGGCTGCTGCAACATCGCCTTCGTTCAAAGAAGCGACCTCCTCTACGAGCCCCGGCAACTCCGTCTGGGTTTCGAGGCGGACGACTACTACGAAGTGAAGGTCGGGCTCGCTCCGGGTGACACCGTCGTGACCCAGGGCAGTTTTCTGCTGAAGACCGAGATCATGAAGGGAAGCATCGGCGCCGGCTGCTGCGAGCACGGACCGAGTAAAAGCTGACCGACCCGACGCTGGAGATCGCCTGTGCTTGAGTGGATCATCAACTGGTCGCTGTCCCACCGGATGCTCGTCGTGATTCTGGCGATCATCCTCATCGTCGTGGGCGCAAGCGCCGCGAGCCGCCTGCCCATCGACGCGTTTCCCGATACGACGCCGGTCCAGGTGCAGATCAACACCTTCGCCCCGGCCCTCTCGCCCGCAGAGATCGAGCAGCAGGTCACGTTTCCAATCGAGCAGGCCATCGGCGGCCTCCCCAGCCTTGCCGAGGTGCGCTCGATTTCCAAGTTCGGCTTGTCGCAGGTGACGGTCCTCTTTGAGGACGGCACTGATCTTTACTTCGCGCGCCAGGTCGTGTCCGAGCGGCTTCAGACCGTCGAGTTGCCCGAGGGAATCGTTCGACCGGAAATGGGCCCCGTCTCCACCGGTCTCGGCGAGATCTTCCACTACGTCGTCTCCGGCGAAAACAAATCCCTCGAAGAACTCACCACGCTCCACGATTGGGTCATCAAGCCCCGGCTGCGCAGCGTTCGTGGTGTGGCGGAAGTAAACACCTGGGGCGGCCTTCGCAAACAATTCCACGTCCTCGTCGATCCCGTGCGCCTGGTGAAGTACGACCTCACCATGGACGAATTGTTCGACGCCCTTCGCCGAAACAACATGAACGTCGGCGGTGGCAACATCGAGCAGGCCGGCGAGTTGCGGCTCGTCCACGGCGTCGCCCTGACCACAAACCTCCGCGAGATCGGAGACATCGTCATCACCGCCCACGATGGCGTGCCCATCCGCGTGCGCGACGTCGCGACCGTCGAGGTCGGCCACGAAATCCGCCGCGGCGCATCCACCATCGATGGTCGCGGGGAAGTCGTCCTGGGCCTCGCATTCATGCTGGTCGGCGAAAACAGCCACGTCGTCTCCAACCGATTGCAGCAGGCCGTCGACGAAATCCAAAAGTCCCTCCCCGAGGGTGTGATCATCACCCCGGTCTATGCCCGCACCGAGCTCGTCGAGCACGTCATCCAGACCGTCAAGACCAACCTGTTCGAAGGCGCGCTGCTCGTGGTCGCGGTGCTCTTTGTCTTTCTTGGAAACCTCCGCGCCGGGCTGATCGTCGCCGCCGCGATTCCCCTTTCCATGCTTTTCGCCGCCGATGCCATGCTGCGCTTCGGCATTGCCGGCAGCCTCATGAGCCTCGGCGCCATCGACTTCGGCCTCATCGTCGATTCATCGGTCATCATGGTGGAGAACAGTCTGCGCCACCTTGCCGAGTCCGACGGAAGGCGCAGCAAGCTCGACGTGGTGCGCGACGCCTCGATCGAAGTCCGCCGCCCCACGATGTTCGGCGAGCTGATCATTATGATCGTCTATCTGCCGATCCTCACGCTTGAGGGCATTGAGGGAAAATTGTTCCGTCCGATGGCTTTGACCGTCATCTTCGCCCTGATCGGTTCGCTCGTCCTTTCTCTCACGTTGATGCCCGTTCTCGCCAGTCTGCTCTTGCCCTCCCGTCCTCGCCACGGCGATAACTTCTTCGTCCGCGCCCTGAAGCGCATCTATCTCCCCATCCTCCGTTTCGCCGTCCGGATGCGCGTCGCCATCCTGCTGGTCGCCGTGGTTTCTTTGGGCTTCGGCGTCTGGCTGGCCCTGCGTACCGGGGCCGAGTTCGTTCCGCGCCTCGCCGAGGAGGCCGTCACCATCAACACAGTCCGCCTCGCAGGTATCTCGCTGGACGAATCCGTGCGAATCGGGACAAGCATCGAACGCGTCATCAAGGAAAAGTTCCCCGACGAAGTACGAAACGTCTGGACGCGAACCGGCACCGCCGAAATCGCCACCGATCCAATGGGCATCGAGGTTTCCGACGTCTTCGTCACCCTCAGACCCCGCGCCAATTGGAAGCGCGCCGCAACGCAGGAGGAGCTGGAGTCTCTCATGGAGAGCGAGCTACAGGGAATGCCCGGCATGCGCCTCGTCTTCAGCCAGCCCATCGAAATGCGCCTCAACGAAATGATCGCAGGCATTCGCGGCGATCTGGGCGTCAAGGTCTTTGGCGATGACCTGGAAGTCCTGAAGACACTCGCCGCCGAGGTTCAGGAAACTCTCGAGTCCATTCCCGGCTGCGGCGAAGTCTACGCCGAGCAGGTCACCGGCCTTCCCGTCCTCGAAGTTCGCGTCGATCAGGAGGCCATCGCCCGCTACGGTGTGTCGGCGCAGCACGTCCTGGAAGTCGTCGAGGCCATCGGCGGCCGAGTCGTCGGTGAGATTCGCGAGGATCAGCGCCGCTTTGAACTCGTCGTGCGCCTTCCGGAGGTTTATCGGCGCGATCCAAGCGCCGTCAGCCGCATCCTCGTCTCCACCGCCTCAGGCGCGAGAATCCCCCTCTCCCGTCTGGCCGCTATCCGCGAAATCGAGGGGCCGTCGACCATCACCCGTGAATGGCAACGACGGCGAATCGTCGTTCAGTGTAATGTGGTCGGCCGCGACGTCGCATCGTTCGTCGCCGAAGCTCAGCGTAGAATTGATTCCGAGATCGAGTTGCCCACCGGCTATTTCACCGCATTCGGCGGCCAGTTTGAGCATCTGCAGCGCGCCGGACTCAGGCTCATGTTCATCGTCCCGCTTGCCCTCGGCCTGATTCTCATTCTTCTTTATCTCACCTACGGCCGGCTCGCGGACGTCATCAGAATCTTCCTGACCCTGCCCCTCGCCGCCGTCGGCGGTCTCTGTGCGCTTCACCTTCGAGACCTTCCCTTTAGCATCTCTGCCGGCGTCGGCTTCGTCGCCATGTTCGGTGTCAGCGTGCTCGGCGACATGGTCTTTGTCTCGCATCTGCGGGCCATGCTCGATCGCGGCGCCGATCTCCTGCACGCCATCGAATCCACCGCGCTCACGCGTCTGCGCCCCGTGCTTATGACCGGCCTCGTCGCCGGATTGGGTTTCGTGCCCATGGCGCTCAACACCGGCGTCGGCGCTGAAGTGCAGCGCCCGCTGGCCACCGTCGTGATCGGCGGTGTCGTCACTAGCACGTTTCTGACCCTCGTGGTCCTGCCGGCCGTGTACACCTTTTCGCGCCGGCGTGCCTCATCATCCGTTTCAGGTAGTAACCTGTGACCCTCTGTCCGAACCCTTCCGGGCCGTCTGTCGAATGCGTCGCCGATTTCCCAGTCCGAGCGCGGCACGATACGATGTCCGGATCATGTGTCGGCGGACGAGTTTGATGAGTGAGTCTTTAGAATGAGCGGAATGATTCGACCGCGCCTCATCTCAATTACCTGCCTGGCACTCGCCGCCTTCATCATTAGCGCATGCCACGGGCCCAAACGCATCGCCGACTCGGGCGCATCCGGCACGACCTTCGATCGGGATAAGACCTTCGCTCAGATAGATGCCCTGTGTCATGCCAAAGAGTATGCGGAAGCCGAGAGAGTTCTTCGCGAAGCGATCGCGTCAATACCAGCGTCGGAGGGTCGCGCCGACCGAATCGCCGCTGCGGTTTGCCGGCGCCGGCTGGCACAGGTCCTTTCCGCGGCTCGTCGATTCGCCGATGCCGAGACGGAGGCCGAAACCTCCTATCAGGCGCTGCACGATCTCTATCAACCCATCGAGGAATATCTTACCGGAGATGAGCAGTTGGCCCGCGCAGCATGGGTACTGGGTGAAATTCGCCTCTTGTCGGGTCGGCCTGCCGAAGCGGAGGAACTGCTCTCCGGGGCCCTGGTTTGGTTTGAGGGGCTCGATGCCAAGAGCGCCGACACTGCCGTCTTGCTCGGCGTGTACGGCGATTGTCTGGCTCAGCTCGGTAAGTATTCCGACGCCGAAGATACGACGGTGCAATCCTATCTCCGGCTCGTGAAGCTCAAAGGTGAAAAGGCCCCCGAAACGCTCGACGCGCTCCAGCGAGTCATCTTTCTCTATCAAGCCTGGGATCGGCCCGACAAAGTCGACGAGTACCTCACCTCCAGCGGCCTCACGGATTCAAGCCGCTAACCGGCGCTTGGTCGGATGAAGATCGGATTGCTGTAAAACCAAAGATCATCCCAGGGGTTTACGCCGCTCGGGTCCATCACCGGCCCGTCGGTGTCGCCGCTCGTCCCGCGCAGCCGAACGTACATCGGCCGATCCAATCGCTCGAACTTGTGCGACAGCGAAAGCCACGGCCCCTCGCGTGTCATTGCATCTACCGGCACCTGCCGAACAATGCGCGTCGTCTCATTGCTCATCGCCGCCCGATCCTTCGCGATGCCCTGAATGTCTCCCGCGATGATGTCCACGTGATGCACCTTCGGTGTTCGGCCGGCGAAGTTCTTGCCCTCCGGCTCGCGTATGCGCACCCGAAGCTCGACCGACTGTCCGCGCTTCTCAAGCACGAGCGTCCCGCCCATCGGGGCCATCGCGTCGGCACTCGTCGCGCTCATCTCCAGCCGGTCCACCAGACCGCCGTGTACCGTGAACATGCTCCCGCCGCGCAGCGCCGCCAGAATCTCAAATGGGTCCGCCCGTCGCGCATGCACCCAGGTCTTCGTATACTCCCCGGGCCAGAAGTCGATGTTGTGCGTATGCGTCTCGCTCTGCTGCGTCGTCGCGGTGACGTGGCCATGGGTGAGATACGTCGCGTGGTTGACGATGGAATGGTCGGTGTAATGTCGATGACTGTCGCTGTTGGCCGTGATGTACCACGGCCGCCCCTCGCCCAGCAGGCTGTCCCACACACCGCCGACCTTGGCGACAAACCAGTCATAACCGCCCCACGTGCGGTACGACTCTTCGGGATACCCCTCAAACGAGCCTGATCCGCTGGACTTGTCATAGTGCCCGCGTGGAGATCCGACCAGCGACGCCGCCTGATGACCGGCAGTGCCCTCGAATCCTCGCGCCACATCCGGACCCGCCTCCGCCCAGTTCCGCATCTCCATCGGGCTCGTGCGTCCCGTTCGTGCGGGATGGTTCACGAAGAACAGCGGCTTGTGAGCGCCCTTCACCCCTTGCAGATATTTCACGCCGGCCAAAGCGTCCGCCTCACTGTCGGCAGGCGTATTGGGACGGGTGTAATTCTTGTTGTCGAAGCGCTGCTCAAACCGGGCGATCAGCTTCGCCTCGTCCTCCGTCGGCGGAACGATCACGCTCCCGTGCTCGGCGTCCGGGACGTTCCATTCCAGCCCCTGAAATACGATGATCCCCGGGTTCGCCTTGCGCGCCGCGACCAGCTCGGGATAGGCCTTTTCAACTGCGATCTTGTCGTGCCGCGGACCGCCGTGATCGGTGATGACGCACCAGCCCAGCCCGTGGTGCAACGCCTCGTGCACCTGTTTACCGATCTCGTACTGTCCGTCAGGGCTGTACTTGGTGTGAATATGATGATCGCCCGCGAGCCACACGCCGCCGTCGTACGGATTCTTGCCGAATGCCACGCGCGGCAGCCACCACGGCGCAGCGCCCAGGCTGATGGTGATCTTGCCGACGCGCGTCAGAAACACGCGCCGGCTCATGGATCGGGGGTCATTCATCCGTCCGCTCCTCGATGTCCCAATGGCCCGGCGACGACAGAATTAACCAGTCACCGCACAGGCCGCTGTCGGATTAACCACGTACCGCTTGCCCGGTTAATCCATTGGTCGAGGATGATATGTGCGAAATGCGGGGCGCACTACACCGGGGAGTCGAATGGTCGTGCGTTGGGAAGACCGACGCCGTCCCCGTTGTCGAGTTTGACCCCGCGATGGGCTTAATCGACGCGGCTGGGCTGGCCGAATGCGCTGATGACGGTGATGAGTCCGCCGGCGGCGAGCGCCGCGGCAGGGTGGGACATGACGAGATCAATACCGGGAAGACCTGAAACGTGACCGCTGATCGAGGCGGAGCCCATATAGCAGACGAGGCCGGAAACCGCCGAGAGAACCACACCCACCGCCAATGTAGCCATAGAGAGGAAACCCATGATACGTACTCCTTTCAACTCGTTTTGTCCGGGCTGTCGTTGACCGGACTTGCCCTTGAAATAGCATCCCCCGTGCCGCGGCCCGAATCTGGCGCGGTTGTTCCGCGCCCACCGATAATGGAAGTGACCTGATCCGCCGGAAGGCGTTCGCTGTTTCGGTCCTACTGATATGAGACGATTGCGACGTTGCCCTGGGTAACCATCCCCAGTGGTGGGCTCCCACCCACAACACAGCGATAGATGAGCAGGGCCAAGAATCGACGGCCTTACCGAGTCCATTCAGCTCAGGACTCAGTTGTCGAAGGTTCCCGGCGGCCAGGGTCTGGGACGATGTTCATGGGGCGGAGGGGCAGTGGGGCGGCACTGCATGGACTGAAGCGCGGCGCACAAGTATCGGGCCCGCTTGGCGGCGCACACCAATTCCAGAAAACACTGTTTCTCATCGGGACAAATCAGGACCGAGGCGGCAAGCGCATCAACAAGGTCTGAAAATGAGGCATGGCGATGTTCGAGAAGATTGGTCCAGTTGCCCTGCTTGGCCAGCTCGACCATCGTCTGATTGCCCAGCAGTTCCACGATGCTGCGCCGAAACTCCAGCTCAACCTCACACGGCAGCGGTCTCGGCTCCAGTGGCTCCATCTTCGCGCGGCGATAGGTAAGCTCACTATTCTCTGCAACGATTCGGGCACGCTTCAGACCCTGAAGCAGGATGTTGTACCGGCCGTCCGGTAGACGCTCCTCGCGCATGATCTGGCCGACACAGACGACTTCGTGGATGGGAGCCTCAAGTGTGTGATACTTCGCCTCGTAGCCCTTACGAAGCAAGGCAATCGAAACCAGCCGCGCCCCGGCCAGCGCGTCGTGAGTCATGGCGCGATACCGCGGCTCAAAGATGTGCAGCGGCAGCACATGGCGAGGCATCAGCACGACATTGGGAAGTGGAAACACCGGGATCCATTGATCCCTGATCACGGTATCCTCACAAAATCCGTTCTCCTGCTCCATTCAGCTTGATTCTAGCCGTCTTGGGCCGTCTCGGCATAGTCAGCAATAAACCTTTGCATCGCTCCCAGTACAAAATAAGCCGCTCGCCGCGCCGTCTTCAAGAGCCTGACGCCTCAAAATGACCGATTCTCAATGTCCCTTTTTGCGGATCGGGCTTGATTCCAATGGCCGAATCCCCCGGAGATTCCACCGCCGGGACGGGATCGCAGCGTAGATTCGTCGGATTTCATTTCGCCGCATCGCCAGCCCTCAGGATGACCTTTCGACCGATCAGCCGAATTCAATCTGCCTCGATGACGAATCGCGCCCAGCGCGGCCGCTGCTATCAGCATTGATCGACCTGCCCTCGCTGGCGCGCCGCCGTTGCCAATGCTGATAATCAATTCAGTCGCGTGGTGCCCCGCCCAGCATCAAAAACCCACGCGCCATTTCTGCAACAAATCTTAATGATTTCAGGCATGTTTGGCTTCTAACCTCAACGACTAACCGCCGATGACGAAGGCACTTCGCGTTCCCGTCATCGAATTGGCGCGATGAGGAATGCGACAAGCGGTGTGGAAGAGTTTCCAGCAATGTTCGCAGGACGGATGGTCATGTCTCATCCGCGAAGCGCCGCACCCACCAAATTCTGTGCTGATTCATCGGCGAAATCGCCTCGGACGTGTGTCCGTGGCGGATGGATGGTTTCCCGATCGCCGAGAATTAACGAGTTGCCTTTTTGGCAAGGAGATGCCCACGATGTTTAACGCCTACTCATATCAGGGAGGCACCGCCACCCTCGATCCGCAGACCTGCGGAACCAACGGTCAGGCTCGTACGGCCGAGCCCACTCAGGCCTTCAACCCCTCACTCGGTGGCGCGACCTACGCCGGCATTCCGGTCGGTCAGCCCAATCCCGCTGCCTACGCTTTCCAGAACTTTGTCCCCGGACAGATGCCTTTCTCCAACGGCATCCCCACGGCCTACGGAATCCCGACCGGCATTCCGTCCTATCAGCCGACTCCGTTCGGCTACGCCCCCACGCCCGTCAATCCCTGGGTCCAGCCCGGCTTCGGCGCGTACGCCAATCCTTATGCCACGATGAACCCCTACAACACCTTCAACCCGTTCATCAATCAGACCCCGAATCCGTTCGTCGGTTTCCCGCAGACGACGCCGTATAACTACGCCGTCAACCCGTACTCCGGCATCCCGACGCAGTACCCGACCAACTTCATCCCCACCTTCGGCAACGTCGCTCATCCCTTCTTCGGCGCCACGCCGACCCCGTTTGGCCCGACGCCGTTCGTCAACCCGATGACCCCGTTCGTCAATCCCGCGTCGGCTTTCGTGAACCCCATGACCCCGTTCATGAATCCGATCTCGCAGTTCCGGCCGGGCTTCTCGACGCCGAACTTCGGCGCCTGGGTGAACCCGATGACCAGCCCGTTCGGCACGATCAATCCCATCCAGCAGCCGGGTTTCGCTACCCCTTTTTTTTCCAACCCGGTCAATTTCCCGGGACTGACCAGCCCGTTCGCCGCAAACGTCAATCCGCTCGTAAGCGGTCCGTCGCCGGTCACGCCGTTCGGCATCGCGCCGTTCGCAAATCCCCTGTTCGCAAACAATCCCGTCGGCGCAAGCATTGACCCCTTCAACTGCTCTTCCATCTGGAATCAGTCGATCGGCAACCCGATCTGGAACGGCTGGAATCCTGCCACGCCGTTCATTAACAACCTGAACCCGTCGCTCTGGTCGCGCTTCTCGCCCTCCCCATTCGGCGTGAGCCCGCTCAGCGGCATCCCGTCTCTGGTGTCGAATCCATTCGCGAACACGACCCCGTGGAATCTCCTGAATACCGCGATCCCGTCGTTCGGAACGACGCCCTGGAACAACACGACCCCCTGGAACAACTGGAGTAACTGGAACCCGACCAACGGCTTCTCCCCGATCCCGACTTCGACGCCGTTCGTCAACAATTCCTACGGCCTCAACCCGCTGTCAACCGTCGGCGGATTCGGCGCCGCATCGACCGTTCCAAACTTCAGCCCCTTCGGCGTCGTCAATTCGTGCTCGCCCACTTGCTGCATCTGATGCGGCAAGCCGGCTAAGCGTTCTTTCGGGAAGCAATTACGGGTGATGCCCGAGAAGGAATAGCACGATGAACACGATCCAGCAGAAACTCGTCAGCCTGCGCAACCGCGCCCGCCATATTCAGGCCAGCCTCAGACGCTGGTCTCTCTATTGCGACGAGGTCTCAGGCGAAATGAAGGAAGACCTGCTCGTCCGGTTTACCCCGGCCGAGCAGGCCGCTTTTCCCAATGATCTTGAGTTGACGCGAACGAGGCTCAAACCTGTCGCCACCCAGCTCAAGACCCTCTCGCGTTGGTATGACTACGTCCTCGAACAGACCAACGACCAGCTCGATCGCGCAAGAACCATGCTCGATCAGGGTCGGCCCCACGATGCCCTGGCGATCATCAACGACGCCGAACTGCGCACCGTGCTGCCCAACGAGGACACCTTCGGTTTTGTCTTCCAGGTCCTCCGGCAGCACACCAGTCACGAGCTCCATCAGAAGCTCGTTACCATCGACGCGATCATGCGCGATCTCTACCTGCCGACCGTCAAGCTCGCGCATCAGCGCGGACTCGTGCCCAAGGAATGTCTCTCTCGCACGCCGCTTGCCTATCTCGCCGATGTGCCCGAGGGCCGCGTTCCCTGGCAGCACCACGTTCAGCTTGGCATGAACCTCGGTCGACAGATTCCGGTCTCTCTCGTGACGATCCCGCGCCGGCTTATCGGCCAGCCCTGGAGCATCGTCGCCGTCGCCCACGACGTTGGCCGCTGCGTCTATCACGATCTCAACATCAGTTGGGAAATCGCCGGCAAGCTCCAGACCGAGTCCGTCTCCGGCGGCGTTCGCCCACAGGCGGCCGTCCTCTGGGCACAGTGGCATGAGACGCTCTTCGCGGACGTCTTCGCCACCCTCAAGCTCGGCCCGGCCTACGTCAGCGGCATGATCGAAACCCTCGGCAGCGATCCCATCGCCGCCGTCACGCTCCAGGCGAGCTCGCCCGTGCCCCCGGCCTACATCCGATGGCACGTCATGCTGCAGACACTCACGCTGATGAACCTTGGCGAACCCGCCCGGGAGCTCTTCAGCCAGGTGCACTTACTCTGCGGCGATCCCAACCGTCTCGCCATGCAGCTTGGCTCGTCATGGTTGGCCTTCGTCACCGAGACGCGCGCCGTCGCCGGTCTGATCGCCCTGTCGCCCTGCCGAAAACTGGGCGGCGGTCGAATCGTGGACTTCGTACAGCCGATCGCGGCCGTCGAAATGAGCACCTCCGGAAAGGTGAAGGACGTCCTCCTCGCCGGCGACGAGTCATGCTCGAACGACCACGAATTCCATTGGGTCGAAACGCTTCAGCACATCCCGACACCGGCCCACATCGGCCTCGCCGGGCTGCGCTTGGCCTTCGACGCAACGGCCGAGTTCGAAACCTCGCGGCGACTCTGCGTCCGCTTCTGGTGCATGATGCAATACCTCATGGGAAGCACCGAGCCCCAGCGCGAACGCGAAGACCGCGAATTCGCTCCGCCCGACGCCGTTCTCAAGCAGATTGCGCAGAACACCGTCCCCGCGATGACGGCTGGCCATGCGTATGCACCCGGCGGCGCGATGCCCTTCGGCGCGCCGGCCATGGTCGCGGTCGGCCCCAACGGCCTACCCGTCCCGATGGCCGCCATCGGCAACATGCCGATGTCCGTCATGGCGGGAGTCAGCAACTCCGGCGGCAGAATTCCCGGCTCCCCGATGCCGGGCCCCATGACGCCGGGCGCTCACTGACATCACCCACGCCGGCGTCGTCTCGATGGCACCGCCCTCGCGCGGCACGGCGTTTATGATTCAACCGACTCCCCCGTGGCCGGCGAACCTCGCCCCCGCGGGGGAGTTTTTTTGTCTCGCCGATACGCCTCACGGCCGCGCCATCGCGAGACGCTTCCCCCGCCGAACCGTGGCGCAATCGCCACTAAGCAAGGGCTTTTACAAGACTTGCGTATTCACGGACCTTGCCCGGAATCAGGCAGCTTTCTTGACATGATCCGCAGCCCGGCTAGACTCGTCTGTCCCTCTTTGGCCCCTAGTGTAACGGTAGCACGACAGACTCTGGATCTGTTTGTCAAGGTTCGAATCCTTGGGGGCCAGCATGTGACATAGCGTTGGCACCTGATAACGCGTTTTTCGGGTCGCCATCGCGGTTTCCACTTTTTTTCTTCTCGCCGTTTCCGGCTGCTTCCGACGACTTCTGCGCCGCATTTTGCGCCGCCTCTTGAGGCGGCTTCACCGCGCGCTCGAAATGCTCCGCTGTCGTCTGCAAGTAGTGCTCTCCGGCAACCTCCAACGTGTTCCCGATCCAGGTACAGGAGACGTGGATCGGAAACGTTTCGGACAGTTCTGTTTGCCGGGTACTTCGCATGTTCTGCCAGGGCTTTAACCCGGCCTTACGAATAATCCGCAGAAGTTGAGTTCTCAGGTTCGCACGGGTATCTCGGTATCGGGTTGTGACGTGGAGCGTACCGGGCTCCGCCCCCTCAATTATTCTCGCCGGCCACTTTCAGGCCACGCGATCGAGATTCGCCGCCTCACGAGGCCTCACGTTCGTCTTGCGCGATATGACGGAACTGTCGTATCAAAGAAAGGAGCCCGGGCCGATTGGCAAGATGCACAAGTCGTTTGTGGGCAGGACAAAGGATGGTCGCCTACGGGTTCGAACGGTCTGCGGGCTCTTGATGCACTCGAGCCTTGTGGTGACAAGGGAGGGGCTGCCGTTGGAGCTTGCGGCCATCAAGTTCTGGACGAGAAAAAAGTCCAAGGGAACCAACGCGCTGAAACGGAGGATCAATCCAACCCGGGTGCCCATTGAGAAAAAGGAGAGCGTGCGCTGGGTCGAGAATGTCAAGCAGTCCACTTGACTGCTGGGTGAGTGCACGCCATGAACTTAGTTCTCTTGCCGACTCCATCGAACACAAGTATTTTGGGTATCATCGAGTCGCAATTGCGAATTACGCTGGGAGAATCGATGGAATCAGTGAGAATTCTGAGTGATCGGGAGTTAGACGGTTTGCTTAAGGCAATGCTCGTTTTCTCCCGAACCGCGGACCATGTCCTTGAGAATCGGGCGATCGAAGAGGCAGGGGAACGGCTTTCGGGATCCAAGGTCCAGATTCTACGCTTGCTGGGCCAACGGGGCTTACAAACCTCTGGACAAGTCGCGCGTTTTCTGGGTGTGACAAAACCGGCTGTCACTCAGATCATCGAATCTTTGGTAACCGCCCGACTTGTGAGTCGCCGGCAATCGCAGAAAGATCGTCGGGGAATTGAGCTTGCACTGACAACTCGCGGTAAGCGCGTATTCGAAAAAATCCGCCATCAACAGCGTCATGTAATTCGTAACACAGTCAGGGCCTTCCCGGAGAAGGACACTGAGCGCTGGATATCGACTCTACAGGAGCTTTCGAATGCACTGGCGAGGGCTGATCGCGCATTTCGCGGGTTTTGTCTGCAGTGCGGTGCCCACGATGAAGGCAATTGTGTGTTAACTGGTGGAAACGCGCACTGCGTTTTCCTGGAGCATCATCCCGCAAGCTCCAAGCCACGAAGTCGTCGTCGAGCGACCGTACGAAGAGCGAGAAAGTAGCAACTCCGCACTTTTTAACTGGTACGAGTGAGTACCCGCAGTGAATCCGCGGATGCGTTGATTCTTGCCGCGGCTCCTCACCAAGTCGTTCTACTCGCGCCCAGACTCTCGGCCACGGTATCAGCCTCCGGGCCGAGGGCGATCACGGTCTTTCGGAAACATGGCGATTGCTTCAATCTCAACGAGGAGCTCGGGGCGACACAGCCTTGCCTCCACACAAGTGCTCGCTGGATACGGATTCAACCCCTGCTGTTCATAAAAGCTATTTCGCACTTTGTTGAACGTGTCATAGTTTCGAAAGTCGGTGAGGTAGCAGGTTGTCCGCACGACATCCACCCAGTCGGCTCCTTCGCTCTCCAGGAGCGCTTTAATATTCGAGAACGTACGTGTTGTCTGAGCGGCGAAGTCGCCGGGATGGATCGACTTTCCGCCCTCGTCCACGCTTGCCGTGCCCGAAATGAAGAGCATGATGGAGCCATCTAGCTCTACGCGCATGCCCCGAACGAACGAGACTTTCTTCGGGTACTCGTACGCCTCGCTGAGGACCCTCTTGCTGCTGATCTGCGACTTCGAGATTCTTCGCTTCTCCATGTTGTTTCTCCGTCCGGGGCGGCATTCCGCGAGCCCGGTCTGATTCGTACCATCAACGGACATTGGTTGAATTCAACTTCTCACGACGCCACTGTCCGTTCTCCAGAATTGCCAAGGGGAACTCGCGCATTTGCCTTAAGGCATTTTGAACAGATACCACGGAGCGATCCGCCGCCCCGTCGATTGCTTCACACAGGTGCAGCGTGGCGTCCCAGGATAGCGCCGCCTCGATGTCATCGAATTGGAATTGGCCCAAAGACTTCAAGTCAGCGGGGCGGGATTCCAGTGACGAGCGTCGCGGCGACTCAAACCGATGCCTGCAGGGAAATGACGCGAATACGCGTTCACGTCCGCCCCCGGCGTCGCGGATGAACTCGTCGCATACGATTCGATCGCTTCCGAGAAAGACCGGCGAAACCCCGGCCTGACGGATGCCGTTCAGTATCAGGGCGGACGAAGATGCATCACTCCACGTGAGGACCACGGAGGGACGAGATCGAACAACTTCGGCAACGATATCCTGCAGGCAGTCTGACTGTGGGTCCCAGTTCAGCTCGAGAACGGATTGAAAGTTCCTTGCCCGCACCTGACCTGCCCACCAGTTGAGATGCAGCCGCGAATCGGGCTGCGGCGTCCTGATGATGGCGGCGCGGGCGTCGTCGGCCGAGTTTATCGCAAGCTCAAGAACCTGCTGCTGGATCTGGGGGTCATTCGCGTTGCACCGGAATACGCAGGGGTTATTGGCCTCCATCGACGCAACCGGCGTGAAGGAAGTGTTCACGAACGGAATTCTTGTGCGCAACAGGACGGCTGAGAGAATGCGGTCCGAGGAACCAAGATGGCCGACAATGCCAAGCACAGGTTTGTCGTGGGCAAAGAGCGTGAAGTCATCCTCTGGGGTCCCCCACCCGTATTTCGCGAAACCACCCAACTCCATAACCAGTTCAACGGGCAGGGATGCTTTGTCGCGGCCCGTTGCGTTCACGTGATCTAGAGCGCTACGAACCGCATCGACGTCAATGCGATAGGAGGCGGCGGTACGATTTCTTGATTGTCCCGGCAGTCGGATCGTCCTCGTGAATGAGCCCGCCGCGCCGATTCGGACAGTCCCGGCGGCAGTACAATCAATACGAGCGGCATCACCGAGGATGCGATCGGACGATTTCGCAGTGATGCCATGATGCCCTTGCGGAATCTGTGCCGAGAGACCGTTGTCCTTCGCCGAACCGGCATTTGATGCCATTTTTTCCTTGGACGACAAAGAGGGCGTGGACAAATGATCCGCCGATTTCATGACGCACCGAAACAGACCATCGTTGGTTCCCACCCACGCAAGGCCATCCGCGAAAGCCAGGCTCGTGACGCTGCCGGCGGGAATCGGGCCGCGCGCCTCGCGGACCATCCGAGTTTTCCCGGCTTCGATCATCACGATGCGACCGACCGATGACGCGCGATCGCTGTGAAACAGAACCCAACGGTCGGCAGGCCAATCCACGAGAACCCTCAGTCCATCGTCCGTCCCCACCCAGGCATCGCTCTCGCCCTGGGCCAGCACGCAATTCACAATACTCGTCGGTTGACCGTCGACGGTGAGTGACCGGGCTTGCCAGTTTCCATCTCGATCGCGTCGCCAGATCACGTCCTGCGTCACGGTCCAGAGGAAGCCTCCGGAGGTACAAACGCCGGTGAGCGCGTTACTGTTAGGAGACGCCGCAAGCGCCGATTCTCGCGCATCGATCGACGGCCGGACCACTGATCTCCATCGCGATTCGTCGATGACAAGTTCGCGCAGGCCCGCGCTCCACATGGCCACGAAAAGCGATTCGTCGTCCGCGGTCATTGAGAGGATCGCGGCCTGAGCCGAATCGGCGCGGCGCTCGGCATGCAGTTCCCATTCATCACCCACCGGGTCAAAGACGCTTAGTCCGGCGTTTGTGGCCGCCCAGACTCGGCCGTTAAGGACCTCTACGGCAAAGACGAAGTTCCCGGCCAGCCCGGTGTTCATCTGTTCGAACACGTCGAATCGGCCGCCGGTCAAACGGACGAGGCCGCCGCCCCACGTTCCCATCCATACGTCCTGCGTATCCTTCGCCACAGCAATGGCGCTGATCGACGGCCACGGCAGGCCATCGTCGGAAGTCCACGTTGTCCAAGTGTCCTGTTGCCGAAGCGCCAGGCCGCGATCAGTGCCTATCCAAACTTGCTCATCGAACACACGGATGGCACCAATCCGATCGCTCGGGAGCCCGTCCCGCATGGTGAATAATTGCCACGTCTGGATGTCGATCGTCAGGTCCGATGGAGTAACCTCCGCCAGGTGTACACTTGGGCCAGTCTGACCCCACGCCGCCAAAGCAGTGGTTACGATGATCATGCCGGATTTGACGAAACCAAAGGTCACGAGACCATCCGTTCGACCAGTCGCATAGAGTTTATCTTGCCTTCAGGTACGCAATCAGGTCGTTTAATTGCCGCCGGGTCCAGTCGCCTGCCATGCCGTGCGCCTCGTACAGGTTGTAGCGCGTCCACATCTCTTCGAGCGTCACGGACGCTCCGTTGTGGAGATAGGGCGCGCTGTCATACAAATTGAGCAGATGCGCGGCATCGTAACGCTTCATGATGGCCCCGCCGTCGTAGTAGTAAGCGACGCCCAGATTTCCGAATTCCTCGGCGGCCGACAGGTCGCCGATCTCTACTTCCACTGTTGTGTCAAACCACATGGCCGATCCAACGATGCTCTTCGCCTCGGAATGACCGTAAGGACTTGCGTGACACGTCACGCAGCGGTGCTCGGGACTGATGAGGTCACCGTCGTTGGACACCGTGCGCTCAAAAAGCGCCTTACCGCGGCGCTGACTGGGTGTGAGTCCGTCAGGGCGCCGATGTCGGTTCGACGGCCTTTCGATGTTGGAGATGTACCGAACCAGCGCGTCGAGGTCGGCCGGCGCGAGCGGCGCCATCCGCGTGAAGAACATGGCGAGCCGTTTACCGCACTGGCGGTGCAGCGTTGGATTGGTCCCCTCCCACTTGAATGGAGCCGTGTCGAACACGCCGCGCAGCGAACGGTTGTCCAAGGGGGCAAGACCGGCACCGTCCGGCTCAAGGTCAAAAGTCAGACCGTTGGTGTGGCCTTCCGGATGGCAGGTTCGGCATGAAAACTGATCGGCAAGCGTAAATGTCGCGTCGTGAAAGAGGCGCTCGCCGAGTCGCGTTTGGGTCAATTCCCTGGGTCCACCCAGGCCGATCGTGCGTTCGACACAGAGTTGCTCCATATCAATCACGTTGATGGAGTCGTCCAGCGCGCTTGCGACATAAGCGCGGCGGCCGTCGGGCGAATAGATGACGCCGCGCGGATTGCGGCCGAGGGGAAGCCGCTTGAGGACGTAGCCGCGGCTGAGGCCAAGGTGGTTTGGAAGTACGTTGCGACGATCGTCATCCGACGCGAGGGTAAGCACGGACAGCAGCGCCGACAGATCAACAAGTGCGACCTGGTTAGTGCCGCCGCTGGTGACCAGTGCGTATCGGCCGTCGGGACTGACCGCGATGTCCATGGGATCGGCGAATGCCGAGGCGGGTTCGTCGAGCAGAAGCTGATCGGCGCGTCCGTCCGGCCACAGGATGCCCAGGCCGTTGGTGATGCACCAGCCTTGGGAGAGCCGGGTCAGCGGAACGAGGTTTTTGGAGCGCACCAACGTGCAGATCGCAACGTCGTGCCCCGGGACCCATTGAATTCCCTGGAGCATGTTGGCATCGTCCAGAACGGCGCGATATACCACACGCGACTGAGTCGCCGACACGATGGTCACTTCGGATTTCGGCGGCTCCCGAAAGTGGCCCGGCGACGGACGAATGTTTGTCACCCACACCTTTCGCCCATCCGACGAAAGAGCCAACGACCACGGTCCAACGCCTGCGGCAAGTCGTTTGGTCTCGGTGAGCTGATCCAAATTCACGACGGAAATCGTGTTCTCGCCGGTGTTGGCCACGTAGGCATATTTGCCGGCATAGTCGATCACCACACCGTGCGGCTCGTGGCCGACGAGAATTTCGGCTGCGACCGTATGCGTTCGGGCATCAATGACGGTTAGCGTGTTTGAAAATCGGCCGGTAACGCAAAGCCGGCTTCCGTCGGGGCTGACCGCGACGCCGTGGGGTCTGAGGCCGACGGCGATCTCGGCACGTGCGGAACCGTCACGGGAATCCAGCACGATCAGGCTGTTGCTGTTTTCACATACCGCGTAGAGCCGATTTCCATCCGGAGAAACAGCCAGGTTCACGGGCGTTTTGTACCGGTTGTCGGTGGCGGGCCTTCGATATCCGTTCACAAGGACTTCGTCATGCGACGATCGAGGTATGTGACAGGCGGTGCACGATTGCCGGCTTCCTCGAAGGATTCGAGGTGGGTCCGACGGCTCATCTGGCGAAACGGCGGTACGATACTCTTCGACGTGGAGACTGCCGGCGTCGTGACATGCCTCGCACTGTACGCCGTCGCGTATGTCAAACGTCGGGGTGGTCCAGCGGGGACCGGCATCAGCGCCGGTCGCGTGACAACCGAGACAGATTCGACTCTTTTCCGGCGGCTCCCAAACGCCGCTGAGCCCGGCGATGTCCTTCGCCTCAGGCTTATTCAGCGCTGACCAGGCGTTGTCGTGTTCGCCTATGTTCTCAAGGGAACATGGTTTGCCGGCATCTGCCGGGCCGTGGCACTCCAAGCAGACGCCTCGGCCGACATAGTATGGAATTCGGGGGAACTCGGCTGACGAATCGGCAGGCCCGGTGGCAAGGGCCAAAAGGAAGATATACGCGCAACGAAGACTGATCATGGAACCCGCCCGGCCTTCCCGCGGTCTTGGTATCCTGTTCTCGGCGGCGAGATTTCCGGTGAGTGGCTCGGCCTTTCATCGCCGACCCCGATCCGAACCGGCCGCTTGCGCAGGGCCAGGACATGGCGATTTGGCGGTGACCATTCCCGATCCTCGTGACATCCGATGCAACCACGCGTCTCCTTGGGCATCACCCAGAACCAGTTGCGCATGGCGCTGAGCACCTCGCCACCTTCATCGAGCGTTTCAAGTCGCAGGGGCATACGAGCGGGGACTTCCAGGAAAAAGGAACCATCGCCCTCGATGTCGGCAGTTCCCAATTCTGCGTCTCGTGCATCGCCGGATTGCCGTTCGTCAGATGGTGCGGGACTTAGAGGCGTCGAAGCAGTGCCTTCCCACGCCGAAGGACGAAGGACGCGGACTCGTCTTGCTTGCGGCGCGCGTCGCGTCTCTTCGTACGGCGAGTCCGACAACTTCGCGTCCAGACAATAAATGAATCCCGTTGAATCGCGATCATCGACGACACTCGATCGAGCCGGCGGCCGGGTTCTGGGCAAAACGGCGATTGGATAGACCTCGTGCCAGTCGGGCGTTTCAACCATGACTCGGTTTCTGGAGGGCGTCAGCGGGTCGAACACGAAGACGTCGAAGGAAGATGCGTCGACGCCTCGCTTGGAGATGAGTATTCGGCCATCGGGGAGCGATGCGGGTGTCGCGCAGCAGCCCGCGGCAGTCGTGAACACCTCGCGTCGAGTAGAGAGGCTCTTGGCGCGGTCCACGGCGACGATGGCAGAACGAGTATCTGGGCCCGACCGATTCGTCTCCACGAATAGAACGCGACCATCGTCGGACTCGCACGGCATACCCTGCTCCACTGGAGATTCTCCGCCCGTCGCAAACAGGGAAAGGTCGGCGCCGTCAATGTTGGTCGTGAAGAGGTTGGAGACCGGCCGGCTTGATGATCCGTGATTGGTCGAATTCGCCGGATCATGCGCGGACGGGAAGATGTGGAACAACAATCTCCCGTCACTTAGAAGCAGGGGATCGGTCGCACCGTTTGGAGCGAAGGTGATCTGACGCCGGCCAGTGCCGTCCAATCGGCACGTAAAAATCTGACTGACGCCGCGCTCGGTCAGAGCACTATAGCAAATCAACTCGAGTGGATTAGCGTTTTCGTTGGTATAGAGTGACGAAAGGTACACCGCCCGCCCACATGAGGCCGGTTCATGAGTAATCTGTCGAAGGTCGCCGCCGTCGTCGCCCATCTCCCAGACATTGAGGCGATCATCGGGCCCACGTCGCCCGACGAAAAGAATGCGCGTCGCATCGAACGAAAGCGCCGGCCTCCCCGCCGCATCAAAGCCGGACGTGAGGACGACCAATCGACCGCCGGGCTCATGAGAGGTCGAAATTGCGATACGGCTTCCACCGGGCAAGTCGGGGAATCCTGCATCAATAACGGCATTGAGACAATCGCCGTTTGAAGCGCGGAATGGAATCTGCGCAAGAATGATCGAGACTCTCGGCTTTGTTGGCGTGCTGAGATGTTCGCGGGGCGCGTCGGCGGCGGGAACCGTTTGGTCGGCACACGCGAGGAGGATTGTAATGAAGACTAACAGCTGCCATGTCCCTCGTTGCCGATGATCATCGCCGCCGAAGGGCGCCTGAGCCGCCTCGAAAATGAAGATGGAACCACGCACGCCGGGGAATTCCTCCATCCAAGATCAAGTCACTTCGAAAATAGGGACGCATACCGCGAATCAAGCCGGGCGGCGATGCGGTACTGTTGGATCGCCTTGACCTCTTCCCCTCGACTGGCGAAGAGGCGACCGAGATTGAAGTAGGCATTGGCGTTTTTCGATTCGATTCCGATCGCTCGTTCGAACTCCTGGAGCGCCCGATCCGAGTCCCCCGACTGGAACAGCACCATTCCCAGATTATTGTGCAGGTCGGAATCCGGAGGCATCTTCTTGATCGCGGCCTCGAAGGTTGTGATGGCCTCCTGAAGCTGCCCGGTCTGAGCGAGCAAAGTTCCGAGATTGTATTGTGCATGCCCCAATTGCGGGTCAATGCGCAGAGCGCGACGAAGGCACTCAATCGCCTCGTCGAGTTTCCCTTGTTCAGCGAGAACGCTTCCGAGCTCCGCCTCGGCGCTTGCGAGAGCGGGATCGTGCCGGATCGCGTCGCGCAATTCGCGGTCGGCAGCCTCGAACTGGCCCTGCCGAACCAGAAGCGCGCCAAGTGACTGATGCGCCAGGGCGACCACGTGCGGGGCCGCCGGCTCCTGCGGATTCCAGGTGGTGATCGTACGCAGCTCGGCCGCTGCCTGGGCGTGCCGCCCCTGATCGATCAAGATCTGGCCGAGCTTGAGTCTGCTGATGCCGTCATCCGGGTGATCGTGAATGAGTTTCCGGGCGTACGCCTCGGCGGTGTCGAGGCGCTTGAGGCGAAGCGATACGTCCACGAGGCTGCGCTGGACTCGTTCGTTGGCCAGCAGTCCCCACTGATCAGCAGTGTGAAGATGCGTCAGCGCTCTTTCTGCAAGCGACGAGTCCGCCTCGGTAGCCCCAGCCTTAACGACGGTCAGCGCCTGCCTCAGACCGAAATATTCATGATACCTCACGAATGCACAGTGACAGACGAACAGCAGGAGTATCGCGGCAATGGCCGCGTAGGCTTTGCCGAGTCGCGTGAGGCGCGAATTTCGGCGAAGGACGATCGAAGATAAGAGGACGGCGGGTTGATAGCGGAGGCGAAGCGTCGTGACGGTCAAGAAGGCGACAATCGCGCCCAGGGCCAGTGAAAGCAGGAAGGGGATGCGACTGTAAAGCCCTCGAAACGATATCGCAACGGCGAGAAACACGACTGCCATCAGCGCTTCTTCCCGGAGAGAAAAGTCGTAGGGCAATCCTCCGAATCGGCCGGCACCGCGAAGTGTCTTCAGGACTGGCGGAGCGGTGAACCGGTAATGAAGGGCGTCCTGAGGGCAGGCGCTGACACAATCCATGCACTTGAGGCATGCGGAGTTGATCACGGCGCCATGTTCCTTGAGCTCCTCGTGAACGCGAATCCCACTAGTACAGGTGGACGTGCACGTGCCGCACTGCCTGCATTTTTCGTTGGCCCGAAGCCGACCCGGTGAAAACCGATCGGCGAGGGCGAAGATCGCCCCGTAAGGGCATACGTAGGTGCAGAATGTCCGCGACCCAAGCAGATAGACCATGAGAAAGCCGCACACGAGAAATGTCAGGACGATAATCGGGGCGGAGGGCAGATTGCGCCAGAAGTTAGACGTGACGAAGGATGCCCAACCCTCGGAGTCCGTCCTGAAGTGGAACTCCGGAAACGCCTTGGCCTGCCACGCGCGCAGAATCTGCGGCCAGATGAACATGTAAAACGCCGTCGCCAGCGGGACGAGAAGAAGCAGACGCGACCGAATCGGCTTGCGCCGGATCCCCAGCTTCCTGAGCACCCAGGCACAGAGCTCCTGGAGCACCATGATGTGACAGGCCCAGGAGCAGAAGAATCGGCCGAAGACGAGGGTACCGAGGACCAGCAGTGACATGAACAGGAAACCGGCCGTGATGATTCCCAGTTCCAAGGTATACATGACCTCATTCAGTTCAAGTGGCGCGAGAGAGCGACCGGCCACTTTCCAGTGGAGAATGTGAATCGCGAAAAGGAAATAGACCATCGACAGCGAAAAGGCTCGCCAACGGCCGATAGGGCGCGTCGGCCGGCTCGTGACATCCTGCTGAGTTGCAACGTCGTTGCTTTTGTGGCAACGAGGTGTCTTCTTGCTTCGTCCCATTCCGCAGACATCCTTCCGCGCATCAACCAAGACGGGGCGACCTATCCATCCGCGGCCGCCATGAGCACGCCACGCTGCGCTCGTTGGATTTCTGACTACCCCTGCGCGCCGATTCGTCACCGATGCGTTTCGCCCCGGACGCGGGCTTACCATTGTTAATCAACTTAACAATATCGTCAGATCCAATCAATAGGATCTGTCTGATCGCGCCTTGTATTCAGCATTTCTGTGCGCCGGCGTGGAATCAGCGGCATGATTTCCGGCCCTGATGGAAAAATGCCGGGGGCTTCAGAATTTGAATTCCGTGCGATTAAGTGTTGACTCCGCAACGGCCGAATGATTATAGTTAATGAACTTAACTAAATGGCGAACGACAGATGAGTCTTGATTTGGTGTTTTCGCGCCGAGCATTTCGATACGGCGTGGTCGAGTGAAGAACCGCAGATAGTTGCAGTGGTCGGAAACCCGCAACGACCCGTGGGGAAATCGGCACCGGTCAGTTCGGAAACAGTGCCGATGCGGATCGAGAGTGTAAGGAGTACCCGATGAGCCGGAAAGTGGGCCCGACAATCGTGCTGGTTCCGTTGCTTGTTCTTGTCACCACGAGCAGCTCTCATGCACAGCAATTCTGGACCGTGCAGAAGGGCTCCACCAAAATCGAACTAAAGAAGCAGAGCAACAATAAGGACGGTCTCAACGTGACCAGCAGAGATTCGTCTCCTGGGGCAGGCGGCGCATTGGAAATAGTGCTTGGAATCAGTCCCGACTCAACGCTCACTGTAGCCATCGACGGATCGGCGGGCCCGTCCTTCCTGGGAGGAGCGATCGTTCACTCCGGCGGTCTGACGGTGAAAACGGCCGGCGACAGCTTCCATATTGCGCGTGTTGCAATGGGTCCGACACTTGGGCCCTCGTTCGAGTCGCAATGGAGCCTACATGCGGGTGATGGCGTTGGCACCTTAATCATGGAGCGGTACAAGGTGGGGTTCGATCCCGCGACCGACATGCTGACCTTTTATAGTCCAGAGGTGCTCTTATCTGAAGCCATGGCGGAAGTGTTGGGACAACCCGAATTGGCGCACACCTCTATCGGCGAACTGACATTATCCGCCCAACTCATCTGGATCGGCGGGGACCCCGCTGATGCTCTTGCCTCGGTCGGCCCTGCCCTGCCGCGTGCCGTTGAAGGACCAGACATGAAGTTTTGCCAACTCTATCAGCTCGCTCAATACGGGCGTCTGGGGGACATTGTGGGGCTGGCGGTGGCGACCACTTCATGGAATGTCGGAACACGGGATCTCATGTGGTTCCCCACACCGGAAGTTCAGCATCCATTTATCGTCATGAATCTCTATCGCCTCAAGGGCGATCGGTTCGAGCAGATCGGCCAATCGTCCATCAAGCATGGCTTCTACGCGCTCGGGAGCACGCAGTGCGGGACGCCTTGCACCTTTGAGCCTGGGCATAGCGCGGGCCGTTGGCTCGGCGTGGGATGCACAGACACTTACAGTTCCGGGCTCAACGCATCGCAGAGCGGATTGTCCCCTCGGAGCGAATTGAACCCTTGGACGGGAAGCTGGACCTACGGCGGCTCCCATCTTTCGCAGGGCAATCATTCCCACAATGCCATTCAGCACCGACTCCAGGTACACGATGCAGATCTGAACCCCGCTCAGAATCCGGGCGCGACTTACTACTGCGAGGGGTACTACGCGATTCTTGACGACGTCGACGTGATGAACAGCGCCGCATGGAAGCCCGTGACCGTTTCGGGAAGCCCTGGTGGAACGTGGACGTTTGGAATGAGCCCGGCGGGGACGATGCCGACTAGCGGCTTCGCCATCGACGCCTGGGCGGGCGCCACGAAAACAACAATTGCTCAGGATGTGCCGGTGATCGAGTTTGTTTCTCCCGACGGACGATGCGTGCTGGCCGCGAAGGCGACGGATCGGGGCGGTGGCGTGTGGCGTTACGAGTACGCGCTTTTGAACATCGACATGCACCGCAAGGTCAATTCGTTCAGCATTCCGGTCCGGCCATGGCACGCGGTCTCCAACATCGGCTTTCACGCGGTTGAGTCACACGACGAGCCGTTCTCGAACGACCCATGGCCGATCTCCGACCTTGATGACATGATCGTTTGGAGCACGGCAAATAACCCGGTTCGGTGGGGAACGCTCTACAACTTCTGGTTTGACGCCAGCGCCCCACCGGTGTCGGATGCGACGGTCAAGCTCGGACTGTTTGTGCCGGGCACGCCTGCTTCGATTACCGGTACCACCATCGGACCGGACACGGCCCTCAACGGCGACGCCATTCGCGGCGGCTTGCTCTGGGACAAGTGGTGGGCGGTCAATGGATCACCGGCCCCGACAGGAAATCACCCGCTATATCCCCCGGCTGGTCAGCAGAGCGGTAGCTCGACCTATCGGTGCAAAGAGTGCCACGGATGGGACTACAAGGGAGCGGCTGGGGCCTACGGCAGCGGCTCACATTACACGGGAATCCCAGGCGTGTACGGGACTGCCATGGAGACGGCTGAGATGTTCCAGTTGATCAAGACCGATTTTTCCGCGAACGGACATGCCTTCCGCGACTACGGCCTGAGCGACCAGGATATCGTCGATCTACTCCAGTTCATGCAGGACCAGGTAATCGACACCGACCGGTACATCGACTCCGCTGCGCAATTCATTGGCGACCCCGTTCAGGGGCAGATCAATTACGAAACCGGCGGGTGGACCTCGTGCACCGCCTGCCACGGAAGCGACGGTACGGATATCAACTTCGGTTCGGCGGAGCAGCCGCAGTGGGTGGGATCGGTCGCGGTGAAGAACCCATGGGAATTGCTGCACAAGACCCGCTTTGGTCAGCCCGGTGTTCCCATGCCGAGCTGGCTCGAATGGGGCGGCGACGATCAGGGCGCCGCGGACCTCGGCCGGTATTGCCAGTTGAACTTCCCGGTGGACTGCATCACGACAGAACACTGCGTGTCCGGCGGACCGTGCAACATGTGCCAGACTGGCCGATGCGTTCCGAGCATCGCGGATGGAGACCTGTTGACGGACGGCAACACCGATGGCGCTGATATTCAGTTGTTCGTTGAAGCCGTCATGGCCGGCTCGACCGATCCTGATGACCTCAATCACGGCGACTTCAGCGGCAACGGCGTTATAGATGAGATGGACATGCCCTGCATGGTGAACACCTTGCTTGGCCTGTAATCGCAGGGCGTTCGCGGGGCGGGATCGTCTAGGATTTCCCGCCGGTCATTGGCAAGCCGCCGATCTGACCGATGAACGACCATCGGCATACGGCTGCGTGCGGACGCTCCGCACGATTGCGGCCCAATTCTGTTTGTCGAGGTCGCGTGAATTATTAAAGGATTCCGGAGTCGACCGGCGGACTCTTCAGCTATGCGCAAGGGAGTGACAACATGCGTCACGCACATCACCACCGGGACAGGATTCGTGATCTTTGCGAATCTTGGGAGAAACAGGGCCGGCTTCGCAAGTGGTTCTGGGTCAATAGCCTGATCAGCGGCGCGCTTGCGGTCGTGTGGCTTGTCCTTCGCTCCGCCGCCAAGCCAAGCAGACTCACCTATCCTTGCCAACAGGCGGCGATGGGAACGATGCTTGCTGCTTTCGGGGCCCCTCTGGCCGGCTCGGTGCTCGTCCTGCGCAACGCCCTCATCGCTTTTCGCGGAAGACCCGTTACACGCGCGGTTGTCATGGCGGGACTGGCGGTTGTCGTGAGCACCGGCGCGTGGGGCCTTTTTTCCAGCTCCGCCCCGGCTGTGAATGTAGTGACCGGGCTTGAGCCTCGCGCGAACTATCGAGCCGATCTTTTCGTCATCGACGACGCTGCGGGGTCCAATGGACAACACTATGGCGGTCTCGACGACCTCATTGCCTGGATGGGCGTCAATGGACTCAAGTTCTACCAGTCGTCCAACTCCGCAGGCTTTGAGTCGGGTCCGTCCGGGATCATTGCCGCCGCCGACGTCGTCGTCATCAAGATTAACTATCAATGGGACCAACGCGGTGGGACGAACGTGGACCTGCTGCGCGGCTTGATCCGGCGGATCCTCGACCATCCTGACGGATTCGAAGGCGAGATCGTTGTCTGTGAGAATGCACAATTCGTTTCGGTCGACGGTTTCGACCGTCTCAACAATAACGCGGAGGATTATCAGCGCTCACCTCACGACGTCGTGATCGAATTCCAAGGCGAGGGCAACGTCGTTTCCCACTACGATTGGACCGCAGTTCGGATTCGTGCGGTCGCCGAATACTCCGCCGGGGACATGAACGACGGATATGTCGTGTACCCGTTCAATTCCGCCATCCAGGGATGCGTTTCGTACCCGAAGTTCCGGACCGCCTATGGAACTCAAATCAGTCTTAAATACGGCATTTGGGATCCCGCGGGAGCCGCGTATGACCGTAACAGCCTTAAGTTCATCAACGTGCCCGTGCTCAAGTCGCATCATTCGACCTATGGCGTGACTGCCTGCGTGAAGGACTACATGGGTGTTGTCACCGGCACGCTGAGCACCAATTCGCACGGCGCGATTCGATACGGCTTGCTGGGGGCGCTTCTCGGCGAGATTCGACTGGCCGATCTAAACATCCTCGACTGCATCTGGATCAATGCGAATCCGCTGACCGGTCCGTCAACGCCGTACTCCGGCGCCACGCGCGTGGACAAACTTGTCGCCGCCACCGACCCGGTGGCTGCCGATATATGGGCAGCCAAGAACATCCTCATCCCCGCGTTCGTTGCCAACGGGTATTCGCCACCGTGGCCCTCTCCCAGCGCAGACCCGGATAATCCGGCTGGCGCATTTCGGGTCTATCTTGATAATTCCATGAATCAACTGCTCGCTGCGGGCTCCAACGTTACCAACGACCTTGCGCGTGTTACAGCGCACCGTTGGAATGGCGATCTTGGCGTAGCGGGTGACATTAACGGCGACGGATTCGTGGACGGCCTGGATATCCAGCCGTTCCTAAACGCACTGCTGGGCACAAACTCCAAGCCGTTAACGATACTTCGGTCCGACATGGACTTTGACAGGGATGTCGACGGAGAAGATCTATTTGCGCTGATCGAATCCCTTTTGTCATCCTAGCTCCAACGCACCGCAATGAAACGATTGAGATTGTCGAAGCGGTACATCCGGCAGTGTTTTACTGACCTGCTTCGTGTGTAATGCCCGGGCTGCGCGGCCTTCCTGGCGGGCTCGATGGAATCATAGAATCCGAGCGATTTCAGTTTTCGAGTATAACAGCGGGCAAAAGACGGAGAGACTCTCAGCGATTTACGCGGTTTCGGGGCCGAAAAACTGTCCAAACCAGAGTTACGCGCGACTCAATAAGCAAAAAGTGGCGATCGTACAAGTCATGCAAGTCGTTACGACAACTGGTGCGAAACGCGAAACGCGAAACGCCCAAACGTCGCCGTCCGAGCGTCGCGCATGAATAAAGGGGTTGGCCGATTTCGGAACCGGCCTTTCAACTAGAGGGCCATGCCATCGAAGCCGCATATGAGGATGGCGGCGGCTTCGCCGTTCATGGCGAGGGCGGCGATGATGGGGAGCCCTGTCTCGTTCGGGTCGCGCTGGATGA